>NZ_NRGU01000030.1:0-477606 GCF_002332245.1 Glutamicibacter sp. BW78
GTTCTTTATGAGTCAACGCGAGTACTTGCAATAATGGAAAGTACTTTCTAAACTGAGTGCGTCAGGTGGTCGGGCTCTCCGGCCCGGCCGCCCCGTCCCAGGAGTCGAGATGCACACAGCAGAGAAAAAGACAGTCAACGGCCAGCGCTACGCATGGATCGGCTTTGCCCTGGGCATCGCCTGCATGGTCGGCCTATTCATCTTCGGCCTGACCACGGGCAAACCCCAGCTCCCGGTCATGGCCGGATCCATCGGCGCCCTGCTGGGCGCCGTCTGGGCTTCCACCTCCGCGGCTGCCACTGCCGCCGCACGACGCGAGTCCCTGGAACCGGCGACGCCGGAACCCATGCCGGAAACCACCCCCGCCCATCCCACCGCCGAAGCCGCCCGTGGCTTACTGGACGAGGCGAGCCGGTTGGAGTCCGCCTCCCGCTCCGGAGCCAGCTGGCCGCATATCACCATGCTGCTGGGGCTGGGAGCCATCAGTTCCCTGACCATGATCTCCTTCTGGTTCGTTGGACGATTCGACGAGTCCGCCGTGGCCCTGCCGCTCATCGCCCTCTTGATCTGGCTTGGGATCCTGCTGGCTTTCATGATGGTCTTCGGGCGTTCTACCAAACGCGGTTTCGCCCGGCGTTGGGTGACGTTCATGGCGATCTGGGGTGGCCTCTGGGCGCTCGGCGTCATCCTCACGACCACGGTGTTTTCCGGCGAACTCTGGTTCACCCTCGTCATCGCCACGGCACTGACGCTGAACTCGGTCATCGGTGCCTGGTGGGAGGCGGACAAATGACCACGGCACAGGAGAACCAGGATGAGCACCCTCGGCTCAAACTCTCCGACCAACTCGCCCACCCCGTGCGCTTCTCCCTGGTCGCCGCCATCGCCGGCACCGACGAATCGGAGTTCGCCGTCGTACGGGATCATCTGCAGGTCAGCGATTCGGTCCTGAGCCGCCAGGCCTCCCAACTCGAAACGGCAGGGATCGTGAAGGTCCGTAAGGGCTTCGTCGGCAAACGTCCGCGGACCTGGTTTTCACTCACCTCCGAGGGGCGGGAGACCTGGGACCGGCACCTCGCAGCCCTGCGGGACATCGCCGACGGCGGATAGGGAACCGCGCTCCTCCTCCTTCTATGGCCACCTGTCGACTGCTTTGATCCTTTAGGCCTGGACCTTGCCCGTAGTGACGATCTCTGCCAGTTTTCGTCGATAGGTCGCGAGCGAGTGCTTCTCTTCAGCAGCCACCGCATCAATGGCAGCCTGGGTTGAGAAGTCCTCCCAGTTTTCATAAATTCGTTGCAAGGCATCCGCGATGGCGTGATGATCATTTGGCTGTATGTAAAGCGCCGAACCATAGCCGCGTGCGGCTTCACGCAACCCGCTCGTATCGCTGACCACTACAGGGCGTCCAGCCAGGATCCCCTCTACGGCGGTGTTACCGAAAGGCTCATCCACAGTCGACGGCACAACGAGCACATCAGCTTCGCCAAGCAGTGGCCAGATGTCCGGTGTGAAACCGGGGAAAGCCACCTGCTCTCCCAGCCCCAATGACCTCACCGAATCGTGCAAGTCCCTTTCGAACGCCTCGTTACCTTCAAAGGCAGCACCGGCGATCGTCAGGTGAGCCCGTATCCCTCTATCCTTCAGGTCCTTAATGGCTCGAATGGCAACATCTGGCCCCTTGCGCGTGGAAAGGCGCCCCAGAAAGAGAACACGAAGCTCGCCAACGAGCTCGGGGCGGACGATCTTTCGTTTCTTTGGACCGGGCACACCGTTGTAGAGAATAGTGCTGCGACGAGCCAAACTCGGCAACGCATCGGCCAGCACCCCAGTGCTAAATTCGCTATTGGTGACCACTGAACGAGAAGCTACATGAGGCACGTACAACGCGCGGCGCAGCCATCTCCCAGCAGAAGCTTCAGCTTCGTGAATATGACTAACTACGGGGGTTCCGGTCAATCTAGCCAAAATGGGCCACATCGGCAGAGTAATTGTATTGACGAGGACAACGTCGGGTTTAAACCGATGGATCATGCGAAGGCCCGCCAAAAAACCAACCGCCGAGTCCCGGACCAGTTCAGGCCAGCGCTTGGGATGCAGGAGCCTTTTTCGCAGGACAAGTGATGGTCCGTGAACCGTCGTAACGCCCTCTCCTCGCAAAAGATCGCTGAGGGGCCCTGTCGTGGGGATATAGGCGACCACTCGAATTCCTTGTTCAATCAGTCCGATCGCACTTTCCAAGACTACTCGGTCAGAGCCGTAGAGTTCTGCTCCCGGGTGGACAATCAAGCATGTGCGCGCGGCTTCGTTTGGCTTGTTCATTAATTATCCGCCATCTCCTAAACATGTGCTCCGTGGTGAAGTACTTCTTCCCGCTACTCGCCATCAAGGACTACGGCTACGCTGTACGGTACGGTCCGGAAACCAATTGGCGCTGTCGGAGGAGACAACCTGAGTAAGCACAATTTCGATCCGCAGCTTGTGACTACCCTAGTCGTCTGCTCAGCAAATATCTGCCGCTCTCCTACTGCCGCGTTTGCGTTATCTCAATTTAGTCGTCTGAGTATCCAAAGTGCCGGCATCCGCCCTGTAACCGGAGCAAACATTTGTCAGACGGCGGCTCATCAGCTGAGCGAAATCCCCGGTGGGTCGGAGTACGCTGGTGAATTCTCGTCTCAGGGAATAGAAACCGTGGACTTGCGTTCTTTCGAACTCATCTTGACGGCGACCGGATCAATAAGAGGAAAATTGGTTCAGCAAAACCCTGGTCTGCGGGGCCGCATCTTTACGCTCCTTGAATCAAGGCACCTCGCTGAGAGAGCGTTGTCTTCAGAGGAGTGCACCATCCTAAATGAGGGTGGAATGAGCCAGGTCCTCGTCCGACGTCGCGGCACACTGCCCACGCAGGCCCCCACCCGCCGGTGGCTGCGTGGAAGAAGCCCCTCTCCCCTCGATCTGATTGATACTCATGGCACGCGCAGCCAAAGAAAGCATGAAAAAACAATCGCCCAAGCACTAGCGGTGGGCTATAGGCTCGGAGAGTCCCTTACAAGTTGGTGCGCCACCCCGGAGGCATAATTTCAGGGGCGGCGCACCTCGTGGTGCGACTATTCTGCTTCTGCGGCCTTGACTTCGAGGTTGTCAATACTGACCTCTACTGGGCCATTGGTCGCGCCGCCACCTAGATACCCCGAAATCGAAATCGTTCCGGGCCCCTGCAACAAGGCCTCGTTGTCCGTCGAGCTAACAAGCCAGTCGCCGGGCTCACTCGAGCCAGCCTCCCAAACCTTGGCCCGCCACGTTGTTGTCGAGCTAGTCGTCTCCGTTTGGATCCGCACGTTCAGACGCTGTCCCGCCTTTTGCATATATCCGGGGAGCACCTTGTTCGCGACCATCGTTTCGACTCCGTTGACCTTCTTCACGAGCCCAACCTGCACGGAATTATCGGATCTGAATTGGATCTTCACCATGTAATTCCCGGATTCCGCCTGATGCAATCCCGTGTCGAAGTGAAGGTTGGCACCCTCCATCGTTTTGTCCGTCCCAACCACAAAACTAACGTCCAAGTCCGAGGCATTGACTCCAGACAACGATGTTGACCGGGTCTGGGATGGTTTTAGCTCCATCTTGCCCTCACCATCGGCAACGGAGAACCCCGCCTTGCCGGACCATTCCCCACCATCATCGGCCGTACCCCAACCCGTGGAAACATCACGGTTGAAATCATCACTGGCAACGGGGGCATCCGCGGGAGTTTCACTGACCTCGATGGACTTCTTCACGGTGTCCTTCGACCCCAAGCTATCCGTCACCGTCAGCACTACCTCATACGGGCCAGCCTCCGAGTAGGTGTGATCAGCAGTGACTCCCGACCCAACGGCCGAACCATCACCCCAATCCCACGAATACTCCATCGTGGCACCATCGGAAGCCTTCGAAGCACCCGCATCAACAGAAACCGCCAGAGCCGAAACCTTGGCCGTAAAGGCACCAACCGGCTTCGCGTGAGCCACCTCAATAGCCTTCGAAGCCACCTCGCTTTCTGCGCCCGTCGAATCCTTCACCACGAGCTTCACGGTATAAGGACCGGCCTTAGCAAACTGATGCTCCGGCTTTGCAGCGGTCGAACTCTTCCCATCACCAAAGTCCCAGGCATAAGACTTGATCGTTGCATCATCGCTAGCAGTGGACCCCGTTCCGTCAAACGCAACCGTCAACCCCGAAACCTCATGCCCAATCTTCGCCACCGGAACCGCATGCGGCGCAGTGGGTTCAACTTCAAGACTCGCCGAGGCGGAAACGCTCTTTGCGCCCATGGAGTCAGTCACGACCAGTTGCACCGTGTAAGGACCGGCTTCGGCGTACTCATGTTCTGGTTTGGAACCGGTCGCAGTTCCGCCGTCGCCGAAGTCCCAGGCGTACTCCTGGATCGTTGCCCCATCAGAAGCCGTGGAACCGGTGCCGTCGAAGGCCACGGACAAGCCTGTCGCGTCATGTCCTATCTTGGCGACCGGTTCGACATGTTCGACGCTCACGGTTGTGGATATGGGTTTGCTTTCAGCACCCATCGAGTCGGTGACGACCAACGTCACAGTGTAGGTACCAGTCTCAGCAAACTGATGTTCCGGCTTCGCCTTTGTCGAGTTTTTCCCGTCTCCAAAGTCCCATGCATAGGAATCGACCGTCGCATCGTCGCTGGCTGTAGAGCCTGTTCCGTCGAAAGTCACCATCAGCCCCGAAATCTCATGCTCGATCTTCGCCACCGGAATAGCATGCGGGGCAGATACCGTGACCTCCTTCGACGTCGTCGCTGAAAGGCCGGCGTCGTTTGTCACGGTGAGTTCCACGGTATATTTCCCGGGTTCTGCATACGCGTGTGTGGACGTTGCTCCGGTTCCAGGGCTCGTCTCGTCGCCGAAGTCCCAGCTATAACTAGAGATGGTGCCGTCACCCGGAGTAGAGCCACTGGCGTCAAAGGTTGCTTCGAGCCCCTCGGAATCGGCACTAAAGGAAGCAGTTGGCAATTCCTTGTCCGCACCGAGCGCGTAATGAGTTGCGGCTTGAGCCGGAGTCAAAGCGCTGTCGTATACAGCAAACTCATCAAGAGCACCAGCAAAGTATTCACTCGTCGGCCCGTTAGGCCACCCGCTGAGTGAGTCGCCGCCGACACGCCAATATCCGGTGTAAGACTGAGCTGAGATCGTTGAAGGATCTGAAGCAACTTCCTGCCCATCAACGTAAAGGCGCATACCATCCCCGCTTTGCGAAGCAGCCATGTAATGCCATTCTCCGTCGTTGTATGATTCGGTGCTGGTGACAGTCTTAGCCGCCCCGGGGTACGTCCCAAACACCATCCGACCGTCGTTACGCATATAGACATGTCGATCATAGGACGATGACAGTCCGCTCTTATTGGAGCCGTATCCGACGAGCTTCCCACCACGGCTCGTATCAGTCTTAAACCACATTTCTGTAGTGAAGGCATCTCCCACGGGAACATTCTTCGACGTTGCGATGAGACCATTCGCGGAACCTGAGAACGTGGAGGCTTCTGAATTAGCTCCTGCAACCCCGCCAGGAGTTGTGGTGCCGACACCTGAACTGACCGTTCCGTCATTGCCACCAATCCAGTCCTGCGCTGCCGTTGTAGGGGCGCCTCCCAATGGCCAGTACAGGGACGGTGAGTCAGCAAGGACTTCAGTCCGATACGCTGATGGCTCAGCACTACTCACATCTACGGAAACTTGGGAACTTGTTACTGAGTTTCCATCTCCATCCGAGACCGTCACATAATATTTTTGTGATGAGCTAGGAGCCAGACCGGTATCAGTTAAGGACACGGTAGGCAGGTCCCAGAACTTGGAGGCCACCGTCTTTTTCGCGACGGGCCCCGACTTCCCAACCCTCATTAATTCATAGGTCAGATCGATATCATCCCGGTCCCAGTTCGCTCCTATGGCGACTCTAACTGTTCCGCTTGCGTTCGATTTAGCCACCGGAGCCCAGCTAGCTTTAGAAATACGAGGCCCCTGTTTAGCACCCCCTGGTGGGTTTGATGAGAAGCGTACCAATCCCTGCTGACGCTTTCCGTTGAGCCCGACGAATTCGCCAGCAACCGACATGTAGTCGCCGTCTCCGACAATGGAGAAGCCTGCCTGGCCCATTCCCGACGCCGTGCCGGTATACCAATCAGGCCACCATCCAACGAAAGCCGGTGCGGGGTACCCGCTCCAATCCTTATAGATGTTGTTAACCCACGGGCTTCGTGACAACGTCCCCTTTGCTGCTGCGGTCAACGCTGTGGCATGACGCATATTCGATGAGGGGTTTTGGGGAACTCCTCCAGCAGACTCACAAGCATGTTCGTGGCTGGTGGTGTAAACCGTTTTGCCGTCCGAATAAACTCCATAATGGTCTCCGTGACAATCCGCTATCCAACGTATCTGTCCACTATCGGGATCCGCAGAAAAAGTTCCTTCCAAGTTTCCGGTTTCCACGTCGGCAAAAACCCATCCAGTGCCGTAGACGGCATTATCGTCTACCGCCAACCCCCAAATCCCTGCTTTACCGGCGCTGCCACCAGTATTTTTACCGTTCTTGACAGTGTTCGGGGCGTCCCAAGGGAGCAACGCCCCGGTCGTCAGGTCAAGAGCAGCCAGTCCGCGCTGCGAAACATCGTTCACAGTTGCAAAACGGCCAGCGACAATAAGCTTGTCCTTCTTAGCCGTCAACTTCATCGCGTCAACTTGGAGGTCCGTAGAAGGGGCCCATCCAAGAAGGCCACCGGATGTGTCGAATGCAGCGAACCCCTGCCGAGGGACCCCATTCCCAGCACCAATCAAACCACCGACATATACGGCCGATTCCGTAACCGCAATGGCATTGACATAGGCACCGCCGACGGACGCGCTGAAACCGTTGACCAGAGCACCTGTGGCTATGTCGAAGGCTGCAAGGTTCCACCGCGTTTGACCGTCCACATTGTTGAACGAGCCGCCAACATACAATCGTTTTCCGTCAGGAGAAACGGCCACTGATTTAACGGTCCCATTAATCTTGGGAGCGAAAGCGGTCAGTTCACCGGTTGTAATGTTGTAGGCCAGCATGTTGCTGCGAGGGATAAGGTTTTGTCCAGGTTCCGCTCCGGCAGGCCTGGCATTAGAGAACGATCCGCCCGCAAAAACAATATTTCCCGACATCGCTTGAGCCCAAACCACACCAGAATCGATCTGGGCCGTGGGCAGACCGTCAGCGGACATGTCCGTGTCGCTTCGTTGTTGGACGGGTGCTGGGACTGGCAGAATTTCCGCAGCAGCATGTGGCGCACCGCCAAGGACGAATGAAGCCGCGGCCAACACGATGGCGAAGATCGCGGCCAACACGGAGGTGGCACGCGAAGGGATGGTTTTCATGTGTGAGTCCCCTACTTTGGTCATCGGATCAGGAGGCGTTGCCGTTGAAGTCGGCGATCGATTTTCCGGCCAGATACTCGACGGATACGGTGAGGTTCTTCCGGTGCTTTTTAGGAATCAGGAAAACGTAGGTCGCCGTCTGGTGACTCCCAGGAGCTATCTCGCCCGAAAATGGAGAGTATGGATCAGAGGTCGTTGGTTGCGCTGGATCCCCGTTGGACTGCGTTATCGAGACCATCGCAGAATCCACATTGATCGCATTTTTTGATGAGTTCGTCAGCAGCACTTTGAGTCCGAGCGCAGGTCCGGCAATCTCTCCTGGTGTCTCAGCTTTTGTGATGAACGGCGTGACCTTTTCAACTTTGACGTGGACCCCCTCCGGCAACGCTGCTTCGCGGCCCAAATCAACCCGCCTGATCGAGCCTTTCTGCCGGCGTTTCACTTTTTCGCGAATATTCCCAGACGAAGGTGCGGGGACGGCTTTCGTCCGCGGCTTCGGAGCTTCCGCGTTGGTGCTCGACTTTTGTGGAGCACTACTCGCTGCGGTTGAAGTTCTTCCAGATGCGTTGGCTCCAGAGCTGCCGCCTGACTCCATGGAAGGTTTCGCCGCGACGGCTGGTGTCATGTCTCCCGCAGTGCTGCAACTGCAGAGACCCATTGTCATCGCCGCGATGGCAACAACCGTTGATAGTTGAACCATGCGCTTACGGTACGTCGGTCGCTCCATGCTAGGTGTCCCCCCCCCTGCAATTCCTTCAATTGGGCAAAGCTGCTCTCTGCGAGGAACATACCCGACTCATCCGATCCACCACACGCGTACTCGGTACTTGCTTCATCGTCGTTGCACCAGTAGTCATGCTGGCTCTCGGAAGTACCCCACTCGGCCCTCGAATGCTGGCCACCTGACCTGCCTGTCGCTGCTCAAGTTTCAGAGATTTTTGGTTGACCGCTGTGCTACATTCAAGTTTATACATCGCGTGAACGTAATCGACCTGAGGGGGTCAGGTGATGGCGGATACTCCCGCCCTGAAGACGACCTTTGCACTTATCGTGGTCAACTACGGCTCAAGCCTCTTGCTCGAGCGAAACCTATCGACAATTAATGTCAGGGATGCGGGCGGTTTTGTCGTAGTCGTGGACAACTTCACCAATCGTCAGGAAAAAGATCGAGTAGCTAACATGGCCGCGGAAAACGAATGGGATTTCCTGGCTCTCGATTCTAACGAGGGGTTCGGCGGCGGGGTCAATGCCGGCGCTAAGGTCGCATTCGGCCGAGGCGCAGAGAGCATTATTACCCTCAATCCAGATGCCTCGATCAACTCAAATGATCTCAAAAAACTCGCAGAAATCGTTCATGCAGAACCCGACCTGATGGTTGCGCCAACAATTCGAACAAGTCAAGGAAATATTTGGTTCGATGGTATGTGGCTTTTCCAAGAATCCGGCCGTGTCGCTAGCAACCGCCGACGCAAACAACCGCGCGGGGCAAAGGCCTCATGGATAACCGGAGCATGCTTTGCCATTTCGCGAGAATTGTGGCAAAAAGTCGGTGGATTTGACGACGACTACTTCCTCTACTGGGAAGACGTGGACCTGTCGCGTCGTGTGGTCAGAAATGGCGGTCGTTTATCAGTCGCCAAGAATCTGACCGCGATTCATGATGAAGGCGGAACCCAAAGACGCGCTGTCGACTCTCAAGCGAAGTCTGACCTCTACTATTACTACAATATTCGCAATCGGCTCGTTTTCGCAGCGAAACACCTAAGCCACCTAAAATTTCTGAGTTGGATTGCCCAGACTCCGTTCGTCTCATATGAGATTCTCTTGAATGGCGGTCGTCGACAACTCCTTCATTCTGTAGGCCCATGGAAGGCTTACATCCAAGGAATACTCAGCGGGATTATATTCGCATTGAAGATTAGACACCGATGAGCTGTCGTAGTCATCGTGCGGGGCTATCAGTAACTCTCGAGAGCCCGTACCCAATTACGTTCAAGTCCCTTCATCCACTTGCCTTCCTGCTATTTACAGGCGGGGGAGGGTCTAAATGAGCGCGGATTCGCTGAGCACTTTATTGGTTCTCGGTGCAGCGGCTGCTACCGCCGCGACAGCATTTATATGCTTCCGACAGACACCACGGCTGGTATTCACGGCCTGGGCCATCTGCTTGTTTTTCGTACCCGTTTGGATTGGTGCCCAAATCGGGGTTTTTCTTTCTTGTGTGACCGTTTTGGGACTCTTGATTATCGCTTCCGGTAATTGGGCGCGCCTGTCATTCTCTACCGCAGACGTCTTTGTAGCTGCATTCGTTTTACTCGTCTTCATCGCATACGCCTTCGGATGGACAACTTGGGGATATGCCAACGTCGTCCTCATTGCCTGGACCATCCCATATTTGACGGGACGTATCGTTCTTTCCAAGATCTCTACCAATTGGCTCTACTCAACAATCGCAATCGCGGCATCCGTAGCTGCCATACTTGCAATCATTGAATTTATGACCGGTACGAATATCTTCGTGCTCGCTCCAATGCACAACCGCCTTTACTCTGTCTGGGGTTCACTTCAAGTCCGGGGAGGTTTAGTCCGTGCTGAAGGCGCATTCGGGCATTCCATTGCCTTGGGCGCCGCGCTCGCCATGAGCAGTGCCTTTATATTGAGCACGAAATGGCCAATCTGGGTTCGCCTCACCTTGTTGGGAACTGTTGCACTGGCCACGGGCATAACGCTAAGTCGCATCGGTCTCGTCGGCCTCGTCGTCACGACTGTCGTCAGCTTGATCTTCCTGAAGGACCACATCACGAGATCGGCCCGTGTTGCCACGATAGCAATGCTCACCTTGGTTGCTGCGGTGGGAATTCCAAAGCTTGTGGCTGTATTCACACGAGCAGGACAGGAAGCATCGGGCAGCGCCGAGTACAGGGCAGACCTCTTCGTGTTATTGAAGGATATTTCCCCTCTGGGCATTGCTTCTAATTGGAGCGTCCTGCCAAATGGAAAAACGTACTATGGAACTTTCCAGTCAATTGACAGCGAGATGGTGCTGACGGCACTACGCTTCGGATTCCTTCCGCTCCTATTCCTGCTCTTTGGACTCAGCATGTGCGTTTGGACAGTAGTTCGTGGCCGCGCAACACCGGCTTCCGTGGCTCTCTTAGGACAGATTCCGGGTCTTGCGACGGTCGCGCTTATCACCCAGTACGCCACCTTCGTGTGGTTCGTTGCGGGGCTAGCCGTCGCCACTAGTTGTTTGCGGCAGAGTTCAGGTCCAAACCCGGGCCCAGAACCTAATACCCACATTCCCCGCCAGGAGTTCGCATGACCAGCAAAAGTATTACCGCCAACAATCGTCCAGCCCGGATGCTGATCGCATTAAAGAAGCGGTGGTACGTCGTCGTGGCTACAGCTCTCCTCGCAGGTGTCATGACATTCGCGTACTCAGCGACGATACCGCCTGTTTACCAAGCCAGCGCGTCATTATTTTTCTCCCTACGCGATGGAGATAGCGGGGCCGATATCAACCAGGGTCTTACTTACACGCAAAATCAGATGCTTTCTTACGCAGAGCTAGCCACCTCGTCGTCAGTCTTGGACAAAGCCTATAGCAACGTTAACGGTCAGGTATCTATGAACGAACTACGTCGTTCCATCAACGTCACTACGCCACAAAACACGGTAATACTAGAGGTCAAAGCCCGAGCATCTAGCCGTGACTTGTCTGCTCGTATGGCGAACAGCGTCGCTGATAGTTTGCTGGACGTCGTTTCAGAGGTCGCGCCAGCAGATTCGTCGGGCAAGCCGACGGTCGTAGCCAGGGTTATCGAGCCTGCGGCTCCTCCAAGGTTCCAATCAGCTCCGAATAAGTCAAAGAACACAGTGCTCGGTACTTTTATCGGAGGAATCCTGGCGTTTCTCGGTCTGTTTGTTTCGGTCCTACTGGACACTCGTATTCGGTCTGTGGCAAGCCTCAAGTCCATCACGGACCTGCCCCTGCTCGGAACCGCAGAACGCACCCCACGTTCCAACGATCGACGTCCTGTCGCCCTTCGTTTTCCCCGAGGAATGGCTACGGAGAAGTATCGGCAAATTCGAGCTGCCTTACGTTTCACTTCTGTGAGTCGCGAACTACGGACCCTCGTTGTTACTTCATCCATCCCTGGAGAAGGCAAAACCTTAACCTCGTTGAACCTGTCACTGACCATGGCCGAAGGCGTGGAACGAATTTTGCTCATAGACGCAGATCTACGACGGCCACGAGTTGCCGACTATCTTGGTCTCGAACCAAGTGTGGGCTTGACGACCGTTCTTGTCAATGGACTTCTTTTAAGCGAGGCCGTTCAGCATTTTGGCGATACAAGGTTAGACGTCCTAGCTTCAGGGGACGTCCCCCCAAACCCCTCGGAGCTATTGGATTCCAGACGAATGCGGGAGGTCTTGGCCGAAGCCAAAAAGACGTACGACATTATAATTATTGATACAGCACCAGTTCATTCTGTTTCGGACGCTTCAATTATCTCTCAAGAAGTCGATTCAACAATTATCGTAATTGACTCTTCAAAACTACGTCAGGCTCAGCTCGAGCAAACGAGGGACATTCTCGACGCCGCCGGAGCGCATATATCCGGTCTCGTCCTCAACCGGGTCAAACCGGCTGACCGGAAGGACCGCTATTACGAGACCGCGCATCACGACTCTTCCGTAAATGTTTCACCAAAGGCATCACCAGCAACTCATTCTCATACGCGCCGCCAACGACAAAGGGCTAAGGCAAGTGACAATAAATGAAACTTCGCCTAGGAATCGTAGTTACCTATCAGTCGTCCGCGGCAGGTGAGCCAAAACCACTCGAAACCTCCGGCCGTAGAGAACTGACCGAGTTTCATGAGTTTGTGTATCGAAGCGTTGCAGACCTGGGCTTAACTAATGGTTGTCTCCCGGCTGCACGTATAAGTGCAACGTCTTTATCACCGATCTCGGTGCAAGTTTTCAACGGCATATTACTTCTTCATTAGGTGCACATGGAAAAAAATGAGTTACCAAAAGCACTAGTAACTGGACTAGGTAGGAGAGCAGCTCGTGGTGCCGCTGTCACTGCTACGGGCCAAATTGGCCGAATACTCATCCAGCTCGTCTCTGTCGTCATTCTGGCGCGGCTACTCTCACCAAACGACTATGGCCTTTTTGCCATGGTCATGTCGATCGCTGGCATTGCAGAAGTTTTCAGAGACTTCGGGCTGTCGCAGGCAATGATTCAAGCCAAGAACGTCAGCCGCGAACAGAGGGACAGTCTTTTTTGGGTAAACAGTGGTATTGGGTTGGGCCTGACCTTCATCGTCTTCGGCTCTTCCTGGGGAATCGCTAAATTTTACCGCCACGAAGAACTAGTGGAACTGGCCCAAGGAGCCGCGCTAGTATTTTTCATCAATGGTCTTGCTACACAATACCGCGCAAGTCTAAGTCGGGCGCTACGATTCAAAGCACTTGCTTTTATCGAATTGTCTTCGGCGCTGGTAGGCATGAGCGTAGCTATATTCATGGGATTTATGGATTTTGGGGCCTGGTCGCTCATTGGTCAGTTACTTGCCCAAGCGACAGTCTTCTTTGCCTTCGCGGCCATCAGCTCCCGTTGGATCCCACGCCTGCCCAAACGATCCACATCCATCCGAGGCTTCATGCGCTTTGGACGCAACATGGTCGCAACCCAACTCGTCGGATACGTGGGATCCAATGCGGACCGTGTCATCATCGGGTCGTTTATCGGTGCTGCCCCCCTAGGGTTGTACACCCGTCCTTACCAACTGGTCATGAACGTCGCAAATCAGTTACGTGCACCAATTACCAATGTCGCCATTCCAATACTTTCTCGTCTACAAGAATCCCCGAGACGCTACTGGGAGTTCACTAAGATCGGACAAACTGCTCTCGGCTACTCGATCGTTGCAGCCTTCGGGCTCGCCGTTGGCGCTTCATCGCCATTAACACGAATTCTTCTTGGGGAGCAATGGCTGGATTCTGCACCTATCATGAGCCTGCTAGCGTCAGCGGCAGCACTCCAGACCTTGGCCTACTTTGGCTACTGGGTGTATGTCTCCAAGGGAATCACCGGCGTCCTCTTTAAGTACAACCTGCTTAGCGTCATCATCAAGATCGGTTGTTTACTCGTTGGCGTCCGGTGGGGGGTATCCGGCGTGGCCGCTGGATACCTAATCGCGACAGCTGTCTCGTGGCCACTTTCACTGTTTTGGATCAATAAGTCGATAGATGGCGTCCCCATCCGAGACTTGACCCTAAATTTCCTCCGAATGGCTTCGCTCGCTGCCGCCGCCGCAGGTGCCTCCTTCGTACTCAGCACTCTAACTCAAGAGCAAGGACCTTGGGTGTGCATCATAGCCTCTGTATGCGGGACTATCGCTGTATACGCGCTTTCTATCCTGTTCCCAGCCGTTCGCCGAGACATGCAGGAATTGTGGGTCCTTCGCCATCACTTAGCGCGAAAATAGCTCTCCAACGACGACAACTAGAAATGAAAGGTACTATGCGCATCCTCGTCCTATGGGCACACGAATCGTCAACAAACCTCGGAGTTGCTGCCTTGGCGCGAGGTTCTAGAGATCTTCTGCTTAAAGTGTGGCCGGAAGCAGATATCGAATTCGTCAATTATGGCGCCCGTCCGCTCCCAGTTCCTTGGGGTCGGCCACGCTCCCTTATTAGGGAACGCCTCATGCCTCGTGTCGGAATGCAAGAGTACTTAAGGCAGTTTGACCTAGTCTGGGACACCCGCTCCGGCGACAGTTTCTCAGATATCTATGGACTGTCACGTCACTTAACCATGGGACTCGTCTATGAGTTCGCGCTTCAAGCTGGAGCAGTCGGAGTCCTTGCCCCGCAAACAGTCGGGCCGTTCAATTCACGCCGAGCGACTTGGATTGCTCAACGAAATCTCAAAAGATCGACAGCGGTTTTTAGCCGCGATCCGGCTAGTAGCATAGCCGCCGAGAAACTCGGCACTAGACCAACCGCATTGAGTTCAGACATGGTCTTCGGAATTGATGAAATCTCAGCATCTAAAACTCGCGACGTCCTGCTGAACGTTTCTGGCCTTCTTTGGCGAGAAAACCCACATGTCAATGCCGAGAATTATCGGGAAGCCATGTTTCGGACCGCCGAAAACCTTCATGCGGAAGGACGACGAGTGTCGCTCTTGGCCCACGTCCTCGACTCACCAGATCCTGACAACGACGTCCCCGCCATTAGAGAACTATCGCAAACGCTCAGCTATAACCCTGAACTCATCGTCCCGACTGACTTGGACTCAGTCCGAGAAACCATAGCCTCGTCCAAACTCGTCATAGCTGCTCGCATGCACGCCAGTCTCAACGCACTTTCCCTTGGTGTTCCTGCAATTCCGTTGGCTTACTCTCGAAAGTTCGCCCCTCTTATGGATAGTCTCGGCTGGAAACACTCCTTAGACCTTCGCGACAGTCAGGAGCTTCCAGACGAGATCCTTGTACTGTCAAGGAAAAAGCAACTAAACCGAGACGCTCAATCAGCACAGCAAAAAGGTAGACGCTCACTAATGTCAGTTGCTGAAGAATTGAGGAAAATTCTGTGACGAATGCAAATCTCGGGACAGCTAAGGCAAGCCAGAAACTTGACCGGCAAATTTCGAAAGTCCTCAAGAACGATGCATGCTCAGGCTGTGGTCTTTGCACGCTCATCGACGGAGGACTAACGATGTCTATGAACACTGCGGGTTTCCTGCGTCCACGCCGAACGTCGGCCGGCCAGGCTCCGCCCGGAGCTGCAAAAGTATTCAAGCAGTCGTGTCCCGGAATGACAGTTCGTTCTAACGACGACCCCGATCTGAAACGTCATGAAACTATGGGATCTTTCGTCGGCGTTTGGAGCGGCCATGCTATCGAGGCAGAGACTCGATACCGTGGAAGCAGCGCAGGGGTGCTCACTGCTCTGACCACTTGGCTTCTCGAGAGCGGCCAAACAACGCGAGTTGCGGGAGCTCGTGCTGGCGACGACCCACGACGAACCGTTCCCGTGACGATCACGACGAAGGAAGAGGCACTTGCATCTTCAGGGTCACGTTATGCACCAGTCGCCACATTGGACAATTGCGATATTCTTGCCCAAGGAACAGCCGTAGTCGGAAAGCCCTGTGAGGTGTCCGCACTCCGCGCATTTCATGGTGTGGCCAGCAAGACGGAGGCCTCATCGCCAACTCCACTTATGCTTTCGTTCTTCTGCGCAGGAACTCCCAGTTCACACGCGACCGAAGCGCTCATTGCGCGGCTCGGCTTTCCGGCGGGCGAAATTCCTAAAGCGCTATGGTACCGAGGCCGAGGATGGCCTGGTAGATTCAGCGCAACCCTTCGTGGCACCACCCGGAGTATGTCGTACGACGAGTCTTGGGGGGATGTTCTTGGACCGGCAACTCAATGGCGATGCAAAGTGTGCCCGGATGGCGTCGGAGAAAGCGCGGACATAGCTGTCGCAGACTACTGGCAGTCTGACGCTTCCGGCTATCCGATGTTTGTTGAGGCCGACGGCTCAAGTGCGATCATTGCGCGGACTATTCGTGGTCGGGAAACACTCTTGCGCGCCGCAAAGGCCGGCATCATTGCCTTGGAACCAATCAAGATCAATTCATTGGCAGACGTACAGCCTTTCCAGGTACAACGTCGAAAGACACTTTTGCCACGGCTCGTCGGCTCCTTGCTCGCAGGACGACTCATCCCCAAATATACTGGGTTTCGGCTCACAAAGCTGGCACGTGAACGACCTCGAATCTTCGTCAGAGTGGCCCGCGGGACAGTTCGAAGAATTCGAACACGCGCGAAGTAGCCAGCGAGCATCGCCCGGGGGGAAATGCCGAAAACTGGCGCTTCCATCTCGGGTATTTTTGAATTCCGAATAGAGCTAAGCACTTGCAGATGACTACCTCTACTTGCAATGCGCCAGCCGCCATACATTTATGCAACCTGTAACAAGCAAAAGCTAAATTGATTTCATGTCCTTGAACCACTTTGAAGCGGCCAGGACCAAAAACAGCGCGCAAGCCAGCGCAAGTAAAGAGTAGACCCCGACGAATACAACGGGAAAACCCCACAGGATGAATGACAAGCAGAGAATTCCATAGTCAGTTGGTAGGAGCAAAACAGATCGTAGGGGTGAGCTCCCACCAGTCTCCATTGATTTCGGTGCTCCCCTAGCCACCTTGAGAAGATCGTTGAGGATCATCGCGAAGAAGGTGACCGCACCAACAATTGCAAACCCGATGGGGGCGAAGAGCCATACGTCGCTGTTTAGTGGAAAGTACCGGTACCACCCCACCAGTACCGCCAGATGGAGAGACGAAATCTTCACGGCATCGACGAAATGATCCAGCCACTCCCCCGCAACCGAGCCCCCTCCCCGCAAACGGGCAACCTGGCCGTCCGCAGAATCCCACGCGTAGCCAAGAGCAAGCAAGAGCCAAACGGCAATCGCCAAGATTCCTGAAGGTGGGACAACCGCCAGCAAAACAATGCCGCTGAACGTGAACACGGCGCTCACGAGCGTCACCTGATTGGGTGTCAACCCCAATGTGTGGGCGAAGGCGGCCAAGTATCTGCCCACCTTGCGATTGACGTATATCGAGTACCCAGGAGCTCCCTTGGCACGACCTTTTTGTGCGTTTTGCAATTGCCCCAGAGCTTGGGAAAAAGTAGCCCTCATTCGTACCTCTCGCCAAACCGTCTAGGTCCAGCCGCCCGCCGAAACCAATAGTTGTCAACGCGCTTGCGCCTTTTATCACTAGTGTAGATTATAGGCGGGGATTCGCCTCGGTCCCCCGCTTCGTTTCCGGCCTTGGCACTTTGAGAGTGATAGTGAGTAGAGGGAAAGTGGAAAAAATTCGAGTCATTGAGTCCTTCGGCGACTCGCGTCCAACGACGAATCCCTACATCACCATGCTGGGTGAGAGTCTCGAAAATACCCCGGGCCTCAGCCTCTTGCGTTTCTCCTGGAAGGCTGCCCTCACCGAAAAATACGACGTCTTCCATTTCCATTGGCCAGAGGCGTTGCTCGATGGTAAGACATGGTACACACGCCTTGGAAAGGAAGCAGCTTTCTTCCTGCTTCTCACGAGGATCCGGCTGCAAAAGATCGCGGTCGTCCGAACAGTACATAACCTAGAGCTCCCCCAAGGGCTCCCTTTCATCAGGCACCAGCTCGTCCGCTTCTGCGATGAAATGACCACGCTCCGGATTGCCCTCAATTCGACTACACCAGCCGCCCCGAACATTGCACAGCGTCTCATACTCCACGGTCACTACCGCGATTGGTTCGCATCGATGCCTCGCCATGACCAAGTGCCTGGCCGGATCGCCTTTACCGGGCTGATTCGTCGTTATAAGGGCGTGGAGAATCTCATTGGCTGTTTCAAACAGACCGAAGACGATCACCCGGAGCTCAGTCTTTCGATAACCGGAAAGCCGTCCACTGCGCAACTAGCCGAAACTATCCGGAGCGCAGCTTCAGCCGATAAGCGCCTCCATTTGTCCTTCGGTTATGTGGCGGAAGAATCCCTCGTTGCCGCCATCACGGAAGCGGAGCTGGTGGTCCTTCCCTATCAGTTCATGCACAACTCCGGGAGTGCACTGGCCGCTTTATCGCTTCAGCGCCCCGTTTTGCTCCCCCGCAACGAAGTCAACGAGTTACTGGCTCACGAAGTTGGAGCCGGCTGGGTCTTTCTGTATGACGGAGAGCTAACAGCTGAGCACCTTAAATCGTCGTTGGCGCTATTGCGAGACCACCCGCCCACAAGTGCCCCCGGACTATCCAATCGAGACTGGTCCGCTGCCGGCATACTCCACCGTGATGCGTTCCTTGAAGCACAGCGGATTGCGACTCGGAAGTGAACCAGCCACACCTGACCATTGCCGTCTTGACGTACCAACGGCCCAAACGGCTCCTCCACGCCGTCCGGGAGTTTCCGGGACATATCGTAGATTGCGAGAATCTGGCCACCGTCGATGTCCTCATAGTCGACAACGATCCCGCGGCATCGGCACGCTCCACGATCGAGGAATTGCAAGCGCCTTGGATCCGCTATGTCCACGAGCCGACACCGGGAATTGCCGCAGCGCGAAACCGTGCTCTCGCAGAGAGCCAGGGCTCTCGACTTCTAGCTTTTATCGACGACGATGAAGTGCCGAGAGACGGATGGCTGCGTTCGCTTCTGACGACATGGAATTTACATGATGCTGACGCGGTTTCTGGCCGCCTAGTATCCGTCTTTGGCGAGGATATCGATCCTTGGATCTTGGCAGGTGGATTCTTCCGCCGGGCCATCCATGAAACGGGAACTCCAGTTGCGATGGCCGCCACCAACAACCTTTTGTTAGACCTTGAGTCCGTTCGATCCAAAAGACTCCATTTCGACGAGTCGCTGGGCATGGCAGGCGGCGAGGACTCACTTTTTACATCCCAATTGGTCAACGCCGGAGGCAGGATTATTTTTTGCCAGGAATCGATCGTCGAGGATGAAGTCGACTCAAAGCGGACTACGCGCCAGTGGGTATGCCGTCGCGCATATAGCCACGGTCATACATACGTCATGACCATGCTCCGGCGCACGGAGAGTCCCATCAGCAGGCTTCGAATCCGAGTCACCTCATTCTGCGGTGGCATCGCAAGGATGCTCGTTGGCTGGTCCCGACACTTCTACGGGCGCCTCACGCGGACCCTGTATCAGGAGGCCCGTGGGGCGCGGGGCGTGCACCGGGGACGGGGGGTCTTCGACGCGGCCATCGGAATTGCCTACGAGGAATACGCGCGGTATTGATCGAGTGGTCATCACTAAATTTGTAGGATGACTACAAAATTAGGTGGAGACTCTCCGGAGCATGGCGTGGGATTACGTGGATAACCCACAAGCGCAGGTAGGCTCCAAACAGTAAAGTTTAAGGAGTTCCACCCGCCATGCCCCAGCTGACCAAGGTCCTCATCGCCAACCGTGGCGAGATCGCCGTCCGAGTCATCCGCGCGGCCCGCGACGAGGGCATCGCATCCGTCGCCGTCTACGCCGAACCCGACCGCGAGGCACTGCACGTCCGACTCGCCGACGAAGCCTTCGCTCTCGGTGGCCAGAGTGCCGCCGACTCGTACCTGGTGATGGACAAGGTCCTGGCGGCCGCCCAGGCCTCCGGTGCCGACGCCATTCATCCCGGATACGGCTTCCTCTCGGAGAACGCCGACTTCGCCCAGCGCGTCATCGACGCCGGGCTGACCTGGATCGGCCCCTCCCCCGCAGCTATTGCCCAGCTCGGCGATAAGGTACAGGCCCGACATATCGCCACCAAGGTCGGTGCTCCGCTGGTTCCCGGAACCAAAGAACCGGTCAAGTCGACGCAGGAAGTCCTGGACTTCGCCGATCAGCACGGCCTACCGTTGGCCATCAAGGCTGCCTACGGGGGTGGCGGCCGGGGCATCAAGGTGGTTCGCCATCGGGACGAAATTGCTGAGGCCTATGAGTCTGCTGTCCGTGAGGCCACCGCAGCCTTCGGCCGTGGCGAATGTTTCATCGAACGTTTTCTCGATGCTCCCCGGCACGTCGAAACCCAGTGCCTGGCCGACTCCCACGGCAACGTGGTGATCGTCTCCACCCGCGACTGCTCACTGCAGCGCCGGAACCAGAAGCTCGTCGAAGAGGCTCCAGCCCCTTTCCTGAGCGAGGAACAGACCCACAACCTTTACGAATCCTCCAAGGCCATCCTCCGGGAAGCGAACTACGTGGGGGCAGGCACCTGCGAGTTCTTGATCGGCACTGACGGGATCATCTCCTTCCTGGAGGTCAACACCCGCCTCCAGGTGGAGCACACCGTCTCCGAAGAAGTCTCCGGCATCGACCTGGTGCGCGAACAGTTCAGAATGGCCCGCGGGGAAGAGCTCGGATATTCAGATCCCCAGCTCCGGGGCCACTCCTTCGAGTTCCGCATCAACGGCGAGGATGCCGGACGCGGGTTCATGCCCGCCCCCGGGACCATATCCACGCTCCGCCTGCCCACCGGGCCCGGTGTCCGCGTCGATTCGGGGGTGGAACAAGGCGAAACCGTTTCGGGGAATTTCGACTCGATGATCGCCAAGCTCATCGTCACCGGCGCTACCCGCAACGAAGCCGCCGGCCGGGCCCGTCGTGCCCTGGATGAAATGGTCGTCGAGGGCATGCCCACGGTGCTCCCCTTCCACCGCGCGGTCATGGCAGATCCGGCTTTTGTGCCCGCCACCGGCCCTTTCACCGTCCACACCCGCTGGATCGAGACGGAGTACGAGAACACCATCGAGCCGTGGAGCCCTTGCGGGGCTGCCACCGAGAACTCGGATGAGCGCCAGAAGGTCACCGTGGAAGTCGGGGGCAAACGCCTCGAGGTCATCCTGCCGGCCGGTCTGGGCGGCTCCTCAGGGAGCGCGAAGAGCAATGGCAAGTCCAAACGTAAACGCACCAACCGGAGCGGTTCGGGCAGCACCACCACCGGCGACAGCCTGACCTCACCCATGCAGGGAACCATCGTGAAGGTTGCCGTCGCCGATGGCGACATCGTGGCCGAAGGTGACCTTGTCGTCGTGCTGGAGGCCATGAAGATGGAACAGCCACTGACAGCCCACCGCGCGGGAACCATCACGGGGCTGACCGCCACCGCGGGAGAGACCGTATCCGCCGGGGCGGTCCTGGCCAGCATCCTGGACTAAACCTCCGGATCATGACTGAAGGCCTGCCACCCTCTCGGGTGGCAGGCCTTCAGTGGTTCGGGAAGGAATTAGGCGACGTTGTTCTCGAAGTCCTGGTCCTTGGTCTCGCCGGTCATCAGCAAGGCCACCATCGTCAGTGCCGCAGCTGCCGCAAGGTAGACGCCCACCCAAACCGTATTGCCTCCTCCTGCTTGCCACAGCGCGATGGCCACGAAGGACGCGGGGGCCGCTCCGATCACCGAGGACAGATTATAAGCCACGGCCGAGCCCGTATAGCGCACATTGGCAGGGAAAAGCTCCGGCAAATAGGCCGCCATCGGCCCGAAAGTCAGCCCCATCAGCGATAGCCCGATGATCAGTCCGACCATGGCGGCCCCGGTACCGGGGCCGAAGAACAGTGTCCAGGAGGCACCGAACACGAGGATCAGCAGCGAAACACCCAGCAGGAACCGGCGCCGCCCGAACTTCTCGGCCAGCGGTCCTGAAATGAGGATGAAGATCCCGAAGAACACCATGCCGATGATCAGCATCCACAGGAATTCGGTCCGCGGAACGCCCAGGCCCGGCACGAAGGCTGCCTCGGCTGCGGCATCAAAGACCTTGCCCTTGGCTTCGGCTGCGGCGCGGGCCTGATCGACGGTGGCCGCCGAGGTGCCGTAGGTCAGCGTGAAGGACGTCATCAGGTAGAACAGCACGTAGGTGGCGAACATGATGATGGTGCCGGCCAGAACAGGGCGCCAATGGAATTTGAAGGTCTGCTTGACCGGAGACTTCATGACCTTTTTCTGGGTCACGACGTTCTGGAACGGTACAGATTCCACCAGCTTCAACCGCACATAGATCCCGACGCCGACGAGGACCGCTGAGAGGATGAAGGGCACCCGCCACCCCCAAGCCTGGAACTGCTCAGGGGAGAGCCCCAGCTGCAGCCCGACGAAGACCAGGTTGGCGATGATGAAACCGATCGGGGCACCCAACTGCGGGAAGGTGCCGTAGATGGCGCGTTTATTCGGCGGAGCGTTCTCGGTGGCCAGTAACGCAGCACCCGACCATTCGCCGCCCAAGGCCAGTCCCTGCGCGAAACGCAGCAGGACCAGCAGCAAGGGCGCCAACACCACGAAGCCACCACTGGCCTCGGGCAGGAAGCCGATAAAGAACGTCGCGATGCCCATGGTCATCAGCGAGGCAACCAAGGTCCCCTTGCGTCCCACCTTGTCTCCGAAATGGCCGAAGAGCACCGAACCGAGAGGACGGGCGAGGAAGGCGACCCCGAAGATCGCGAACGAACTCAGGATGGCGTTGATGTTCGTGGCATTGGGGAAGAACAGCGCCGGGAACACCAAGACGGAAGCCGTCGCATAGGCATAAAAGTCGTAGAACTCGACCGTCGTCCCGATCATGCTCGAGAAAATCACGCGACCTCGCGTGTTCGCTTTCGGCGAGGCGGTGCTGGGCATACTGGACACTATCGTGACCCCTTTGCTGCGAGATGATCAATATTCTTGGGCAATCCTAGAACTTTTGACTAGAAGCTTGCCGAAGTGTCCACATAATGGACACTTTCAGTTCGAGAACAGTTTCTGGCGAAGACCAATCTCGCCCCTTCATCGACACGGCGGCGCACTGTTCAGTCACATCTATGCCGACCCGCCTCGAAAAGGTCGATCTTCTCTCACGGCGCGTGTTTCAAGCCAGCGCCCAACCCTGCTCACGACAGGTGGCGCAACAAATAAGAACCGGAATCTGGTCCCTGATACGAGCCAGTGAACCGTCAGGGAGAGCCCAAGTATCATGAAGGTGACCAGCATGGGATACAAAGAGCCCCAAAAGGCCGACCCAAAAACAGCCTCTCGGAACTCGGTACCGACTTGACTCTGGCCAAACAAAAGCCAGATGTACAAGAATAGAGCGTGCAAAACATAAATCGCGAGCGTTCGGCGGCCTATCGTCTGCCCTAAACGGCGAATTATCTTCAAGTCGCCCATTTTGATAACCACTGCAAGAGCCAATGCGGCGAAAGAAAGTTGAACCACCAGTCCCAACGCCCCCTGTATGACCTCGACGTTTACCCTTCCATGCACAAAGAGGGCCATTGGCGGCACCATGAGTAACACCAATAGATGCCATAGCCGGACCTTTTGAGTCATCTGGGACAGCCAACGGGCGCCATAAACTCCCAGCGCAAAGAAAATCATCGATCCGGGCAGTCGAGTCCACATGGCTGGGCTTTCGGACCATGCATGCATAGCGATAAAAACAATGACTAGAGTTGCCAAAACGCACCACGCCGGGACTTGTCGGCAAACGGCCAACACGGGCACGAAGACTACTAGAGCAAATATGTACCAAAGCGTCGTATCAGGAAGAACCAGATTAAGAGCGAAATCGCGGACTCCAGTTATCCGGTGTGGAAGGTCCCCTGTTGTGAAGAGAAAAAATGCACCGTAAATACCGAGCCATAAGAAGTAGAAGTAAGCATTCGTGAAAATGTTTACGTATACACCCGAAGCGCCAAACCCGCGTCGGATTTTTTTTGACGCCAACATTCCTGACAAGAGCAGAAGCATCGGGATCCGGATACTGCCCATCAGCCCATTCTGAAAGGACCAAAAGCCACTTAAAGGTGGATTTTCGGCACCAGGGATGTCGTGATAATCCCAGAGGACAACATGGAACAATACGATGGCGATAACAGATAAGCCCCGAGCGCTATCGACCCACGAGATTCGCCCTAAGGTTGCCTCTGGATCGGAGTAAGTGCGGGACATGCGATGAATCCGATCCACCACGTAGCTAAGCGAGATCAGTCGCCGACTGCCCGCAGGAAGATTCCTACGGCAAGACCAGTATGGTAGCTATGCTTCCCCTCGTCTAGAGGTGTTTATGCAACCGGCGTGCCGCTTCGGAGACCGAACCGGACAGCGAGGGGTAGACCGTGAAGGTCTGGGCCATATCGTCCACATGCAACCGGTTCTGTACGGCCAGTGCGATCGGGTAGATCAGTTCGGAAGCACGCGGGGCGACCACCACGCCGCCGATCACCGTGCCGGAACCCCGGCGGGCGATGATCTTCACGAAACCTTCCTTGACGTTCATCATCTTCGCCCGGGCGTTGGTGGCCAGATCCAGCTTGATGATGTCGCCCTGGTATTTGTCCTCGTTCACTTGGGCTTCGGTCACGCCGACGGTGGCGATCTCGGGGCTGGTGAAGATATTGGCGGAAACCTCGTGGGTCTTCAATGGCCGAACCCCGTCACCCATCAGGTGGGCAATGGCGATACGTCCCTGCATGGCCGCCACGGAGGCCAAGGCGAAGACGCCGGTGCAGTCCCCTGCCGCATAGACGTTGGGGGCAGTGGTGCGTGAGACCCCATCGACCTGGATATGGCCGGAGTCGTTCATTTCGATGCCGGCCTCCTCCAGACCGATACCCGCGGTATTCGGAATGCCGCCGACAGCCACCAAGCAGTGGCTGCCTTCCAGGACCCGCCCGTCGTTGAGCGTGACCTTCACGCCATCGGCGGTCCGGTCCACGGCCTGGGCGCGAGATTTGGCCGCCACTTCCAAGCCGTTGGCCTCAAACGCTTCCTCGAGGACCGCCGCGGCATCCGCGTCCTCGCCGGGCAGTACTCGTTCACGCGATGACACCAGGGTCACGCGACTTCCCAGCAGGCTGTAGGCCGAGGCGAATTCGGCACCGGTCACACCGGATCCGACGACGATCAGGTGTTCGGGTAGTTCCTTGAGGTTGTAGACCTGCGTCCAGTTGAAGATGCGTTCGCCGTCGGGTTTGGCGGTCGGCAATTCGCGGGGGTGGGCACCCAGGGCCAGCAGGATGGCGTCGGCTTCCAGGGTCTCTTCACCCCCGTCGTTGCGGGCAACGGCGATGGTGCGGTTGTCCAGCAGTCGCCCTTCCCCGAGGACGACCCGGACTCCGGCGCGTTCGAGGCCGATGCGGATGTCCCTGGACTGGCTATGGGCCAGTTCCATGAGTCGGGCGTTCACCACGGGCAGGTCGGCACTGGCGTCCGCCTTGCCCTCGACGGTGACGCCGAAGGAGCCGGCACCGCTGACGCGGCGCATGGCATCGGCGGTGGCGATCAGCGTCTTGGAGGGAACCACATCGGTCAAGACCGCCGAACCGCCCATGCCTGCCCGTTCGACGATCGTCACCTCGGCGCCGAGTTGGGCAGCCACGATGGCCGCCTCATAGCCGCCCGGTCCGCCGCCGAGGATGATTAGCCGCTGGGATGTTTTGCTTTGTTCTACGCTCACGCCAGCCCATTCTCCACTACCGGCGAGCAACTTGCACACCAGCCCCTGTACCGGCAGCGCGGTATCCACCGGTAGATTGGTGGGGTGAACGATTTCAACGATGCCCCCTTCCGAATGGCCGACGAAGCAGCTGCCGCCCTTGCCGAACAGACCGGCGTGCCAGCCCATGACATTGCCCTGGTGCTGGGCTCTGGTTGGGGGGAGGCCGCCGAACTGATCGGGGAAACCACCCACACCCTGGATGCGGCGACCCTTCCGGGTTTTCATGCCCCCGCCGTCGTCGGGCATACGGGAACGATTCGTTCCATCCTGACGCCCGCCGGGAAGCGGGTTCTGGTACTGGGGGCACGCACCCACTATTACGAAGGTCAGGGCGTCCGCTCGGTCGTCCATGGGGTCCGCACGGCAGCTGCCGCCGGCTGCACCACGCTCGTGTTGACCAACGGTTGTGGCGGTCTCAACGAGGCCTGGACCCCGGGGACACCGGTGCTGATCAGCGACCACATTAATCTCACCGCTGCTTCACCGCTCGAGGGTGCCACCTTCGTTGACCTGACCGATCTGTATTCCTCGCGTCTGCGCGCGATCGCCCGCGAGGTCGACCCGAGCCTGGACGAGGGCGTCTACGCCCAGTTCGCCGGCCCGCACTACGAAACCCCCGCCGAAGTGCAGTACGCCAAGCGGATCGGAGCGGACCTGGTGGGAATGTCCACCGCTCTGGAGGCCATCGCCGCCCGCCACGCCGGCCTGGAGGTCTTCGGTATCTCGCTGGTGACCAACCTCGCCGCCGGGATCAGCCCGGTCCCCTTGAGCCATGCCGAAGTCATCGAGGCGGGCCAAGCCGCAGGACCGCGGATCTCCGCGTTGTTGGCCGATATCGTCGGACGTATCTGAGTCCTCCGGCCGCCCAGCAGCATCTGACCGAACCTGAGGAGCACCGTGAACCCCGCATCCGCACCGTCCGACGGCCTTCTGGCCCGCGCCGCCGCGTGGGCTGCCGCAGACCCTGACCCGGCTACCGCCGCCGAGCTCACCGGACTGGTGAGCGCGGCGAGGAACGACGCCGATTCCCGCGAAGAACTCGCTGATAGGTTTTCCGGACCCTTGGCTTTCGGGACGGCAGGCCTGCGAGCGGCCCTGGGGGCCGGCCCGAACCGGATGAATCGCGTCGTCGTGCGGCATACGGCTGCCGGTGTCGCACGGTATCTGCTCGACATCGCTGCCGGAGCGTACACCCCCCGGGCCGTGGTGGGTTTCGACGCCCGCTACAACTCGGATGTCTTTGCCGAGGAAACGGCAGCGATCTTCACTGCCGCCGGCATCGAAACGTTCCTGATGCCTGCCCTGCTGCCCACCCCGGTCCTCGCTTGGGCCGTTCTGGCGTTGGGGTGCGAAGCAGGGGTCATGGTGACCGCCAGTCACAACCCTCCCCAGGACAACGGCTATAAGGTCTACCTCGGCGGCCGGGCCGTCACCGACGCGGGCCAGGGCGCCCAGATTGTCGCCCCCATGGACGTCGATATCGCCGAGCGGATTGCCGCCAGCGGCCCGCTAGCGGGCATCGAACTCGCAGAGGCCGGGTGGACCGTCCTGCCCGCAGCCGGCGAACCTGGAGATATCCAGGCCCGCTACCTTGAGGCGATCACTTCCCTGGTCCCGGCCGATGAGGCCGAACGGGCGAGCCGTTCGGCCCTGCGCATCGTCCTGACCCCGATGCACGGTGTCGGGGGCGACACGATGGCGCGGGCCTTCACCGCTACCGGTTTCACCGATATCCGGCTCGTTGCCGAACAGGCAGAGCCCGATCCGGACTTTCCTACGGTCGCCTTCCCCAACCCGGAGGAACCCGGGGCCATCGACCTGGCTGTGGCCCTCGCCCGGAACGCGGACGCCGATCTGGTCATCGCCAACGACCCGGATGCCGACCGCTGCGCCGCGGCCGTGAATGATCCGGCCACCGGATGGCGGATGCTCACCGGCGACGAGGTCGGCGCCCTGCTCGGCACCCATGTTGCTCGTCGGCTCTCCCGGGCGGAGGCCCCGTCGGGGCCTCCGCCGGTTTTTGCGAATTCGATTGTGTCTTCCCGATTGCTCTCACGGATCGCTGCCGGTGCCGGTATCGCCCACGGGGCCACCTTGACCGGCTTCAAATGGATTTCCAGGGTTCCAGGTTTGTCCTTCGGCTATGAGGAGGCCCTGGGCTACTGCGTCGCCCCGGAACTGGTCCGCGATAAGGACGGGATGTCGGCAGCCCTGCTGCTGGCCGAATTCGCGGCCCACCTCAAGGCCTCCTCACGCAGCCTGCTCGACGAGCTCGACGAGTTGGCCCTGGACCACGGGGTACATGCAACGGATCAACTCTCGGTCCGGGTTTCCTCGCTTGAGGAACTCGACCAGCTCATGGCACGCCTGCGGACCCGGTCCCCCGCCTCCTTGGCCGGTTCCCCGGTGATAACCGTCACCGATCTGGCGGCGGGGACCGACGGACTACCGCCCACCGATGCCATGCTGTACATCACCGAGGATGACAGCCGGGTCATCGTCCGCCCCAGTGGCACCGAGCCCAAACTCAAGTGCTACCTCGAGGTCATCGAACCGGTCGCGTCACCCAAGGATCTGCCCGCCGCCCGCGAGCGGGCCCGGCAACGATTGGCCGCGGTGCGCACCGACACCGGCACCGCCCTCGGCCTCTAACCCCCACCACCTGAAAACCACCGAGAGGTAGACATGACCCAGCCCACCGGCGCCACCATTGCCGCCTATATCGACCACACGCTACTCAAGCCGGACGCCTCGCGCGAGGCAGTGCTGAAGATCGCTGCAGAAGCCGCGGAATACGGGTTCAAATCGGTGTGTGTGAACCCGCTCTGGGTGGCCACCGTCGCCCGGGCGCTCAAGGATTCGAACGTCCTGACCTGCTCGGTCATCGGTTTCCCTTTCGGGGCAACCACCACCGCAGTGAAGTCCTTCGAGGCCGCGGGGGCGATCGCCGATGGGGCCAGTGAAATCGATATGGTCATCGACATTGCCGCGGCGCGCCGCGGTGATCGGGACGCCCTGGTCGCCGATATCGGCGGTGTCGCCGGCACGGTGCACGACGGCGGTGCGATCCTGAAGGTGATCATTGAAACCTCCCTGCTCGATGACGAGGCCAAGGTTCTGGCCTGTGAGGCAGCAGTCGAAGCGGGAGCCGATTTCGTGAAGACCTCCACCGGTTTCGCCGGCGGCGGGGCCACCGCGGAAGACATCACCTTGATGCGCCGCACGGTCGGGGAAGGCCTGGGGGTGAAAGCCTCGGGAGGGGTCCGTTCCCTCGCCGATGCCCAAGCAATGATCGACGCCGGAGCCACCCGGCTTGGAGCCAGCTCAGGAGTTGCTATTGTAGAGGGTGAGCAGGGAACCGCCGGCTACTAGCGCGAGCGCGCACCACCGCCAGCCGGCGCTGGACAACAAGGAGAATCACCGTGTACTCAGATGGCAAGAGCAAGGCCTATTCGGGCCAAGGCAACTTCGCAGGCAACTTCCTGGCTTTCGCCGTGTTCTTCATCCTCTTCTTGGGCGCCTTGTACTCCTTGACCTTCTGGACGTTGGAAAATGCCTGGTTGCCTGGCCTGGCCTGCTTCCTTCTGGCCTTCCTGGCGTTCGGGATCCCCCAGCACCTCTTGGGCCGCGCCGATTCGCACCAGGCTGATCGTGTCGTTGCCGCCGAGGTCGTCAAGAAGTAAAGCAACACCCCCACGCAGAGAAGGTGCCCACCGGTTTTCCGGTGGGCACCTTCGTCATTACCGCAGGTAGTTTTAAGCTTTTTTTAGGTACTCTCCACGGTGGCTATACGTACCATCCTGAAGTACTTTTGGCCAGAAGCGTCCTAACATAGGCACGCAGTTGCCATCGTGGGGAGAAGCGTGAAACTCGGGGAGTTGTTCGATGCCAAATCGAATGGTCTGAACTCGATTCGACTCATTATGGCGGTGGGTGTGATTGTCTATCACTCGTTTCCAATCACAGGGACCGTCATCGCTTACGGTCCGGTCCACCAGCTACTGGGACAGATATTCGTCGATGCGTTCTTCGCGATCTCTGGTTATCTCATCGTGGGATCATGGGTACGGCGTCCTCAATTTTTTGAATACATACTTGCCCGCGTCCTTCGGATCATGCCCGCCTACTATGTGTGCTTATTGGTCACCGGCTTCATTTTCGTACCTGTCTACTTGCTACTGACCCAAGGGTCGTGGACCTCCTGGTTATCCGATTCCGCAGAGTACGTCAGAAGTAATTTCGCCCTTTGGCAAAACCAATACAACATCGGCTCTACCTTGGGCGAAGTGCCATATCCGAACGTGTGGAATGGTTCGCTGTGGACGCTCGCATGGGAGTTCCTTTGCTATTTGGGAGTCCTGGCACTTGGCCTCACCCGTTTGCTGAGCAAAAGGATTTGCCTCGTGCTATTCGTCGCTTGTCTGGCGACGTCCTGCCTTGTCACCTTCACCGAGGTCTCGCACTTCTGGCTCAACAACGGCTCTCGATTCGGACTTATGTTTCTGGCCGGGGCTTTGATCTACTTTTATCAGGACCGTCTGGTAGCAACTCGCGCAGCCCTGATTGCTGCTTCGATAGTTGTCTGTGGCAGCATGTTCCTGCCTGACTACCGCATCATCGCCGCCCTGCCATTGGCGTATTCCTGCATCACTTTGGGGGGGTTCTTAAAGCATTCAATATTCCGGCTAAAAAACGATATTTCCTATGGTGTTTACATCTACGCCTTCCCCATCCAACAACTTCTCGCGGTCACTGGTTTTTATGCTGCCGGGGTCGGACCGTTCGCCATAGTTGCGATGATCATCACCATCTGCTTCGCCACAGGTAGTTGGTTTGCCATCGAAAAGCCGGCAAACAACCTCCGTCGGCGTATTGGTAAACGACGCGCTTCACCAACGTTGGCCTGACGTCGTTTCATTCAATTGAAGCTCGCATCACAAAAAATCTACTCTCCAGTCTCTCGGTGCACAGCAGCTGCGAACACGTTAGTGTGGGAAACGGGTTCCATACCGGATCCCACGCTTGAGCTAAGGAGGATTGCAATGCGCATCTTTACGTTTCTGGCCGGAGCAGCGGTGGGATACCTGGTCGGCGCCCGCGCTGGCCGCGAGAGGTATGACCAGATCCGCGATAAGGCCCAGGACCTGTGGAATGACCCCCGTACGCAGGAGAAGCTGAACGACGTCGGCTCCACGATCAAGGAAAAGGCGCCCGATGTAGGTTCGGCAGCCGCTTCCGCGGCAGGCACCGTCGCCGACAAGGTCAAGGAAACCGCGACCAATGCTTCGCACCGCGCCACGTCATCCGACTCCGATACCCCGCCTCATGCCAGCGACCACGTTTCCGATCCGTCGCTGGGCTCGGCAGGGGGCACCAGCGATTGGGCCGATGAGGGTGGCGCCACGCCATCGGGTCCCAGCGTCGTCAAATAGCAGCACGATCAACCCATCGGGGCCTTGCCTCGGTGTCCGGCTCGGCCCGGTCGAACCAGCACGGTTCGGCCGGGCCTCGCTCGTGGTGCCGGCGTCTCAGTCCTCGAACAGGGCCTCCAGCACCTGGCCCGCCCAGGTGAGGATCTCGGCGTCGGCCAGGTCGCGCCCACCGACCGGGGCCGTCTTGGGTTTGGGGATCATCACTGCATCCAGGGCCGGCTTGTTCTGCGCCCCCTTATACATGCGATTCAGGCGCAAGAGTTTCGATTCGGGCAAGGTGGCGGGGGCGAACTTGATGAAGTTTCCTTGCATCGCCACATCCGTCAGCCCCGCCGCACGCGCCCTCACCCGGAAACGGGCCACCTCGATCAGGTTGACCACCGCTGCCGGCGGTTCGCCATAACGGTCGGCGAGCTCGGCGACGACGCCATCGATGCCCTCGGTATCGGTGGCACCGGCCAGCTTGCGGTAGGCCTCCAGGCGCAGCCGCTCCCCCGGCACGTAATCGTGCGGCAGGTGGGCGTTGACCGGCAGCTCGATCTTCATATCAGCCACCTTCTCTTCGGTTTCGCCCTTGAAGTCGGCCACGGCTTCGCCGACCAACCGGATATACAGGTCGAACCCGACCCCGGCGATATGCCCCGACTGTTCACCGCCCAGCAGGTTGCCCGCACCACGGATTTCCAGGTCCTTCATGGCCAGTTGGAAGCCCGAACCCAACTCGTTATGGGCCGCTACGGCCTTGAGCCGTTCCAGGGCCACCTCCCCCAACGGTTTCTCCGCGTTCCAGAGGAAATAGGCGTAGGCCCGGTCGCGGCCGCGCCCCACCCGGCCACGCAGCTGGTGTAGCTGGCTCAGGCCGTAGTTGTTCGCCCGGTCCACGATCAGGGTGTTCGCATTGGAAATATCCAGACCGGTTTCGATGATGGTGGTTGAGACGAGGACATCGAATTTCCGATCCCAAAAATCCACGATGATCTGCTCGAGCCTGGCTTCGCTCATCTTGCCGTGCGCAACTTCGACCCGGGCCTCGGGGACGATTTCACGCAGCTTCGCGGCCACCGAGTCGATGGAGGAGACCCGGTTGTGGACGAAGAACACCTGCCCTTCACGCATGAGTTCACGCCGGATCGCCGCAGAGACTTGTTTATCGGTATGCGGACCGACATAGGTCAGCACCGGATGGCGCTCCTCCGGCGGGGTGGCCAACGTGGAGGTCTCCCGGATCCCGGTCAACGACATCTCCAGGGTCCGCGGGATCGGTGTCGCCGACATGGCCAGAACGTCGACGTCGGTGCGCATCTGCTTCAGCGCTTCCTTATGTTCGACGCCGAAACGTTGCTCCTCATCGACGATCACCAACCCCAGGTCCTTGAACTGGACTTCCTTCGAGAGCAGCCGGTGGGTGCCGACGACGACGTCGATCGATCCGTTCTTCAGCCCCTCCACGGCCTCCTTGGCCTCCTTGGGTGTCTGGAAACGCGAGAGCGATGCCACCCTGACGGGGAAACCCGAGAACCGGTCGCCGAAGGTCTCGACGTGCTGGCGGGCCAGCAGGGTCGTGGGCACCAGGACGGCCACTTGTTTGCCGTCCTGCACCGCCTTGAATGCCGCACGCACCGCGACCTCGGTTTTACCGAATCCGACGTCACCGGAGATGAGCCGGTCCATCGGGATCTCCCGCTCCATATCGGCCTTGACCTCATTGATGGTGGTTAGCTGATCTGGGGTCTCGATGAAGGGGAAGGCCTCCTCGAGTTCGGACTGCCAGGGGGTGTCCGCGGCGAAGGCGTGGCCGCGGGAAGCCATCCGGGCGGAGTAGAGCCGGATGAGGTCGGCGGCGATCTCCTTGACCGCCCGGCGCGCCTTGGACTTCGTGTTCGACCAGTCGCTGCCACCCATCTTGGACAGGGAAGGGGCCTCACCACCGACATAGCGGGTGACCTGGTCCAGCTGGTCGGTGGGCACGAAGAGCTTATCGCCCGGGGCCCCGCGTTTGGACGGGGCGTATTCGAGGACCAGGTATTCGCGGACGGCCCCCGAGGTTCCGCCGACCTTGCGCTGGATCAACTCGAGAAAACGGGCGATGCCATGTTGCTCGTGCACCACGAAGTCGCCTTCGCTTAATTGCAACGGATCCACGGCGTGACGACGACGGGCGGCCAGTTTGCGGGTCGACTTCGCCGAATAGGCGCTGGACCTGCCCAAGAGGTCAGCCTCGGTGAGCAACCCCAATTTGAGCGAGTCGAAGACGAAACCCCTGCCGGCCACCGCCGTCGTGATTTCGATGAGCCCCTCGGTGGGGGTGTCGTCCACGCTGTCCACCCGGTGGCACGGAATCCCCGCGTCGTGGAAGAGCTCGGCCAGCCGGCTGGCAGGGCCCGGCCCGTCGGTGGCCACGACCACGCGCCAGTTGTCCCTGACCCGGGAGCCGATGAACTCCATCATTTCGGCCACGTCGCCCTGGTATCCGCGCGGTTCACGGGCCTGAACATTGAGCGAATCAATATCCAGTTCGATGTCCTCGTCCTGGGTCAGCGACGTGATCGACCACCAGCTGACCTGGGAGGCCAGGGCGTTGGACCGGGTATCGGCCAGGGTGGAGAAGTTTCCGGCATCCAAAACGTCACTGATCCCCTGGGTCTGGAGGAGATCCACGGGGGCTGCACCGCCGTCGGAGGCGGTGGACCAGGCAGCAGCCAAGAATTCGGCATTGGTTTGGGAGAGGTCGTGGGAGCGGGTTCTGACCCGTTCGGGTTCCATGATCACCGCAACGGAATCTGCCGGTAGTTGGCTGACGAACGGGACCATGCCATCCACCAGGACCGGCGCCAGGGACTCCATACCCTCCACGGCAATGCCACCGGCAATCTTTTCCAACATGTCCGCCGCTGCGGGCATCGACTCCTTGAGCCGGGCGGCGCGGGACATCACCGACGGGGTGATCAACAGTTCGCGGCACGGTGGCGCGTACAAGACCGTGGGGTCGGCAATACCGCCTTCGGATTTATCTGCCTTGGAGAAGGACCGCTGGTCGGCGACGGCGAACCAGCGCATGGATTCGACCTCGTCACCGAAGAAGTCGATACGGATCGGGTGGTCCTCGGTGGGTGGGAAGACGTCAAGGATCCCGCCGCGAACGGCGAACTCACCGCGGTGGGTCACCATATCCACGCGCGCATACGCGGCGTCGGCCAGTTCGTGGACGACCGCGTCGAAGGGACGCTCCTCCCCCAGGGCCAAACGCACCGGGGCCAGATCCCCCAGTCCTTTGACGAGCGGCTGGACCACCGAACGGATGGGGGCGACGACGACCTGCAGGCTGCCGTCCGGGTGGGCCAGTCGGCGCATCACCTTCAGGCGTCGTCCCACGGTGTCCGAGCGCGGGGACAACCTCTCATGCGGGAGGGTCTCCCAACTCGGGAACTCGTCCACGGCACCGTCGGGCAGATAGGCGCGCAGGGCCCCGGTGAGTTCTTCGGCCTCCCGGCCGGTGGCGGTCACCGCCAGGACGATTCCGGTACCGGCGGCGGAGAGCCCATCAACGATTTCGGTGACCAAGGCGGCCCGCAGCCCCGCCGGCGCAGCCACCTGGAGATCCTGACTGCGATCGTCGAAGCCCTTCGAGGCGTAGGTGCGCACGCGCGCATAGGACGGGTCGGCGGCCAAAGCCGCACGAAGGCCAGTCAGGGCCATGGGGTTCCTTCCGGGAAACAGCACAAAAGCCCGGAATCCATACTGGATCCCGGGGAGGGTGCCAGCTTACCGCGATTCACCTCCGGACCCGTAGCATGGTCCCAGACCGCGCTGTGCCTCCCGGGCCGGTGCACGAGACCATCCACGCTGAACCCAGAGCACAGGAGTGCCATGCCGCTGAATGCTTCCACCTCGCTGCCGTACCCCGTTGACGCCCTCACCCGGGTTTTCACCCGGAAGGACTTCGCCGAGCACATTAGCCAGCGTGCCGGTGCCACCTTGAACGATTTCACCCTCTCCGGGTCCACCGATGCGGCGTTCACCCTGACCACGACCCGGACCGTCCCCACCGACCGGCTCCCGGATCTGGTCAAAAAATTTGTCGGGGCCACCTTATCGCTCACCCAACGCGAGAACTGGTCGGCGCCGGCTGCCGATGGCAGCCGGTCCGCAGACATCAAGATCGAGGTTGCCGGAGCCCCCGTTACCGTGACAGCTGTGCAGAAGCTCATCACCGACAGTGAGGGAACCACGGTCGAGCTGGATGGCAAGGTCAGCTCCTCGATTCCGTTCCTGGGCCCCAAGATCGCTTCCAGCGCCGAACCGATGCTGGCCAAGGTCCTGAATCTGCAGACCAGCGAAGCACGTACGTGGCTGGACCAGAAGCAGTAGCCTCCACCGGCCGGCGTCGCCGCGTCGTGGCGCTGGGCGTCACGGCGACGATTTATCTCCTCGCGGTGGCGTTCATCGTCTTCTGGCCGGTCCCGGTCGACCGTCCTGCCCAGGACACGCTGCCAAAGTTGTTGGAGAGCTGGCATGCCGCCGGGGTCCCGTTGTGGGTGGACTATCAGCTGATTGAGTGGCTGGCCAACGTGGTCATGTTCCTCCCCTGGGGTGTGCTGGGCACCTTAATTCTGCCCCGCAGCTGGTGGTGGCTGGTCCCCTTTTCGGGGCTGCTGGCCAGCGCCGCGGTGGAAAGCGCCCAATACGTCTTCCTCCCGGCCCGCTTCGCATCCGCCGCCGATATCGTGGCCAATACCGCGGGTGCAGTGATCGGATATGCGGGCACCGCACTCGTCATTTTTTGCGTCAGGCGCCGCGCGAAGCGGTAGGATCGTTGACGGTGAGCCGGGAAGTCTGGTCGGCAATGCAACAACCATGCCCACTCGAAGTTGAGGACGATTCATGACCAATCCCGAACCCGCCCCTCCACGCCAGACCATTCTGGGTCTGGGGAGCTATCGCGAATCCCAACGTATTGGTGCGATCCTGCGCAAGGAAACCGTCGGTGGACTGGTGCTCATCGTCGCGGCTGCCGTCGCGATTATCTGGGCGAACACGCCCTGGGGCGATAGCTACTTCGCCCTACGTGACCTGCACCTGAATATCCCGGTGCCGTGGATCGACCTCGATTTGAGTCTGGGCCATTGGGCCTCCGATGGCCTGTTGGCGGTGTTCTTCTTCCTGGTTGGCCTGGAATTGAAGAAGGAATTCGTGATTGGGGACCTTCGCGATTTCAGCAAGGCGATCGTCCCGGTCACCGCGGCCTTCGGCGGCGTGCTCATCCCGGCACTGATCTACGTGGCGCTCAACATCAGCGAGGGCGGCTCGACACTGCATGGCTGGGCCATCCCCACGGCCACCGACATCGCCTTCGCCGTCGCCGTTCTGGCGGTGATCGGCTCAAGCCTTCCCTCACCCTTGCGGATCTTCCTGCTGACCTTGGCCGTCGTGGACGATCTGATCGCCATCATGATCATCGCCATCGTCTATACGGACACCCTGGATTTCCTGTTCCTGGGTCTGGCCCTGATTCCCTTGGCCTTGTTCTTCTTCATCTCCCACCGGTACCAGAAGTACTTCGCCACCCGGGCCTGGACCGCCTGGGTCATCCTGTTGCCGCTGGGCATCGTCACCTGGGCTTTCGTGCTGCAGTCGGGTATCCACGCCACGGTGGCCGGGGTCCTCCTGGGCTTCTCCGTCCCGGTGCTCCGACACGACAAGAGGGAGGGTACGGGGGTCGCCGAGCGTTTCGAGCACCGCTTCCGCCCCTTGTCCTCCGGTTTCTGCGTACCGATCTTCGCGTTCTTCTCCGCGGGTGTGGCCATCGGCGGTGTCGAAGGCATCACCAAGGCCATGGCCGACCCGGTGGTCTGGGGCATCGTGGCCGGGCTGGTGCTGGGCAAGCCCATCGGCATTCTGGGCTCGACCTTCCTGCTCACCAAAACCCGACATGCCAATCTCGACCCGGCGGTGCGATGGGTCGACTTGCTCGGGGTGACCTTGCTGGCGGGTATCGGCTTCACCGTCTCACTGTTGGTTTCCGAGCTGAGCTTCGGGCTCGAGTCCCCGCACTACGAACATGCCAAGGTGGCCATCCTCACCGGTTCGTTGCTCGCCGCGGTCCTCGGCGCCGCCTGGCTCATTCCCCGCAACCGGAGGTACCGGAAGTGGGAATTGGAAGCGCAGCGAGACGATGACGCTGACGGCATCCCCGACGTCTACCAGCAAGACTGATCCGCCGGACGACGGCGGGAAGGATCCCGCCGTCGTCCGCTGGTCCGGAAACGGCCGGCCCCCCCTCCCGCGCGCCGTGGCGGGGACTCTAAAGACGTGCCGGCCCGGTGCCCGCGTCGAGGAGCGACTGTTCGGCAGCCACCCACGCCAACATCGCGCATTTGACCCGGGCGGGGAACTTCGAAACCCCGGCGAAGGCCGCAGCATCCCCCAGAACCTCCTCGTCCCCTTCGAGGCTTCCGCGTGAACGCATCAGGGTCCTGAACTCGTCGGTCAGCTCCACGAGGCTTCCCCTGCTGGACCCGGCAGCCAGTTCGGTCAGCACGGAGGCAGAGGCCATCGAGATCGAACATCCATCGCCTTCCCAACTGATCTTCGTGATCGTCTGGTCCTCTATTTCCACCCGAAGTCGAATTTGGTCGCCACAGACCGGGTTGTGCTGATGAGACTCCCCCCAGACATGCCCGGCCTCGGGGGTGATCAGTCCCTCCCCCCGACGTCGTTTGGCGTGGTCGAGGATCACCTGCTGGTATAGCTGTTCCAACTCACTCATGCGCCCACCCCGAAGAACCCCCGCACATCGGCCACCGCATTGAGGAACGTGTCCACGTCCTCGGCAGTGTTGTAGAGGTAGGTGCTGGCACGGGTGCTTGCCGTGACGCCCAGAGCACGATGCAACGGTTGCGCACAGTGGTGTCCGACGCGTACTGCCACCCCACGGCTGTCCAGGAACTGTCCCACGTCATGGGGGTGAACCCCCGGGATGTCGATGGTTGCCGTGCCGATACGCGCTCCCGTAGTGGGGCCCAGCTGGCGAATCCCCGGAATCGAGGCCAGACCGGCGGAGAGCCGTCCGCCCAGGTATTCTTCCCAGGCTGCGATCCGTTCCATCCCGACCTCGTCGAGGTAGTCCACGGCGGCGGCTAGTGCGACGGCCTGGGAGATCCGCTGGGTACCCGCCTCGAAACGGGTGGGTGCGGGCAGGAATTCGGCCCGTTCCATCGTGACGGAAGTGATCATCGAACCCCCCGTCAGGAAGGGGGGCATCGCATCGAGTAGTTCCCGGCGGCCGTAGAGTGCTCCGATGCCGGTGGGGCCCAGCATCTTATGGCCGGAGAACGCCATGAAGTCGACGCCTAGCGCCTTGACGTCCACGGGGAGGTGGGGCACCGATTGGCAGCCGTCCAGGACCGTGAGGGCACCCACGGTAGCGGCCAGGCGGACCAGTGCTGCGACATCGGTGACGGTGCCCAGGACGTTGGAGACGTGGGTGAAGGCTACGATCCGGGTGCGGGGCCCCACCAGATGAGCCGCCAGGTCCATGCGCAAGGCGCCTTCGGCGTCGACCGGGATGTATTTCAGGCTGGCACCGGTACGCGCTGCCAGTTCTTGCCACGGGATGAGGTTGGCATGGTGTTCGAGCTCGGTGACGAGGATCTCGTCCCCCGGGCCGAGGGCGAACTGCCGTCCGGCGTCGCCGCCGCGCCCAAGGCTGGCGTTGGAGAACGAATAGGTCAGCAGGTTCAGCGCCTCGGTCGCGTTCGAGGTCCAGACGATTTCCTCGGTGGCGGCGCCTACGAACCGCGCCGTCTTCTCACGGGCTTCCTCATAAATATCGGTGGCTTCCACCGCCAGGCTATGAGCTCCGCGATGGACGGCGGCGTTGAAGTTCTCGTAGAAGTGTTGCTCGGTATCGAGAACGGATTGAGGTTTCTGCGAGGTGGCGCCGGAGTCCAGATACACCAGGGGCACCGAATTGATGCTGCGTTCCAACAGCGTGAAGTCACCTCGCAGACGCCGCACTTCGGTGTCGTCCAACGGGGCCAGGGGCTGGTCGGTCTGATCCGCTCCGCGGGGGCCGGTAACTGTTTCCACGCTCGTTAAATCCTTGGATCGGGAATGATCGGCGGGGCATCGGCCCCGTGGATTCCGCAACGAATCCATGACCTAATGATCGCACGGTCCGGTGGGTGGGTTCACGTCAGTGCTGCCTTACCCACCGCCTGCGGGCATGAAAAAAGGGGCCGGTAGCAGGATGGGGGTGGCCCAGTCTCAGAGGCCTCCAGCTACCGGCCCCGCTTAAGGGAGCCATATGGCATGGATTGATAGTATGTGAAATTGTTGTCAAACAAAAACCGGACCGAATTTTCTGGGCACCGGCTGGCTAGACGCCATGATGTTTCTGCTGCGCCGCCTGCAGGCCCTCGCGAATGAGTAGTTCCGCGGCATCGGCGGCATCATCGAGCAGGAAGGGCAGTTCCTTGCGTTCGGTGGTGCCGAAATCGCGCAGCACGAAGTCTGCAGTTTCCATCCGTCCGGGAGGCCTGCCGACGCCGACACGGACCCGGTAGTAGTCCTTGGTCGACAAGGCCTTCGAGATATCGCGGAGTCCGTTATGGCCGCCTTCTCCCCCACCGAGCTTCATTTTAATGGTGTTGAAGGGAATATCGATTTCGTCATGAATCGCAATAATGTGCTCTGGATCCACATCGAAGAACCGGGCCAGGCCGGCGACCGGGCCACCCGAGAGGTTCATGTACGTCATCGGTTGGGCCAGAATCAGACGGGGACCGCCGATACCCAGGCGTCCTTCGAGGACCTGGGCGTTGGCCTTATGCGCTTTGAAGGAGCCGCCCAGACGGGTCCCCATCTCGCTGAGGACCATTTGGCCCACGTTATGCCTATTACGGGCGTAGCCGGGCCCGGGGTTTCCGAGCCCGGCTACGATCCAGGTGTTGCTTGCCATCAGAGCAGGTGGTTTCCCTACTCTGCAGACTCGGCGTCAGCCGGAGCGGCAGCCTCGGTGGCCTCGCCCTCTTCTTCTTCGTCGCCGAGATCCTGGACCTTCGGCTCATCGATGGTGGCGATGACGGTGTCTTCTTCGATCAGCAAGGTGACGCCCTTCGGCAGCACCAGATCGGAAGCCAGCACGTGGTTGCCGATTTCGCGGCCTTCGACGCTGACGGTGACCTGCTCGGGCAGGTTGGTGGCGTCGGCCTCAACGTAAACCGTGTAGGCATCGACCTCCAGGACGGCGCCCGGAGCAACTTCACCCTCGAGGTTGATGGAGACGTCAACGTTGACCTTCTCGCCCTTCTTCACGGTCAGCAGGTCGAGGTGATCGACGGTCTGGCGCAGCGGGTGGCGCTGGATGTCCTTGGCCAGCGCCAAGTGGGTCTTGCCCTCGACGTCGATGGTCAGCAGGGCGTTGGAGTAACGCACGGCCAGCGTGGTCTCCTGGTTCGGCAGCAGAACGTGCAGCGGCTCGGCACCGTGCCCGTAGATCACTGCGGGGATCTTGTAATCGCGGCGGGCCTTGCGGGCAGCACCCTTGCCAAAATCGGTGCGGATCTCTGCTGGCAGAACGACTTTGTCGTGAGTCATGGAATATCTCCTGGGATGATGGGGCTCTTGCGGTCTGTCCAGGCATTTCGGGGGTCCGGACACCGAGCGAAGCCGATCCCGCAGGATGGACGCCGAGGGCGTTGGGCCTTGTCGATCACGGAAGCCACCGGATGAACATCCGGCAGTTCCCTCGCCTGGGCACTGCGCACTAGTCTAGCAGCACGAAACGGGGCCGGTTTCCACTCGAAAGTGGAAACCGGCCCCGCCCCGTCGTCGTCGCTTGTTTTTAGGCGTTGCCGTCGAACAAGCTCGTGACCGATCCGTCTTCGAAGACCTCCTTGATCGCGCGGGCGATCAGCGGGGCAATCGACAGGACGGTGAGCTGTGCGAAACGCTTCGAATTCGGGATCGGCAGCGTATTGGTCACCACGACCTCACGGGCCCCCGATTCGGAGAGCCGCTGGGCTGCCGGATCGGAGAGCACTGCGTGGGTGGCAGCGATGATGACATCCTTGGCGCCGGCATCCATGAGCACGCGCACGGCACCCGAGATGGTGCCACCGGTGTCGATCATGTCGTCGATCAGTACGCAGGTACGGCCCTTGACCTGTCCGACGACGGTCTTGGAGATCGCCTGGTTCGGAACCGTCAGATCACGTGACTTGTGCACGAAGGCCAACGGTGCCCCGCCCAGTCGTTCGGCCCACTGTTCGGCGACCCGGACGCGGCCGGTATCCGGGGAGACGACGGTGACGTTGTCGACCTCGATGCGGGTGCGGATGTAATCGGCGAGCAACGGGATGGCGAAGAGGTGGTCAACCGGTCCGTCGAAGAAACCCTGGATCTGCGCGGTGTGCAGGTCCACGCTCATGACACGGTCAGCACCGGCGGTCCGGTAGAGGTCGGCGACCAGGCGGGCCGAGATCGGCTCGCGGCCGCGACCCTTCTTATCCTGACGCGCGTAGGGGTAGAACGGCGAGACCACGGTGATGCGGCGAGCGGATGCGCGCTTCATCGAATCAATCATGATCAGTTGTTCCATCAACCAGTTGTTCAAAGGTGCCGGGTGAGCCTGGATGACGAAAACGTCCTTGCCACGCACGCTCTCACCGGAGCGGACGTAGATCTCACCGTTGGCGAAGTCATAGGCAGATAAGGGCAGCAGTTCGGTATCGAGGGCCGAGGCTATCTCTTCGGCCAGCTCCGGGTGTGCACGGCCGGCGGCCAACACCAGCTTGTTGTCGACGTTGTGGCGCAGTTCGCTCATGTGTTCACTTTCTGACTCGGGAGGTTTTCGTGCTGTCTGGTGGGTTCAGTCGGTGGCAGGAAGTGGGTTGGCATCGGTGGTGGTGCGGCTGGCGTGCGCAGCTGCCTCTGCGGCGGCACTCCCGGGACGCTTGGCCTCGGTCCAGCCTTCTTTGTTGTGTTGCGGGGCCACGGACAGGGCCAAGGCCCCGGCCGGAACGTCTTTGCGCACGATGGCCCCGGCGCCGGTGTAGGCACCATCGCCGATGCTCACGGGCGCAATGAACACGGTGTTGGAACTGGTGCGCACATGCGAGCCGATCACGGTGCGGTGCTTATTGACGCCATCGTAGTTGGCGGTGATGTTGCCGCAACCGATGTTGCTGTATTCGCCAATCTCCGCGTCCCCCGCATAGCCCAGGTGGGAGAGCTTGGAACCACGGCCGACCGTGACATTCTTCGTTTCGTAAAAGGCCCCGATCTTGCCGGCTTCTCCCAGGTTCGTGCCCGGGCGCAAGTAGGCGAAGGGTCCCACCGAGGCGCCGGCTGCGATGACCGATGACGTCACGTCGCTGCGCTTGACGACGGCGTTCTGGCCCACTTGGGTGTCGGTCAGTGTGGAATCCGGTCCGATGACACTTCCGGTGCCGACTGCCGTGGACCCGTGGAGCTGGGTGCCAGGCTTAATGGTCACGTCCGGGGACAGCGCGACCGAGGCGTCGACCCAGGTAGTCTGCGGATCGATGACCGTCACACCGGCCCGCATCCACTGCTCGAGGATGCGGCGGTTCATTTCCTTGCCCAGCGAAGACAGCTGGGCCCGATCATTGGCCCCTTCGACCTGCCACCGGTCCGAGGTGACCACGGCAGCAACGCGTCCGCCGTCGTTGCGGGCGATACCCAACACGTCGGTCAGATACATTTCGCCCTGCGCGTTGTCGGTGGTGACAGTGGCCAGTGCGTTGCGCAGGACCTCGGCATCGAAGGCATAGATCCCGGAGTTGACCTCGTTGATGGCCAGCTGTTCTGCCGTGGCGTCCTTATGCTCGACGATCCCCTCCACGGTGCCGTCGGCGGAACGCACGATGCGGCCGTAGCCGGTCGCGTCAGAAAGTTCAGCGGTCAGAACGGTCACGGCATTACGCTCATTCTCGTGCGCGGTGACGAGGCTACCAATGAGCTCGGTCGTCAACAAGGGGACGTCGCCGTAGGTCACCACCACGGTTCCCGTGAGGTCGCCAGGAAGCTGGTCGAGACCGACCTGGACAGCACGTCCCGTTCCCGGGATCTCGTCCTGATCGGCGATAGTGATGGCCGGTTCGATATCGAGCAGGTGCTTGACGACGATTTCTCGTTCGAAGCGGACGACAGCTACCAGGCGTTCGGGCTGCAACCCCTGGGCCGCAGCGATCGCGTGTCCGACGAGGGAACGTCCGGCAATCTCATGCAAGATTTTCGGCTTCGCGGATTTCATTCGGGTTCCGGCACCTGCTGCGAGGACGATGACGGCGGCCGGTGTGGTGGCTTCCACGCTCAAGTTCTGAACTCCCTGCGATGTTGGCGTCTGCGGACCCGGAGTCCGGGCCAGCCCAGTCTACCGCTTCAAGTTGGGAGCCGTATCCGCGTCGGCCGAAGATGTACCGGCGTATTCTCGAGCAGGCACCGTTCAGGCTGCATCAGCTGGAGGCACGCACGATAGCCGTTTTCGTCCAGGTGCAGCAGTATCGATAACCACGATTCAAGTACTCTTCAGCCCAAAACGAGTAGTAGTCACGGGTCCGCCGCCCAGGACTGCTACGTATGCTCAAGAGCATCGGCACGCTTGTCCGCGTTCAGACCCGACTACCTCCGCGGAGGCCGCCACCTTGCTGGCTACACGTCACCGTAGATCCCGGAGAGTAGACGTGTCATTGCACGACGGAGCCCGGGCACCGCGACGCACTACATCGACTGGGGAGATCAATGTTCAAGAATCGTGAAAAGAGTACGGGCCCACTATCTGTGGCTCTCGTGGGAACTAGAGGCGTACCTGCACGCTATGGCGGTTTCGAAACCGCCATCGAGGAAGTCGGGCGCCGGTTAGTCGAACGCGGCCATGAAGTGGTGGTGTACTGCCGTCGGCCTGAAGCCGGCGCCCCGCAACCCGACGAGTATTTGGGCATGAAGCTGGTGCACCTGCCTGCCATGCGCCGGCGGACATTGGAAACCCTGAGTCACACAGGCCTATCAGCTGCGCATTTGCTACGTCATCGTACCGATGCGGCCATCGTTTTCAATGCCGCAAATGCGCCGTGGTTGCCGCTGCTACGAGCAGCGAAGATCCCCGTGGCCACCCACGTAGACGGTTTGGAATGGCAACGAGCCAAATGGGGTCCACTCGGCAGCCGGTACTACCGAACCTGCGAATCCCTCGCAGTCCGCTGGTCTGATGCACTCATTGCCGACGCCGAAGGCATCGCCGAGTACTACACCGACCGATTTCATGCACCCACGAGCTTGATCACCTACGGAGCCCCGTTGCTCGATTCCGAGGCCTCGGACCGACTTGCGGAACTGGAGTTGGAAGCGGGGCGCTACCATTTGGTAGTTGCTCGTTTTGAACCGGAGAACCACGTCGACATCATTGTCGACGGTTACGCCCGTAGTTCAGCCAAACTCCCCTTAGTGGTCGTTGGATCGGCGCCCTATAACGACGTTTACACCCGAAAGGTCCATTCCTTAGCGGACTCCCGCGTCCGGTTCCTCGGTGGTGTTTGGGACCAGGAGCAGTTGGATCAGCTCTATGCGAATTCGGCGGTCTATTGGCACGGGCATTCAGTTGGCGGTACCAATCCATCTCTGCTGAGAGCTTTAGGAGCCGGAACTGCAGTCAACGCGTTTGATGTTGGCTTCAACCGTGAAGTCCTGCGTTCCGCAGGAGAATTCTTTCAAACGGCGGCAGACATTCCCGCCTTAGTCCAGAGCGCTGAGTCCGACCGAACAGCGCTGGAGTCACGTGCAGCCCAATCCCGCCTCGAGGCCGGTCGATATGATTGGGACATCGTTGCCCGAGACTACGAACGACTTTGTTTCAAACTGCGAGACGACGCCCAAGGGCCGTTACGTGCCTCGCGCCGCAAGTCTCCCACTCGATCGACCAGCAGCATCAAGTAGTCACCGAAGAAGGTGGGTGGGTTCGGAAAAGATATCCGAATCCACCCACCTTCCCTCATTCCAAGTTCTTCGAAGTTCACCCCATTGCTGGGGCCGGATTAATTACTGGTCTGCAGTGCCGGCATGGGCCGCCGGTTCAATGCTTGAAGAGCCTCCCGGAGCTTCGTCGACGAGGTATGCATCGTGTAAGGGAAATACACGACCTCGACGTTGACTTCAGAGAAGCGGCGCTCAAGCTCCAGGCCTTTGGCCGTCCCGCGCCAATCATCGCCCTTGAAGAAGATGTCGAATCCGACGTCTCTCCACGTTTCTACCCGATCCGGCTTCGTCTCCGCGACGGCTCGATCCACGCATCCCAGGCTACTCACGATTTCCAATCGTTCTCGCAATGGCACAACTGGCTCCACACCCTTCGTAGCAAGGCAGAGTTCATCGGAGACGACTCCAGCAATGAGAAAGTCGCAGCGTTCCTTTGCCATACGAAGAATGTTCAGGTGCCCAACATGGAAGAGGTCAAAAGCTCCTGCTGCGTAGCCAATCCGTGTCATGAGTCGGACCTTTCTGAAGTGAATGTAACTGGAATGAACCCGAGGCTGGAACTCAAGATTTGAAGGTAGTGCCCCATCAGTAGGCGCCTGCCGGACTCACCATGACTTTGAAGGTCCGCCACATGATCATCAGATCCCCAGTTACGGACCAGTTCTCCACGTAGTAGAGGTCGAGCCGCACGCTTTCTTCCCAATCGAGGTCTGAACGACCGTTGACTTGCCAGAGTCCTGTCACGCCAGGCTTGATGTACAAGCGCCGATGTGTATGACCTTCGTAGGCCTCTACCTCGACTGGGAGCGGAGGACGAGGCCCAACCACCGACATGTCCCCTTTGAGGACGTTATAGAACTGAGGCAGTTCGTCGAGGGAGTACTTACGCAGCCATCTGCCAACATGGGTCACCCGTGGGTCATGTTTCAGTTTGAACAGCGGCCCGGCTCCTTCATTTAGGCCGGCCAGTTCATCTAAGTCTTGCTCCGCGGTTTCGACCATGGAACGGAACTTATACATGGCGAATGGCTGCCCGTTCCGTCCCGTACGTTCTTGCTTGAAAAAGACACCGCCCTCGCTATCGCGGCTGATCAGGAAGCCGATCAGCAGAAAAACAGGCGAGAGCAGCACCAACGCGATCGAGGCAACAGCAAAATCCATGACTCGTTTGCCGACATGGCGGAGTCCCGTGAACGTCGGTAGCTCGACGTGCATCAGTGGTAACCCCTCAACGGGGCGCATGCTGATCCGTGGACCAGCCACGTTGGTCAGTGACGACACGAGGATGACTTCAGTCCGCGCACGTTCGAGCCGCCAACCCAGATCTTGAATGGCCCGTTGTCCTCCCTGAAGCGCCCCAGCAACCACAACGGCATCGGCACCCAGCCTGCTGACACTCTCCTCGATCCCCGCCCCGCCACGGATGACCGGCAAGTTGGGGTTCGTCGCACGAATCAGAGCTTCGGCATCCGCGTCGGCTTCACCGTCGACGACCACACCGACGACGCGGTAGGCGGCTCCAGTTTTCTTGGCCAGTTGCCTCACCACGTAGGGCGTGTCCTTGGCCTGGCCGTAGACGAGCACGTCGCTCAGGGCATGGCCCAATGCGCGCTGCTTCTGAAGCCAGTGCCTCCAGCCCCAGCGCCCGAGTAGTAGCACTATGAGCCCTATCGGCAGTGAGAGGATCACAAAGGTTCGCAGGCCGGTATCGGTGCCAAGCAGCGCTATAACAGCGATGAAACCAGCCAATGTGAACGTAGCATCAACTACAGCCTTGTATTCGAAAACCCCGATAGCGATCCGGCCAGCAGCGCGGCTTTGGAAGAGCTGCAGGCTGGTCAGCCAGCAAATGGCGACGCCGAGTGCCAAGAGCGCGGTTCGCGTGACGCCTGCATCCTGGACGGATGACGAACCAGAGACACGTGAGACATACTCACCGAAGGCACCCATTTGCGCCATGCCGAGGCTAAAAGCGATTCCTGGGATTGATACAGCAATGGTGACTAGCAGGGCATCGGTCACAAGGAGCCGGCGCCGGTAACGGTTGCGCCAATGAACGGCGGTAGCGCGCCGCGGCGCAACGGGATGGGCAACAGCTGACGACCAACGTGGCTGCAAGCCGAGGTGCGCGCTGGAGATTCGATCGCTGAGCTGTGTCATCGGCTCTCCTCGAGCCCAGGCAGTGAAATCCGAACAGAATAAACAATTGGTGTTGCAGCAACGCGCCCAATCATCAGGTCCCCCAACAAAGTCCATACCGGCATCCCGACCGTATCTAGGGCCGGCAGGCCTTCAACCAAGGCCAAGTAGGACTGACGTTATGATGTGAATTTGCTCGGTACACGAGTGAAGAGGTACTTGTTTTTGCCCCTTTTGCTCGTACTAGAACACCCACTTCGTACTCACCGCGTACACCTGCTTGTTTTCGGGAGTTTGCTGGTCGTACATGAAGAAACAAACAGCCTTCGAGTGGCCGTCACCAACGAAACTGCCCCGCCTCCGTCATTCATCAGGACGGAGGCGGGGCATCAGGTTAAGGAGTCGGCGGCCGCTGGGGGGCTGAACCTCGCAAGGCTCACTAACCGCCGACTCCGCTTTTGGGGATTCGCCAGCTTCCATAAGCGCATTCACAGGCCAGCGTTTCGTTGGACATCAGAGGGGATGGCCCCCCGTCGTCCTACAGTCGATCCTACGGACCGGGGGCTGGTCTCACACGCGTGTCATATACCCCAACTGAGACTCGAAACTACGCAAGTCACGACGGGTTCCTACCTGTAAGGAAACGCAGCTCCATGAGTTCCGAGCGTTCTGAGATCCCCAGCTTGGAAAAGACTCGGTACAAATGACCTTCAACTGTTCGTTGTGACACGGTCAAGGCCTTGGCAATCCGAGCATTGTTGTGGCCTCCGCGAGCTAGCTCAACAATTTCTTCCTCACGGCTCGTTGCGGTCGTCAAGTTATTGAGACAGTTTCGTAGTGGTTTTCTTTACGCGGCCAGGGGTTCCTGAACACGGGTTTGGTGGCTGGCCAAGGCAATTGCTGGTGGGATGCCGCCGGCCCGGCGATTTGGCCTGCGCCGGTTGTACCAGGACTCGATGTAGTCCATGACCGCGTTCCTGGCAGCGAGGCGGGTGGCGAAGTGCTCGTGGTGGTAGAACTCGGTCTTCAAATGCGAGAAGAAGTTCTCTGCGACGGAATTATCCCAGCACACGCCCACGGCACCCATCGACTGGGTGATCCCGTTGCCTGAACACCATGCTTGGAATTCCTCGGACGTGTATTGCGCCCCTCTGTCGCTGTGAAAAATAGTGCCCGGATCAACGAAATGGCAGTGGTCCCGTGCCATTCTCAGCGCCGAGGTGCAGAGGCTGGCGCGCATGTGATCGGCCATGGACCAGCCGATGACCATACCCGTGCAGAGATCGATCACCGTGGCTAGGAAGAGCCATCCTTCACCTGTTTTCAGGTAGGTGATGTCCCCGACCAGCCGGGTGCCGGGGGCATCGGAGGTGAAGTCCCTTCGGCCGTCTTCATCGAGCATGTGGTTCTCGATGTGGGCGGTCTTGGCCTGGGGATCCTGCACGGTTGTGGCTTTCCATGCCTTCGTGCGCACCGCCCGCAGGCCATTGGCCCGCATGATCGCCCCGACGGTCGGGGCCGAGACCTTGGTCCCGACGGCGTTGAGCATCAGGGTCAGTTGATCTCGTCCGGCGCGCTGTTTTTCCTTGCTGAACAGCGTGGTCACTGCCTCGGTGAGCTGCTCGTGGCGCACCGCCCTCGGCGTAGGGCCCGCAGGGCGGCGCCAACGGTAGAACGATGCCCTGGAGACTTTCAGCGTCCGGCATAGCCAGGCGATGGAGTGGTTGGCCTTCTCTGCTTCGATGAAATCGTAGAAGTCCTCTACTTCTGCTTCGCGGCAAAGAAGGCGCTGACTTTTCCCAGGAACTCGACCTCGGCCTTCAGCTTCGCATTCTCTGCCAGTGTTTTTTGGTGTTCGACCCAAGGCACCGGGCCCTTGGCTTGGGCGGTGCCGGTCGTCTCGGGGTTCGCCAGACGGTACCTGCGGACCCAGTTGCCCAGGGTGCTTGGTTTCACGCCGATTTCGGTGGCGACCTGGTTTACCGAGCGGTCCGATCCCAGGACGAGGCGGACTGATTCTTCACGGAAGGCTGGATCGTAGTTCTTCTTGCTGCTGGCGGTCATCTGAAACGAGGGCTCCAATCAAGCTGTCTCACAAAACCATACGGCCGCACGTCAGCTCTGCCAGCGACAGTGTCTGAGCGACAAACGTATCTGGGGTGAGCTGATGCTCATGCACCAGCTCTTTGAGTTCCCGCAGCACCGCACCGCACGCTCTTGCGTCTCCCTGGGTGGAATATATCCTGGCCGCACGAGCCAGAGCTTCCGCAGCTACGCGGTACTCTCCTGCTTCCGCTGCTCGTACGGCGTGCTCATGCAACGCTATCGGATCTCCGACTAGCGTTGGCGCCGCCAGCCGAGTGAGAATCGCAGCGCGCGGCCCCTCCATTTCTGCCGACAGATTAAACAGCATGTCGTTCTGAGCAGTGCTTCCCCGAGTCACTTTTTCAATCCTTGATACGGACATTGCGAGTACTTCACGAGCGATCAATGGGTAGGAAATCAATTCCTCGGACTCGCTGCCCGCGATTCCTGCGGACACTGCCCGCTCCAATAAGAAACGAGGAGAAGCCGTCGGTTCCTTGCCTCCTGCACTTTGTGTCAAAGCTTCTTGCCCATCCGATCCGACAAGGCCGTCCAGCATCGTTCTGTTTTCACCAAGCCGCATACTGACCGGGGTAACGGAGAATTCATACATGGCCAGCGCCAACGACAACAATTGCAAGGGATCTCGCAATTTGAACTCAGAAATTGAGTCCAAAAATGTTTGATGCGCCAATTCTGTCTTCCCTTGAAGCAATTGGCGTAGCCCCTCCAGCAACGCCAGAGTTCCATGTTCATACAGAAGACGCCGAACCGAAGTTCCCCGTCGTTTCGCTAAGAATTCCTCCGCTTCGGTGTATCTCCCTGCAAATAGAAGACTCCAAGCGATCCGGAATCGCACGTGCAAGGCATATTTGTTGGAGTTTGGCACCGCCCCTTCCACTTCACGCATCGCCTGTTTGGCGAGCTCAAGAGCGGTCTCAGTCTTCCCTTCCACCGAGTACAGATCCGTAAGGAGAATCAGAGCTACCACCCGCCCTTCTGATGCCGCCTCCGAGCCGTCTAACAGGGAATGCACCTTTTGGATGCAGCGTTCTCCTGATCCAGAGTTGTTCGTTCTGCGCCACGTTTTCAGCAGACTGGAAGTGTGGCGATACTGGTCATTTTGCAGTGCGAAGGCTGCCCTATTGTGCGCCTCGCCTGAACGTCGATCCCATATTTCGTCAAGGTAGTCCAGTTCCTGATTGCTTGCTCCCAACAGCAGGAGAGTCTTAGCAAGGAGGTTCAGAGCCTGCTGCAGCACAGTAGGGTCTTCGGTTCTTTCGGCCAGCCGCGTTAGCGTTGCTCGGGCCGAATAATATCTGCCTAAGCCCAGCAACGTCCAGGACTCGGTCAAGATGCCTCCATCCGAGCTCGAGGAAACACCGGCAACTGCACAAATCTTCCACGCTAACTGATAGTCCAAATCACTATTGGCCTGCGTAGCCGCTTGCAGCACCACCTCATCTGGAATATCAGCGGAAACTTCAAGCCCCCACAGAACCTGTATTGGCGTCAGTGGCAACTTCAGAGTCTGGCGGCACTCGTTCCATTGTGTATGTAGCTCCAGGCTTCTCCCCGGAGCCGTGATGTGTCGAAGAACGCTGCCATGGATTTCCGCTCTGATTTGGATCAGACCGGCCCGATCAGCAACCAGAATTCCGGCTTCGATGAGGTGTCTGTAATGCCCACCCCCGCAAGCAGCCAGAAGTGCCCGCGGCTGTGAACCACCTAATGCCAAGACTTCCAACGCCCGTTGTTGTCCGACCGGCAAATAGGAATGCATCTCGCGTACTAGGTCTATGAGTTCTTCATCCGGTTCGGGCGCCATCCGGGCAAACATCCACCGTGATCGTGTTTCCGTTCCCGCAGCTAGCGGCTCAGCAGCGTCGACCAACACACCTTGATCTAGGGAGGAACGGACAAAGGCAGTGACGAAACTGGGGTTTCCACCGCTCATGGCTCGGATCACCTCGACGGTTCCGTCAGTTAGTTCGCCACCGGTCAAGTCCTGGGCCAGTGCGCGTACTCCCTCAGTATCCAAGGGTTGAACCACAATAGTCACCACGAGACCAGTTTCCGTGAGTGAGAACAGTGTAGAGTCCCCCTCGATGCGTCCAGCCCCGATGGCGATCAGCTTGATCGCTGCATTCTCAACCAACATTGACAGCGCAAACGACGTTTCAGCGTCCAAGAACTGGGCATCTTCCACGACCACGATGGGAGGGGTCTGACTCGTTTCCGTGCTGGCAATCAGGGTATGGATCTCTCGCAACACCTGGACCGGATCCTCCGTCCGCTCCAATGTACTCAGATAAGGAGACAGCGCACCGTAGGGCATTTTTGACAGGGTGCTGCTGCAATGCAGCCTCATCATCGGAGTCGCTATCTCGGGTTGCGCCAAGACGGAACGGACCAAGCGGGTCTTACCAGTTCCTGGACTGCCGATCACCAGTACTCCTCCCTGACGTGGTGATTGGAGAACCTTGAGTAGTTCAGCGAATTCAGGAGTTTCGTGGGGCTGCTTCCGACGTGCCGGGTAGATCACTGTGCGCTCACCGCAATCCGATCTGCCCCATCCAGATCTGCCAATTCCTGCCTGTTTCGAACGTGGAGTTTGGAATAGACCTGATAGAGGTGGCCTTCAACAGTCCTGACGGAGACACCGCTCAGGCGGGCAATAGCCGCGTTGGACATCCCCGCGATAACTCTCCGGGCTATTTGTGCTTCTCGTTTCGTGAGCTCACGCATCCACATCGGTTCTTCTCTTTCAGCCTGCGCGAGTTCGGCTTCTCCAATGGGCGCGGCGTCTTCAATACGGCGGAACCGAGCAACGACAGCGCCAAGCCGCCGCCGTTCTCTGTGGCCGAGCATAGCCAGCAATGCATTCCCGGGCTCTACCGCAAAGATCACTTGCCCCAAGTCAATGAGTTGTTCCAAAGCTTCAGCAAGCATCGCCGCATCAACGGTCAACACACTTCGAGCCAGCTTCACGTAGCAATCGGCTACTGGCCCTTGTCGTTCACTGTCCAAAGCGATGAGACGTGGGGCAGCATCGGCGTCGCCCATTCGCAGAGCCATCGCCAGCGAGTTCATTTCCAGGATCCGACTGCCCCCTCGCCGAGCTCTCTCGGCCATCACGTTCAACCGTAAAGCCGCAGTCTCCGGGGTATCCAGGATCGCAACGGTCATCGAGGCAAACACTTCCGACGCCCAGGTGAAGAAGTTCATGGGTGTAGTTCGTTCCAAGACAGTTTGGGTTCTTGATAGCACCTCAAGCGCTTCGGAGCCCCGTTCCTGGTCCGCCAGGCAGAAGGCCACGGCGGCCTCGACGACCGTACGCTGTACCGTTTCTGGCGTTACTGACAGCTGCTGGAAAGATGGCCAAAGAGTTCCCAAAGCTGTGTCAGACCCACCCGACAGGCCGTCGAGAATACCGAGAACTGTCTCTCCAAAAGTGATCGCCCGCGGGTTCTCGTAGGTCCCGTCGGCAAGCTTTCGAGCCGTATCGGCAGATTCCCACCATTCGCCGGCCAAAAGCTCTACCCGCAGCATGGAGATTTCAATATCCGCGCAATCCGCTGAGGTCAGAACTTGGTCAAGGACGCCAGTGTTGCGAAGTCCTTCGATATCGGAGCGGATGTGTTTCACGATTCCCATGGCCTTCTCCGGAGTCGTGGACATCGCCCAAGCCTCCGCTTGCACCGCCATGGCACCCAACTGGAGAGCTTCCGTGGCCCACAACGTTGCATGCCCCCTACCGAGAGTACTGCCTTCAAGGGAGGAGCTCCGCTCGTCGTCGTCGTCTGCTGATGAATGAATGGTTCGCAAGGGCGCATCACCGTAGAACAGTCCCTCGACCAGGGCTGGTCTTCCGTCCACGAGCGCCATACGTGCACGCATGATGCTCACCATCTGACGCGCCTCGATCAATCGTGTGTCATCGGGCTGCTCCACGACAGCCGCGGAAATCGTCTCAATTGCCCTAGCGATCGTGGATCCTGCCCGTCCATTGCGTCCAAGAATTATCAAGGCATCGACTTCGGCCTTGAGAATTGACATCTGACAAAGCGAGTCCTTGGCCCAGGAATCAGCGGTGTAGCCGCCATGCTCCGCATATTCCTCAATGACGGCCACCGATGCCTCGAAGTTTCCTAACTCCAACATCGCGTTTACTTCCGTCATGACTTTTGCTGCCTGTGCATCCACGTGCAGTTTGCTCAGCGTCAGGTCAATATTTTCGGGCTGATCCTCCTGAACACGATCGCGTAGCAAATGGGCCATCAGCGGAATCTTGATCCGCACCTCTCCCTTTGGTTTTTCACTGACAGTGATCAGACCGCGAGTTCTGAGGACGCCGATCGTATCCGCCATCCCCACGCGGTATAAACAATCCAGATCAACAGGACCCCCGTAAGCCAACAAGCCCAGCAGTTCGCACTGTCGGACTTCAAGTCCGTCGAGGGCTCGCGAAGCGTGGGCTCTCATCGCTGGTCCGACGTTCAAGGCTCCCTGAACGAAAACCCAGTACCCTCCTTGACGCGCAAGCTTTTCGTTGGCGACCAATTCGCGTACCAGTTGGTGCAGGAGGTCGCGATTACTGAGGGTCAGGCGCCACAGCGCAGCTGCAGCGAACATTGAAATCGGTCCGCCTAGCTCCTTCTCCAGATAAAGCCGGGTTTGCCTGACATCCATGTTGGGGACTGCTACCAACGCCAATCGACCAGAGCGGTGCAGCGCGAGAATATCTGCCGGTAGTTGACCGAGGCGTTCGCAAGCAACTACCAGACAGATTTTGTTCATGGCAGCCAACTGGGCAAGGACCGCCGCGGAGTCGTCGTCTATGAGATCAGGACTTCCCAAAGTCACGACCGTGCGACCCTCCTCGCTGCCCAGCAGCTCAGCCAGCGCGTGAACCAACTCATGCCGGGTCCCCAGCTGATTCTCCTTTACCTGTGCCAGCATGAAGGAAAGGACGCCGTGCTTGATGCGGGCAGCGTAGGCGCTGCCGATCAAGTGAATGACTGGTGGGGCAGGGCGGAGGTTTTCAAGGGCCTCGTCGAACGCGGCTCGGCGTCCGCTACCGGGGGCGCCAACGAGGACCGCTCCGGTGCTGCTGCTGCCCACAATTTCCCGCAAAGTACGTGATGGATGCGGAATAGCAGACATAGAAGCCCCTGCCGTCGCACCCCTACTGACGATGCTGGAATATTGAATTGTTGTCTTCGATGAAAACTGCACGACCCCTACCGTCCCCAGTTCGGCTAAATTCACGGACTCGACACGTAAAGCATCACGCCCTCCCGAAAATCAGCCTAAGTCCAGCCGCGGGATGAATCACCAGTAGATGCAACATTCCATCACTCGTCTTTATGTACTCGTACTTAAGTGTGCGAAGTCACATTCTGCAATTCGACTGACTGCCCGTTCACGATTCCACGTAGTTCCGCACGGTTAGCCACGTTCAGTTTCGCGTAGGCCAGATAGAGGTGGCTCTCGATAGTGCGTACGGACAACCCCAGTTTGCTAGCGATCTCACTATTGCTGTCGTCTACGAGCACGTAGTCGACGATCGCCCGCTGACGTGGGGTCAGGCTTGACCATGCCTTCTCACTGCCCACCGCGCTAACCGACCGTGGCTTCTCGTGGTGGGGAGCAGCCGCCGTCGGGAGCTCTTTCTGCTCCGGGCAAGGGCCGTTCATCCGTTCAAGTTCTTCCTGCACGAAGTCCGCCAACAGATAGTGACCCAAGGAGCGTAAAAGTAATGCCCCATATTCAAGCTCGCGCGGGTCAGCGGTCTTCAAGCCACGGACAGTCCAGGTGCAGGCTTCGGCGAATCTTCCGTCGGACCGCCCTGCCGCTTCCTCTAAAAGCTCCCTGGCGGGAGAATACCCCCATTGCAGGGCGGCCGAGAGGGCCATCAGTTCTTGTGAAACATTACCGAGTTCACGGTCCCGGGCGGCGAAGGCCATTACCCACTCAGTAGCTTCATCGACGCGTCCGACCAAGGCCATCGCATGGGCCCAGAAGAACCCGCCGGCCCAACGAATCCGCCAGATACCGCCGGTCGCCTCGAGGGGTTGTTGTTCCACGGCGGCCAAGGCTTTCAGGGCTTCCGATCGGTTCCCCGACTTGGCCCAGGCAAAGGCCCGGATCGAATATGCCAACGGAAGAACATCGAAGCGTTCCAACGCCGTGAGCTGGGGGATTTCACGCCGCAAGTGGTAGATACACATCTCGAAACGTCCGGCCAGTGCCTCGGCGATGGCCGTATAAAGTGACCCTCTGCCTTCCCTTCCCGGGGCGGTCGATGCGGCGTCCCAGCCCCTGGCCAAGGTACCGACCGCACGGTTCCATTCCCCCGTCGCCAACTCCAGATGAAAGAGGCCCATACGACTGCGTTGGATCAAGAAAGGTACGCTCTCCGTTTGCTCCAGCATCCTGAGGAGTTCACGGCTCGATTGGAGGCCGGCGGCCACGTTTCCGGTGACGACCTGCGCCTCATGCGTCAGTTCCTGCCACAGCCATCTCACGCTATCGGGTAAGTTGGGCTCCTCATGTTCCGCCAGTAGCTGCCCAAAATCTCCTTTCCAGGCGGATCCGATCAGCTCCAGGGCTTCTGTCGCTTCCGGAGTTACACCCTCCACGACTGGTCTGGACGGCTCTTGTGGACCCTCCTGCCCTAGCAGCAATGCCAAGGTCTCGGTGTTCATGAAATAGCCGGCGGCCAGCAGTGCGGCGATCCGGATGCTGGTGGCTCGTTCGGGAACTTCGGCCGGGTCAATCATCTTCAGTAGCTCGAGGGCCTGCATGGGTGTGTAGGAGTGAAGTTGACGTTCGGCACCCTCCAGGAGCCGGTCAGGCCTCACGTCGATTCCGCACCTGAGTTTCCACGACACCAGCCCCACTGGAAGAGGGATATCCGCCGCTTCGATATGAGCCGTGACCCGGTCCAAGAGGTTCCGGCTGCGGCCCGGGGGAACCTGATCGGCAATCGCCGCGGAGTTGATGGCCCCCCGCAGGCTCGCATCCCGGGAGGCCGACTCCTCTAGACGCAAATAACCCAGCTCATGAACCGTATCCACTGCGTTTCCGCAGATTTCCAGCACGGTATTCAACGGCAGGTCATGGGCCAGGGCCAGAAGTTCAAAGACCTGTCGAACCGCTGGGTCCAATTGCGCCAGTCGTTGCTTCCAATGTCTGACCAATCGCGGGCCTGCTGGGGAATCGGCTCCGCTGACGACCCAAACGCCGTCCGCGTGGACGAGGTAGCCCACCTCCACCCAGTCGGCGGAAATCATGCGCATCATCGACCGGTTCCCTGCCCCGCTATTCCAGATGGTGTAGGCGGCACGCTCGCTCAGCGGCCCACCAATCCCGCGCTGGAGGTACTCCGTCGCGCGGATCAGCGACAGGTCAAGCACCCGGGCGCGATCCAACCTCAGGTAACGGGACAGGGCTGCGTCCGGAGCCCCTTGCGGGTCGGCACTGACCGCGACGACGACTGCCCCGTGGCGGATGACCAGACGGGAGACCAGTTCGACCTCTGGACCGTCGAAGGCCGAGAGGTCCGCAATGAAGAGAACCAGCCCTGGTGCCGGCGGTTCGTTGACCAACCGTTCGAGTTGCTGACCGGTTTCAACGTCGGGCGGGCAGGAAAGCTCCATCTGCCCATTTCTGGCTCCGATCCGCTGGACGACTTCGCTGGCCATCTCGTCTTGCCCGGCACCGGGTTCGCCATAGAGCAGCACTCCGTTGCCAGCGGCGGCCCTGCGCGCCACGTCGGTGATCCACAATGCGTCCGATTCCAACCACCACGAGTGCCCACGCGTCCCCAGGCTGTGCCACTGAGTGTGCACCGTTGACCGCCTTCCCCCGGAACGAATGATGGCCGGCGGGCTGGCGCGAGCCATCAAAATCATCCTAAGCCCTGCCTCAGGACAGCGCGATGGGGACAGCGGGAGATCGGCTTCTCTATGACGCTTTATAGGGGGTTCCGCCCATAGGATTCGAACCTATACTCCACAGCTCCAAAGGCTGGGGTGCTGCCATTACACCAGGGCGGATCATGTCCCGCAGGGGGAACACGGTTAACTATTCTGCCATAAACCCGAGCAGCTACTGTCCGGCGGCTTCGGCAGCTTCCAGCCAGGCCTCTTCGAGGGCCTCATGCTCGGACTGCAGTTCCTTAAGCTCGGCGTTCAGTGCCGAAAGGCCATCGATGTCCATGCCCGCAGAAGCCGTGGCCATCTTCGCGTGGAGGCGTTCCTCCTGCGCCGAAAGTTTGGCGAGTTTCCTGTCGATCCTGTTGATTTCTTTGCGAGCCTCACGTTTCTCGGCCTCGCTGACCTCTGCACCGGAGGCAGCCGCACCTTTTCCTGCGGCCTCGGGGGCTGCCGGCCCGGTGGTGGCTCCGCCGGTTCCGGCCCCGGAGCGCAATTCCAAGTACTGTTCGACGCCGCCGGGCAGGTCGCGGATCTGTCCGTCGCCCAGCAACGCCACCTGGTGGTCGGTGACGCGCTCGAGGAGGTAGCGGTCGTGGCTGACCACCACGAGGGTTCCCGGCCAGGAGTCCAAGAGGTCCTCGACGGCGGCCAGCGTATCGGTGTCCAGATCGTTGGTCGGTTCGTCAAGCATCAACACATTGGGTTCGCCCACCAAGAGTCTGAGCAGTTGCAACCGTCGTCGTTCACCACCTGAGAGGTCACGGACCGGGGTCCACTGCTTTTCCTGGGTGAAACCGAGCTGCTCGATCAGCTGCCCTGCGGAGACCTCCCGGCCTCCGATGCTGAAGACGTTCTTCTCATCCTGAATCACTTCGATGACGCGCCGGTTGGAGAGTTCATCGAGTTCGGTGACTTCCTGGGTCAGCACGGCCGTCTGAACGGTCTTGCCGCGTTTGATGCGGCCTTCGGTGGGTTCGACCTCGCCGTTGAGCAGACGCAGCAGCGTCGACTTGCCTGCCCCATTGACCCCCACGATGCCCAACCGCTCCCCGGGAGCCAGCCGCAGGGTGACATTTTTGAACAGTGGAGCACCGCCGTCGTATGTCAGCGAGACATGTTCCAGGTCCAGGACGTCCTTGCCCAGACGGGCCGTCGCCATTTTGGACAGGGCGACGGTGTCGCGCGGTTGCGGGACATCGGCGATGATCGCGTTGGCCGCATCGATCCTGAACTTCGGTTTCGCCGTGCGCGCCGGAGCGCCGCGACGCAACCAGGCCAATTCCTTCTTGACCAGTTGCTGGCGCTTGCCTTCGGTCACGGCTGCGGACCTGTCGCGTTCGGCGCGGGCGAGGACGTAGGCGGCGTATCCGCCGTCGAAGGCCTCCACGATCCCGTCGTGCACTTCCCACGTACGGGTACTGATCTCGTCGAGGAACCAGCGGTCGTGGGTGATGACCAGCAGGGCCCCTTGGTTCGCGCGCCAGCGACGTTTGAGGTGATCGGCCAGCCAGGCGACCCCTTCGACGTCGAGGTGGTTGGTCGGTTCGTCGAGCATGATGACGTCATCGTCGCCGATCAGCAGTTTCGCCAGGGCCACACGGCGGCGCTGCCCGCCGGAGAGATCAGAGACCCGGGCATTCCAGTCGACTTCCCCGACCAAACCCCCCATGATCTCGCGGATCTTCGGGTTCGAAGCCCATTCGTGGGCGGCGGCGTCGCCGACGATCGCCTGACCGACTTCGAGGTCGCCGTCCAAGACATCCTGCTGGTCGAGGTACCCGACCTGGGCGTCGCTGCGCTGGGTCACCCGTCCGGAGTCCGGGTCCTGGCGTCGGGCCAGTAGACGCATGAGCGTTGATTTGCCGTCACCGTTGCGCCCGACCATGCCGATGCGGTCGCCTTGTTCCAGGCCGAGGGTGACCCCGTCCAAGATGGTGCGGGTGGCGAAGGCGACGGAGACGTTCTCCGCGCCGAGCAGATGTGCCAAGGTAATATGTTCCTTCGTCGGTGGGGTTTGAGGGTTGCCGGTGGGCCCGGTGGAGGGCCCGCTGCGTCGGCGTCAGATGATCTGGGCTCCGTGGACCGGGCCGTGCACGGTCTGCGTGTCGATGCCTGCTTCGTCGATCAGCACGGTCGCTAGTTCGTCAGCATGTGCCTGGTCCTGCGCCAGCAAGGCGATCGTGGGTCCGGATCCGGAGACGAGGGCCGTCAGGGCCCCGGCCTGGCGGCCCATGTCCATGACCGCCGTCAGCTCGGGTGCCAGGTGGACCGCGGCACTGGTGAGGTCGTTGTCCAAGAGGCCGGGCAATAACACCAGATCGTGGGCGACGAGTGCCTGGACCACCTGTGGGTCCACGGCCCGGGGCTCCTCGATGGCTTCTTCGCCGCGCAGGATATCCAGTTGTTGGTACACCGCGGGGGTCGACAAACCGTAGCTGGCCAGGGCCAGGACCCAGTCGGTGCGGCTGCGCAATAGCAGGGGTGAAAGTTCGTCGCCGACGCCCAGTCCGACGGCGGCACCTCCCGAGAGGGCGAAGGGCACGTCGGCACCGAGCCGCGCCCCGAGCCGTCCGAGTTCCTCACGGTTCAGTCCGGTTCCCCACAGGCCGTTGCAGGCCACCAGGGCCGCCGCGGCATCCGCCGATCCCCCGCCCATGCCACCGGCGATCGGCACCCGCTTGGTGATCTCCAGGTGGACCCCTGCCTCGGAGCCGGTGTGTTCGGCCAGCAGGCGCGCGGCACGGATGACGAGATTGTCCTCCCCCAGCGGGAAGGACTCCGGGTCCTCCACAGCGGTGGAGTCCTCACTCAGTCCGACGGTGATGAGTCCGTCATCGCGAGCCGTGGCGGCCACATCCTCGAAGAGCGAGACCGCCAGATACAGGCTGGCCACCGGGTGGTACCCGTCCTCCCGGGGGGCCCCGACCCGGAAGTAGATGTTGATCTTCCCGGGGGCGCGGGCCACGACGGTCTGGCTCATGCCCCGACCCCATGATCGTGCCCGGCCAGGTTCCGTGCCTCGGCGATACGGGCGAAATCTTCGATGACGAGCCGTTCCCCGCGGGCTTGCGGGTCCACCCCTGCGCCACGGAGCGCCCGTTCGGCGGCGTCCGCTCCCCCGGCCCAACCAGCCAGTGCGGCCCGCAAGGTCTTACGGCGTTGGGCGAAGGCCGCGTCGATGGCGGAAAAGACCTCTGAGCGGCTGGCCGTGGTCTGCGGTGGTTCATGGCGTTCGAAGGAGACCAGGCCCGAGGAGATTTTCGGCGCCGGCCAGAACACGTTCATCCCGATGACCCCCGCCTTGCGCATCGTGCCGTACCAGGCGGCCTTGAGGCTGGGGATGCCGTACGTCTTGTTTCCGGGCCCCGCGCAGAGCCTGTCGGCCACTTCGTCCTGGACCATGACCAGTCCGTGCCGCAGGCTGGGAAAGTGTTCGAGCAGGTGCAGGACCACGGGAACGGCCACGTTATAGGGCAGGTTGGCGACCAGCGAGGTGGGCTCGTGCGGCAGCTCGGTGACCCGCATCGCATCCCCCAGAACGACGTCAAGGTTGGAAGACAGGGCCGGACGGAATTCGTTGATGGTTCGGGGCAGGCGTTCGGCCAGTTTGGGGTCGATTTCCACGGCAACAACCCGTTGGGCGGCGTCGAGCAGCCCCAGGGTCAGGGAACCCAGTCCGGGGCCGACTTCCAAGACGGTTTCCTCCGGGTCGATCCGCGCCGCGGACACGATCCGTCGGATGGTATTGCCGTCGATGACGAAGTTCTGGCCCAGCGTCTTGGTCGGCCGGACGTCCAGCTCCGCGGCAAGTCGGCGAATATCGGTGGCGCCGAGTAGTCGCGGTGTCTCCGGATTCCCCCGGGGGGTCTGCTCGGGGTCCTGCCCGGAGGCGGTGTGGGGGTTCTGGGAGTCGTCAGTCACGAGTTCAATCCTAGTTGAGGTCGCAGGCTCTGCGTTCTGTCTCCACATCCGCGCTGCGAAACACTGAAGGGCCCCGCAGTGCGGGGCCCTTCAGTCACGTGGGATCCGTGGTGGATCGGCTCGTCGATCTAGCGCAGGCCGAGCTTGGAGGAGCAGGCCGGCCAGTGGCCCCAGCCACCGTTGGCGCGCAGCTTCTCAGCCACGGCAACCTGCTGGGCCGGGGTGGCCTGATGCGGCAGGGCAGCGTATTTTCCGCCGCCGGCACCGATCCAGCTGCTCTGGTTGAACTGCAGGCCACCGTAGTAGCCGTTGCCGGTGTTGATCGACCAGTTGCCACCTGACTCGCATTTGGCCAATGCCTTCCAGTTGGCGGAAACTCCTCCGGCCGAGGCCGTGGTTCCAGCGGTGGAAGCCTTCTCGTCCTTCTTCTCCGGTTCGGCCTTCTTCTTTTCCGCTTCCTTCTTCTGGGGCGTTTCCTTCTTCTCGGGCTTTTTGGTGCCCAGAGCGACTTCCGCGTCCACCGGCTTGGTGGTGACCTTATTGCTGGTCAGCTTGCGGGAGTCTTCCTTGCCGTCGCGGGTGGTGACGGCATAGGTCAGCGTCCGCTCGCCATCCTTGCCGGGAGTGACGGTTTTGGTCTTGCCCAGAGCCACGTCGGCATCCTTGGTCTTCTCCACGCCGTGGGCCACGGTCTTGGTCTCGGTGGTGGTCGAGGTCTTCACCCTCACGAGCTTCACCTTCAGGCCGTCCGTGAGTTCGGTGGCTGCGGCGACGGAGAGTTCGTCGGCGCTCCCGATCTTCACGCCCTCGCTCTTCAGGGCCTCCCCGACCGTCCCCTCGGTAGTCTTGATGCTCCGCGTTGTGCCGTCGGCCTTCAGCTTCAGGGTCTTCACCGTGCTGATCTGCAGCGGGGTACTCAGCGAAGCAAGCTCGAGCTGAGGTCCGTTGGAGACATCGGCGGCGTCGCCGACCTTCAGCTGGGCGAGCACATCGGCGACGGTCAGGCCGGTGGTATGCACCACGCGGTCCACCCCATCGATGGACACATCCACCGTCTTATTGCGTTTCACCGTGATGGCGTCGCCATCGGCCACTGCGGCGTCGACCCCGGGAGAGACCACGTCTGCGGAGTCGACCGTGATGTCGGCGGAGGCCAGCATCTCCCCCACCGTGCCACCGTAGGCTTGGACGCTCTGGGTTTCGCCGTCGACGGTCACGGCAACCGTCTTATTGGCTCCGACGAAGGAGACGAGGCCGAGGATCAACGCGGTCAAGGCAACCGCCTGGGCGCCGGTCTTGACCCAGCGGTTCTTGAAGGCTTTCTGCACGGATTTCCAGTCTTTGTCTTCTTCCGGGCACGGGGAGAGCGCCGGGACGGGAGGCCCTTGGAAGTGATCCAAGGGTCCGGCCCCAGGCTGTCTTGCAGCGGTTCACACACCGGCAGGAGCCGTTTGGGCGTACGAACGGAACGTCCAAACGTTGGTCTGTGCTGGTGCTTGAGCCCCGAAGACCTTCCCCGATCCCGGCTACTCTGTTGAATACCGTAACCGGTTCGTTATCTTGTGACAAGCTCGACACCGTTGAACGGCTAGATTCTGCGGTTTTCCGCGGTTTTTTCCGCTCCCACTTCGTGATCATCGCCTTCCGACGGTGACCGGCTCGTGACTTATGCCGGCGTCGTCGGGGAACGACTACCAGTTGCCGTAGGCCGCCGTCGTGTTCTGCGCGATCCGCTCGCTGAGCCCATCAACGTCGGCCTGCAGGGCATCGGCCATGGAACGCACGGTATAGGGGATCAGGTAGCTGGCATTGGGGCGACCACGGTAGGGGTGCGGAGTCAAGAACGGGGCGTCGGTTTCCACCAGAACCAGCGAGGGGTCGGCGATGGCCAGCGCCTCGCGCAGGTCACCGGAGTTCTTGAACGTCACGGTTCCGGAGAAGGACATGTACCAGCCGTGGGCGTTGCAGATCCTCGCCAGTTCGGCATCACCGGAGAAACAGTGGAAGACGACGGTATCGGGGGTCGGGACCTGCCCCAGGATCCGGACGATATCCGCATGCGCCTCACGGTCATGGATCTGTACTGCCTGGCCGTGACGGACGGCCATCTCCAGGTGGGCCCTGAAGGACTCCTGCTGGGCCGGCCGACCCTCATCCCCGGTCCGGAAATAATCCAACCCGGTCTCCCCCACGGCGCGCACCCGCGGGTCACCGGCCAGCCGGTCAATCTCGGCGAGCGCGCTCTCCAGTTCCCCCCGCTCGGCCAGCCGGGAGGCATCATTGGGGTGGATGGCCACGGCGGCCAGCACGCGGGGGTCTGCATGGGCTGCTTGGACAGCGAAACGGGAGGACTCGACATCGCAACCGACCTGGATGATCCCCGAGACCCCGGCCGCGTTGGCGGTATCGAGCGCCTGCGCCACCGTGACCGTCACCCCGCCGTCACCGAAATCCAGGTGCGTGTGGTTATCCATCACGGGAACGGCCAACGGTTCGGGAGCCGGCGGGTAGGAGGTATCGCGCTTGCTGCCATTGGCAGCCTTCGCATCACGGCGGGGGCCGCCTGCCGATCCGGCGCCAGCCGCCGGGTCCTCGCCGGTGGCCCGGTAGGCCAGCGGAGTGTCTCCGGGCTGGGCGAGAGGCGCAGCTGTCTCGAGGCGGGAAGAGGCATCCGGTCGGGGGGAAGGGCACATGCAGGGACTCCTGGAACGGGGACGGAAAATTCCGGCGGGTGGACCGCATATCTAGGCTACCGCCGCAGTGGATCGCCCAGTACGGCCGGCGGAACCCGATTCCACCGCCCGTGACCCACATCACCCCGTGGGTGGGTAGGCTGAAGGGGCACGGACCTCATCACCACCCAAAACACCAGGGAGTAGACGCAGTGTCGACAACCACGGAACTCCCGTTGCCCTCCGCTGAAGAGTTCGGCGTCGTCACGACCCGGATTCTGGAGGCCATCGGTACGGTGATCGACGGGAAACCGGAGGTAGCCCGCACGGCGTTGCGGGTCCTGCTGGCCCAAGGGCATCTGCTGCTCGAGGATGTTCCCGGTGTGGGCAAGACCCTGCTCGCCAAAACCCTGGCCCGCTCCGTGGCCGCCAGTGTGAACCGCATCCAATTCACCCCCGATCTGCTCCCTTCGGACGTCACCGGTGTCTCCATCTACAACCAGGACTCCCACGGCTTCGAATTCCGCAGGGGTCCGGTCTTCGCGAACCTGGTCATCGGGGACGAAATCAACAGGGCATCGGCGAAAACACAGTCCGCGCTGCTGGAGTGCATGGAGGAGCACCAGGTCACCGTCGATGGGTCGACCTATCAGCTGAGCGCCCCCTTCATGGTCGTCGCGACGCAGAACCCGATCGAGCTCGAAGGCACCTTCCCGCTCCCCGAGGCCCAACGCGACCGGTTCATGGCCCGGGTGTCCATGGGGTACCCGGATACGGAGGCCGAACTGTCCATGTTGCGCAACCACCAGTCCGATTCGCCCCTGCTACGGGTCAGCCCCGTCGTGGACCAGGCCACCTTGCTCTCGCTGATCGACATCGTCAAAGCCGTCCATGTGGCGGATGCCGTGCAGGAATATATTGTGGCCTTGGGCCAGGCAACCCGCGCCCACCCGGAGATCCGTCTCGGGGCCAGCCCGCGGGCCTTGCTCCAGCTGCTGCGTGCTTCCAAGGCGGAGGCGGCCCTGAACGGTCGAGATTTCGTGCTGCCCGACGACGTGATCGCCAATTGCCCCTCGGTGCTCGGTCACCGGCTCGTGCTCCATCGCAAGGCGGAGATCGCCGGGACCACCGTGCAGGACCTCGTTGAATCGCTGCTGGCCCAGGTCCCGGTCCGGACCTCGGCGCGTAGCTGACCTGGACGGCAGAGGGTGGACAGCGCAATCGGGCCCGGACGCACCGGCCGTGAACCACTGCGGGTCCGCCTGCGGCTGTGGTTCCTGACGCCCCGCGGTGGGGCCCTCGTCGTCGCTGGAGCCGTCGTCCTGCTTCTGGCCTGGTTTCTCGGCCGGCGCGAGCTGGTCAATATCTCGATCTTCCTGTTGGCCGCCCCCCTCCTCTCGGCAGCTGCCCTCGCCTGGGGGAAAACGCGGGTGAAGGTCCGCCGCAGCTTTGGCCCCGACCCGGTCACCACCGGCGGTTCCACCACGGTGACGTTATCGCTGGGCCATGCCTCCCCTTTGCCTGCGGGGACGGTCCTGAACGATGAACTCCCGAAGGACTTCGGCAAAACGCCGTCGTTCTCCTCCGATGACCCCGGTCCGGGCGATGCCACGGCAGGGAAGAGGACCGCGTACCGATATCGGCTGCGGCCCACCCATCGTGGTGTCTACGCGATCGGCCCGCTCCGGGTGCAGCTTTCGGACCCCTTCGGGCTGGCCATGCGTCCCATCGCCGTGGACCGCCCGACACCGCTGACCGTGGTGCCTGCGGTCCTCCCCCTGCCCATCACCGGAGTCGTGGGCAGCACCGGCACCCGCGGAACGGCCACCTCACACCATCAGGCCACCCCCGAGAACGACGACGTGATGACCCGCGAATACCGGGAGGGGGATTCGTTGCGGCGGGTGCATTGGCCGGCGACGGCCCGGCACAACACGTTGATGGTCCGGCAAGAACAGTTCCAACGCACCCCCCGAGCCACGCTCGTGGTGGACGCGCGACCACAGCCCTATCAGGGCAGTTATGTCGGTTCCGATGCCCCGACCCCGATCCCGAACTTCCTCCAGGCCCCCGGAACCACCACCCCGTGCTTCGACTGGAACATCCAGGCGGTGATTTCCGTGGGAGCCCACCTGGCTGAACAGGGCTACGACCTGGAGATCCTGGACGAGACCGGCAGCCCATTGACCGGCGCTGCACCGGGGTCTTCAGGTCCCGGCCCCGGACTGTTCAGCGGCCCGCACGCTGCCGAGGATCTTCAACTGTCCTTGGCCTCGGTGGGTTTGAAGCCGGCACCCCGCCGCCAGGAATCAGCCGCCGATCCCCTGGGCTTCTTCCCCCGCGGTGGGCAGGGTCCCCTCCTGCTGTTCACCGGTGCCCCCACCGGGGACCAGGCACAGTCCTGGGTAGACCGCATGGGAACCCACCGGAAGGTCATGGTGTTCCTGGTGGCCAGTCGCCCCACCGCCACGGCGGCCGGCACACGGGTCTTCCGTGCCGCTGGCTGGACGGCAGTACCCGTGGATGCGAAGACCGAGTTGGCGCAGGCCTGGCTGGAACTGTCTGCCCAGGAGCGGCGCACCGGCGCCCGGGGGCAGGCATGAGCGCCCCGGCCGTTACCCGCCGGACACCGGCCGGACGGAAACCAGCGCGGCGGAACCGCGGAACCCAGTGGCTGCTCTTCACCGCGCTGCTGGTGGCCGTCGTGGCCCCGGTCAGTGGACTCTGGGGGGTCATCGACGGCCGGCTGTGGTTCGATCAGGCCACCGTCACCGTCGCCGGAACCCTCGCCGCGGGAACCCTGGTGCGGATTCGGGGTCTTTCTGCCGGGCTGAGCTTCACCGCCTCGGTGGCCGGGCTGATCGTCATGCTCACCCTGCAGTTCTTCCCCTCCACTGCTGTGCTCGGGGTGATCCCCACCGCCGAAAGCGTGCGCCGGGCCCTGGACTTCTACCCGCAGGCCAGGGATGCCGTCCTCGTCCAGGCCCAGCCCGTGTTGTCCGAGGACCCCATCATCTTTTTCATCTGCCTGGCCGCCGGGCTGACGGCCCTGATGGTGTACCTGCTGGTCGTCGGCCTGCGGGTCCCGGCACTGAGCGCGCTGCCGCTCTCGGTTTTCCTCGTCATCTCCTCCCTCGTCAAAACCGATGGGGCCGGCCTGCTGCATGTGGGGGTGACAGCCATCGGCTACCTGGTGGTGCTCGCCGGAGCCCGGCTGGAGCGTCGTGCCACGTCCCCCGGGGCTGCGCTGCGCACCGGTGTGCTGCGTCAGGGCGTTCTCATCGCCGCGGCTGCGCTCACCCTGATGCTCGTGGTGCCCCTCGCCCTGCCCGGTTTCTCCCAGGGACTCATGCCGCAGGGCCAGCGGCTCTACCTGTTCGGTAAACCCAGTGGGGTGAACCCGGTGTTGAATCTGGGTGTGAATCTGCGTGACCGCCTGGGCGTGACCACATTGACCTATTACACGGACTCCTCCGAACCGCTCTACCTGCGCACCGCGGTCATCTCCGATCTGGGGGCCAAACGGTGGGAGCCTTCGGATCTTGAGGTCGGGCGGGACCATAGCGCCGAAAACCTGGCCCCCTCGCCCGACGGCTTCCCGGCGCAGAGCGCGCCGCGCACCCGGACCGTCCATACCCGGGTGGTGACGGGGAACTACCAGAGCCCGTGGCTGCCGATGCCCCGCGAGGCGGCCTCGGTGACGGGGCTGGCCCAGGAATGGGGGTATAACGGTGGGACCGACACCATGTTCTCCCAGGCCGAGGCCAGCAGCAGGAAGCTGGACTACACGGTCACCTCGCAGGTACCGGTGATCGATGCCGCCGCCTTGGAGGCCAGCTCCGCCCGCCTGGCCCGGGACCCGGGGTCTGCTACCGACCGGCTGCCCAAAACCTCTACGGATCTTCCCCGGAATCTGCCGAAGATCATTCCTGATACGGCCCGCCAGATCACCCGGAAGGCCCACGCCACCACCGCCTACGAGGAGGCCGTCGCGCTGCAGGAAGAGCTGCGCAGCGTCGACTACACCTATTCGGAACAGACACCGCTGGAACAGGGGTACGACGGCAACGGGGTCGGCGTGGTGGCGGCGTTCCTGGAGCAGAAGAGCGGCTACTGCACCCACTATTCCGCGGCCATGGCCCTGATGGCCCGCACCTTGGGCGTTCCCAGCCGGATTGTTGTGGGCTACGCGCCGGGCCGGAGCAATGGGGCGCAGGCGCTGGGCTCGGACGGAAAACAGTGGTCCGGCTACGATTTGAGCCCCAGCAGCGCCCATGCCTGGCCCGAACTCTTCTTCCCCGACCTCGGGTGGGTCCCCTTCGAGCCCACCCCCGGCCGCGGGACCACCCCGTCCTATGCCAGCGATAGCCCGGCCGGCGGGCCCGCCCCCTCACAGGCACCGGATACCGATCCGACCCGCGCCAGAACCATCCCCGACGCGAATCCAAGCGCCGAACCGTCCAGCCCGCCCGCTGCAGGAGCCCAGGGCTCCGGGAACGACGACGGGATCTCGGCGGTGATGCCGGCCCTGCTGGCGCTGGTGGTGTTGCTGGGGCTCTTCGGCCCGTTGGGGATCCGGCGGTGGCAACGCTCCCTCCGGATCCGCAGCATCCACCGGGCCACCGATTGGCGCGATGCCGTGGCCAGCGCGTGGGAAGAACTCCTGGCCTTGGGGCGGGACTATGGGCTGGCCCAAGACCCCCAGGAGACCGACGCCGCCTACGCGAGCCGGCTGCAGGATCATCTGCCCGATGCCGCACCCGAGGTGCAACGGCTTCGGGAAGCCTTCGAGCGGGCGAGTTTTTCCCTCGATGCACAACCGCGCCGCCAGTTGGTCCCGCGCGGCCCGGCCAGCGGCATCCACCGTCCCCGGGCCAGCCGGGAGCTGGCCCTGGACGAGGCGTTGGATGCAGCCCTGATCGATATCGAGCAAGGCTTCTCCGACGCGGCCAGCCCCGGACGTCAATTCCTGGCCCGGGCCTGGCCCGCCTCGTTGCTCAGACGTTAGACGGCGTACGGGTCGGCGATGCCGATGTACTGGGCGCTCGTGTACTCGTTGAGACCTTCGGAGCCACCTTCACGGCCCATGCCCGACTGCTTGACCCCGCCGAAGGGGGCCGCGGCGTTGGAGATCACGCCGGCGTTGAAGCCCACCAGTCCGAACTCGATCTGCTCGGAGACACGAAACATGCGATTGACGTCTTGGGAGTAGACGTAGGAGGCCAACCCGTATTCGGTGGAGTTGGCCAGCTTGATGGCTTCCTCTTCGGTTTCGAAGGTGGTCACCGGGGCCACGGGGCCGAAGATCTCGCTGCCCAGGATCGCCGCATCGTGGGGAACGTTGGCCAGCACGGTCGGCTCGTAGAAGTAGCCGGCACCCTCGCGGGCTCGTCCACCGGTCAGCGCCTCGGCGCCGGCGTCGAGCGCTGCGGTGACCAGCGAATGCACATCGTCACGGGCGCCACCGTCGATCAGTGGGCCAACCTTCGTGGAGTCCTCGGTGCCTCGTCCCAGGGTGAGCGCCCCCATGGCATCGGCGAATTTGCGGGTGAACTCTTCGGCCACCGGCACCTGGACCAAGAAACGGTTGGCAGCGGTGCAGGCCTCACCCATATTGCGCATCTTCGCGGCCATGGCCCCTTCGACGGCACGGTCCAGGTCGGCGTCGGCGAACACGATGAACGGGGCGTTGCCACCCAGTTCCATGGAGGTGCGCAGCACGTTGTCGGCGGCGTCCTTGAGCAACTGCTTGCCCACCGGCGTCGAACCGGTGAAGGAGACCTTGCGCAGCCGCGGGTCCTGCATGAGAGGTCCGGAGATGCCCGACGCCGATTTCGAGCTGGTCACGTTCAACACTCCTGCCGGCAGCCCGGCCTCCAGCATCGTGGCGGCGAAAAGCTGGCTGGTCAGCGGTGTGAGTTTCGCGGGCTTGAGCACCATCGTGCATCCGGCGGCGACCGCCGGGCCAACTTTGCGGGTGGCCATCGCCAGCGGGAAGTTCCAGGGGGTGATCAGCAGGCAGGGGCCCACCGGTTTGCGCTGCACGAGGATCTTGTTCTTGCCCTCGGGGGTCGTCACATAGCGGCCGTAGTCGCGCACTGCTTCCTCGGAGAACCAGCGCAGGAACTCGGAACCGTAGGTGACCTCGCCCCGGGATTCAGCCAGCGGCTTGCCCATTTCCAGGGTCATCAACAGGGCGAAATCCTCGGCACGTTCCTGCACCAGATCGAAGGCCCGACGCAGGATTTCGGCGCGGTCGCGGGCCGGTGTGCGGGCCCAGGAGTCCTGCGCCGCGTCGGCGGCGTCGAGCGCTGCCATGGCATCCTCGCTGGTCGCCGAAGCCAGGGTGGCCAGGACCTTTCCGGTGGCCGGGTCCTGGACGTCGAAGGTTCCACCGTCGGAGGCATCGCGCCATTCCCCATTGATCAGCAGGCCGGTGGGAACGGAGGCGAGCAGTTCGGCTTCGCGCTCGGGGGTGATGGTCATCGGTGGTCTCTCCCGCTGTCAGGGTGGATGGGGTTCTATCAGGCCTCACGTTAGCCAGAGGTCCTCCCGGCTGTAAATGCAGGGATGCATCATCACCACCCCATGTGGTTGTGCATCCGCCCGGGGCTAGCGGCGGGCTTCAAGGACCGCCGCGTAGAGTTCGCGTTTGGAGATCCGCTCCCGCTCGGCAATGGCGGCGACCGCGTCCTTGAGCCGCAGCCCACCCCGTTCGAGCTCCTGCACGGAGGAAACATGGTCCACGGCACGGGAGGGCGCGTCTTCGGCCGCCCCGGAAACGACGACGGCGATTTCCCCCCGCACCTGTCCTTCGGCCCATTCGAGAAGTTCCAGCAGGGAACCGCGTTTCACCTCCTCATACATTTTGGTCAGTTCCCGGGCAACCGCTGCCCGCCGGTCCTGACCGAAGGCGTCGGCCAGGGCCCGCAGCATGGGGGCCAGCCGGTGGGGGGCTTCGAAGAAGACCATCGTGCGGCGTTCCTTCTGAAGTTCGGCCAGCCGTCCAGCCCGTTCCCCCGGCTTACGGGGAAGGAAGCCTTCGAAGGTGAAGCGATCGGTCGGCAGCCCGGAGAGGGCCAACGCGGTCAACACGGCGGAGGGTCCCGGCACTGCGGTCACCAGCAGGCCCTCGGCGCCGGCCGCCTCGACCAGCCGGAACCCGGGATCGGAGACGGCAGGCATACCGGCGTCGGAGACCATCAACACGGTCAGCCCCTGGCGGGCCAGGTCCAGCAATTCTGCGGTCTTCACGCCTTCGTTATGCTCGTGGTAGCTGATCACCCGGCCGGGGATCCGCAGTCCCAGGGCCTGGGCCAGATGGTGGAACCTCCGGGTGTCCTCCGCGGCAATGACATCGGCGCCGGTCATCAACTCGATCAACCGCGGAGAGGCATCCCCCAGGTTCCCGATCGGGGTGGCAGCCAGCACGATCTGCCCGTTCGCCCCCTCTACCCGGGGCTGGGCTGAGGGCGCGGGTTCCGGGGTGTCGGACACGGGGTCTGCAGGATCATTATTCACCCCGCCAGCCTACCGTCGGCAGCGCCGGTAGAGTTGTCCCGTGAGCGCCCTGAAATCGTCCCGCCCCGTCTGGGTCCAGACCCCGCGGTCGGCGTTCACCTACCGGGCCCTGACGGAGAGATTGCAGGGCGTCGTCGCCCCGGTGACCCGGCTGAGCTGGATGGTCCCGCTGGTCATCACCCTCATTGCTGCTCTCATGCGTTTGGTGAACCTGGATCAGCCCCACGCCCTGACTTTCGACGAGACGTATTACGTCAAGGACGCCTTCACGCTGCTCTCCCACGGGCATGAGATGGAGTGGCCGGACGACCCCAATCCCGCGTTCCTCGACGGCACACCTGCCCCCTTGGACAGCCCCGAATACGTGGTCCATCCGCCCTTGGGCAAATGGATGATTGCCGTGGGGATGCTCCTGTTCGGTACCGACAGCGGGATGGGATGGCGTTTCTCCGCGGCCATCGTGGGAACGCTGGCCGTCCTGTTGGTCACTCTCATCGCCCAGCGTTTATTCAACTCGATCACCCTCGGTGCAGTGGCCGGCGGCCTGAGTGCCGTCGACGGCCACCAGTTGGTCCTGTCACGGACCTCCTTATTGGACATTTTTCAAATGTTCTTCATCGTCGCCGCCTTCTACGCCCTTCTGGTGGACCGCTCCCACGGACGCAGGATCCTCGCCAGAAAAGTCTCAGCAGCGGTAGACCCGCAAACCGGTGTTCCCCCACGATCCTTCCTGGAGTTCGGCCCGTGGATGGCCTGGCGGCCGTGGCGGTTGGTTTTCGCCCTGATGCTCGGCGGCGGCCTGGGCGTGAAATGGTCGATGCTCTCCTTCGTGGCGGTCTTCTGCCTGCTAACGGTGCTCTGGGATATGCAGGCACGACGGACGGTGGGAATCCGCCGCTGGTTGACGGCAGGGATCATCCGCGACGGCATCCCCGCGTTCTTCCTCATCATCCCGTTGACCGTTGCCACGTATATCTCGACCTGGGCCGGCTGGTTTCTCACGGCGGGCGGCTACGACCGCACCTGGGCTGCGGATCATCCCGGTGAAGGGGTGGGATGGCTGCCTGCCCCGCTTCGCTCACTGTGGGAGTACCACCGCAGCGCCTACGAGTTCCACCAGGGGCTCAGTTCCCCCCATGCCTGGGAGTCAGGCCCGTGGACCTGGCTGTTCGCCGGCCGGCCCGTCCTGTTTTATTACCACGGATCGGAGGCCGGGGATCCGGGTTGTCCGGTGGGTTCCTGCGCCTCGGTGGTCACCGATCTTCCCAATCCGGTGCTCTGGTGGGCCGCGACCCTCTCCCTCCTGGTCGTGCTGTTGTTTTGGGCGGGACGCCGCGATTGGCGGACGGGGGCCATTTTGGCGGGCATACTCGCCGGATTCGGCCCGTGGTTCCTCTATTCGCAACGCACCATGTTCTTCTTCTACACGATCACTTTCGAACCATTCATGATCCTGTCGCTCACCTTCGTGCTCGCCCTGGCCCTGGGTGGGGTGGGTGCTTCCGTGGCCCGACGTCGGACCGGGCTCATCGGTGTGACTGCTTTCTTGGCTTTGGTGGTGCTGGTTTCGGCGTTCTTCTGGCCGGTCTGGACCGGACAGACGATTCCCTATGAGGCCTGGCGACTGCGTTTGTGGATGCCCAGCTGGGGCTGATGTTCCGCGATACCCAGCTCAAACACTGCGGGCCGCTGCCTCGGGGATCATCCCCGAGGCAGCGGCCCGTTTCCGTGCGTGGAACCTGGTTTAGAGCAGGCCCATCTCCCGGTCCACCTGGCGTTGCCGCGCCCGGTCACGGCGCTTGCGTGAGGGCCAGTTGGTGATCAGGAACACCAGGGAGGTGATGAGCACCAGCCCGGCGATCACGATTCCCGCATCCATCCAGAACTGTTCCGGGTAGAGGCGGATCAAGGTGTCGTTGGCGTGGAACGTCCAGTTGCCTTGGGCGAAGAACAGCTCGTGGAAGTCCGTGAAGAACGTCCCGAAGTTCAGCACAGCCAGTACCGTCAGCGCGATCATCACGACCAGGGTGATGACCGAACCGGCGAAGAACGCCCGGCGGATGCCTCCCGCGTAGCGGCGCCATAGGTACAGGCAGATCAGGATGGCCAGCAGGGTCAGGATGATCCCTGCGGCATACGTGATCCCGATGATGGATTTCACGTCGGCCATATGGGACACCTCGTTGGCCAGGAACAGCGGGTCCCCGTTGGTGTCCACCAGGTTACCCAGATAGGCGGAGGGAGCCGAGTTGTTGATGTAGTCCACCCCGTAGTTCCCATAGGTCAGCCGGTCGGCTTGGCTGAAACCATAGCCGTCCGCGGGGAACCCTGGACGGTGATAGTCCAACCAGAGGAACCAGGAACTGGCTACCGCACGAATGGACCCGATGACCACGATGAAGGGGAAGGCAATCGCCAGGAAGGTCTGCACGATCCGCGCGAACACCGGTTTGGCCGTCAGCGCGGCGTCACGGGCGTGCTGACGGCGCCGGGCTTCCCGGTCCGTTTCGGCGGCAGGTCCTGCGGGGATCGGTTCCTGACGTTTGGCTGCGGCCACCGAATCGGCGCGTACCGTTTCCCCGTCGGTATCCGGATCCTGACCGGCCAACGGTTCCGCGGCGACAGCCGCTCCCGTTGCGGCGTCCTGCTCCGAACGGGGCATCGCCTGGGTCTGGGAGGAAGGCTCCTGCTGCCATGCCGGCAAGGCCTGGGTGCGGGAGTCGTCGGTTGCTCTCGGCTCGTCGGTGGCAGAGGCCGCCGCGTTTTCAGCGCCCGTGGCTGCGGCGAATTCGGAGTCCCAGGCCTCGGGCCCCATCCCGTTCTCCTGCCCGGCAGGATCCTGCGCCTCGGGGGTTTCCGCTACCGCGGGTGAACCGGTATCGGCACCTTCGCTTCTGATGGCAGCTGTTTCCGGGGTGGCGTTTTGTGGGGTGTCGACCATGGGCTCCTCCGGATCCGGCCCCTTCAGGAACTCAGGAACTTCCGGGTCGTCCGCGGTGGGCGCCGGCCGGTCGCTGTCCAGGTCCCCGGGTTCGGGTCCTTCTGGCACGGCGTTCTTATTCTCCATCGATGTGTCCTTCCCTGTTGGCATGCAAAGTCGTTAGGCGACGGCCGCGGTGGCGCCGGCGTCGTAGGTTCCTAGATCCCCGGTGAATCCTGCGTTGACGGCCCGCCGACCCAAGACCAGCGTGTAGGTCCAGTAGCCGGCCAGGACCATCAGGCCGATGCCCAGGCGGACCCCATGCGGCAACCCGCTGGGGGTGACGAATCCTTCGACCAGCCCGGAAATAAAGAGCACCACGACGAGCCCCAGGGCCACCGTCATCAACGATCTGCCTTCCACGGCGAGGGAACCAATCCTGGTTCTGGCCCCGGGAGCCACCCACGCCCAGAAGATGCGCAGGCCAGCAGCGCCGGCGATGAAAATCGCCGTCAGCTCCATGAACCCGTGCGGCAGGATGTAGAGGAAGAAGGTGTCAAGCTCACCCAGCGAGGACATCAGCCCCCCGGCCATCCCCACCGATACGGCGTTCTGGTAGAGCACGAAGGGCACATACAGCCCCGAGATTCCGAAGGCCACACACATTCCGGCGATGAGGGCGTTATTCGTCCAGACCGCCCCGGCAAAGGAGGCGGCGGGGTTCTCCGAGTAGTAGTCAACAAAATCATGGTGCACGTATTGCTGCAGATCGGCATCGGAGCCCATCGCCTTGAGCACGCTGGGGGTGTGGGCAGCCCAGAGTCCGGCGGCAAAGGCGATGGCGATGAACACCAACCCCAGCACGATGGTGAGCACCCGGATCCTGTAGAAGGCCGCCGGCAGCGTGTAGACGAAGAACGTGGCGATCTCTTCCAGCACAGGGGTCCTGGCCCCCGTGAAACGGGTACGTGCCCGCGAGATCCTGGCGGAGAGGTCGGCAGAGACGACGGCATCGGGTTCGATCGATCCGACCATCGACAAATGGGTCGACACGCGTTCGTAGAGCCCCAGGAATTCGTCGGATTCGGCACCGGTCAGTCGACGCCTGGAGGACAGGACGTCAAGGCGGTCCCACTCCTGCCGATGAACGGCGACAAAGGCATCAAGATCCACGATCCCAGCCTAACGTGGGGGTGTCGGCTAGATTGGGATGACGGCCGCGTTGCGCCGGGTCAACCCCGGCACCGGTCGGGCGTCCGATCACCCAGCCTCGACGGAGGGATACCGTGAGCACGATCATCACCGGCGAGGCAGTCGTCCTGCAGTTGCGTCCCGCCAGTTTCGTACTGCGCGCCGTGGGATGCTTCATTGACTATCTGGTTTATCTGATCGGTCTGGTCGCTTCGCTGGTCCTGCTCGAGAAACTCGCTTCCGGTTTTGACAGTGCGGCCATCCGCGCGGTGGTCATCATCGTCGTCGTGCTGTGGATGGTGGCTGTTCCGGTGCTGGTGGAAACCCTGAGCCGCGGGAAGTCCTTGGGCCGGCTGATCATGGGGTTGCGCATCGTGCGCGATGACGGCGGTTCCATCCGTTTCCGCCACGCCTTCATCCGGGCGATGCTCGCCCTGCTGGAGGTCCTGGCACTTTTCGGTTCGCTGGCCTTGCTGGTCTCTTTCGCCAACGAACGCGGTAAACGTCTGGGAGACATGCTCGCCGGCACCTACTCGATGCGCGAACGCCGCGAACGTGTGGCCCCGTTGGTGCTTCCCGTGCCCCAGCAGCTGCGTCCCTGGGCCGAGCTGGCCGATGTGGGGCGGATCCCCGATCCCCTGGCGGCACGTATCGCCCGCTTCATCCGTCAGGGCCCTTCCATGGCTGCGGCCTCCCGGGAGCAGGTCGCCGCCACACTGGCCTCGGACCTTCAGCCGTATGTTTCCCCCGCGCCACCGTTTGGCTGCCCACCGGAACAGTTCCTGGCGGCCGTGGTCGCCGAACGGAGGGAACGCGACTACCGGCGTCTGAGCGCCGTGGCAGAACGCCAACGCACGGTCCGCGAGCGTATCCACCGGCTGCCTTTCGGCAACTGACCGGCGATCTGCCGGTTCCCTAGTATCGGTAGTGCTCGGGTTTATAGGGCCCTGCGGGATCCAACCCCAAATATTCGGCTTGTTCCGTCCTCAACTCGGTCAATTCAATGCCGAGGGCGTCGAGGTGGAGGCGGGCGACCTTCTCGTCAAGAATTTTTGGCAGCACATAGACCTGTCGTTCGTAGGCTGGATCTGCGCCTTCATCGGTGCCCCGCTGCCGACCGAAGAGTTCGATCTGTCCGATCGTCTGGTTGGCGAAGGAATTGGACATGACGAAGCTGGGGTGGCCGGTGGCGTTGCCCAAGTTCAGCAGGCGTCCCTCGGACAGCACGATGATCGAGCGTGCGGTATCGGTTCCGCCGTCAAAGACCCATTCATGGACCTGCGGTTTGATCTCGACCTTGGTGATGCCCGGCACCGCGGCGAGCCCTGCCATATCGATTTCATCGTCAAAGTGTCCGACGTTGCCCACGATGGCTTTGTCCTTCATGGCAGCCATGTCTTCGGCCCGGATAATCCCCGTCCCACCGGTGGTGGTGATGAAGATATCGCCTTGGCCGATGACCGACTCCAGCCGGGCGACCTGGTAGCCATCCATGGCGGCCTGCAGCGCGCAGATCGGGTCGATCTCGGTGACCATCACGCGTGCGCCTTGGCCCCGTAGCGCCTCCGCCGCCCCCTTGCCCACGTCGCCGTACCCGCAAACCACTGCCACTTTGCCGCCGATGAGCACGTCGGTTGCCCGGTTGATGCCGTCGGGCAACGAGTGGCGGATGCCGTATTTATTGTCGAATTTGGATTTGGTGACCGAGTCGTTGACGTTGATGGCGGGGAACAGCAGTTCCCCGGTTTCGGCGAGTTGATAGAGCCGGTGGACCCCCGTGGTGGTCTCCTCGGTGACTCCCAGGATTCCTGCGGCGAGGCGGGTGAACTTGCCGGGGTCTTGCGCCAATGAACGGCGCAGCACGTCCAAGACGATCGTGTATTCCGCGCTATCGGCTCCAGTTGCTGCCGGAACAGATCCTGCGGCCTCGAAGCCGACCCCCTGATGGACGAGCATGGTGGCATCTCCACCGTCGTCCAGAATCAGGTTCGGGCCCCGAGCGGGGTCGGTATCTGCTCCCGGCCACGAAAGGATCTGCTCGGCGGTCCACCAATACTCCTCCAGGGATTCGTTTTTCCAGGCAAAAACCGGCACCCCCTGGGGGTGTGCGGCACTCCCGGACCCCACGACGACGGCTGCTGCTGCCTCGTCCTGGGTGGAGAAGATGTTGCATGAGGCCCAACGGACCTGGGCGCCCAAGGCGGTGAGCGTCTCGATCAGCACTGCCGTCTGGACGGTCATGTGCAGTGACCCGGAAATCCGTGCCCCGGCCAGGGGTTGGGCGCTGGCATATTCGGCCCGCAGGGACATCAGGCCAGGCATCTCGTGTTCGGCGAGCCGAATCTGGTGGCGGCCGGCCTCGTGCAAGGAAATATCGGCGATCCGGTAGTCAAAGCCCACGGCTAGTTCACCTCCGGGGTCCGGCTGATGCCTTCGGCCGGGGAGGGGCCCAGCATGACAGGGATTCCTTCGTGCACGGCGTACCGCGGGGTGCTGCCGTGCTCGTCGAGGGCGGTGGCGACCAACGCGTCGCCGTCCTGGGTGAGCGTCGAGCCGGTGACCGGGCAACGCAGGATCTCAAGGAGCTGGGGTGTGATGTGGGCCATGGGCCCAGTTTATGGCTTTAGCGTGGTTCACGCAGAATACGTAGAGGCCCTCGTCCGTTGTCCGTGTCCTCCGGCGGGTCCAGGGGTGTTGGTGCGGTGCGAGCCGAGATGGAATTCGTCGGACCGCTTTCGGGTTCGACGAGGGTCTCCCGGCGATCCGTCGCCGGTGGGCGGGGTTCGGACACCGCGTCGGCCAAGGCGGAGAGTTCATCGGAAGCCACACGGGGTGCTTCGGGAAGTTCCAGGCGCAGGACCTGCCAGCCACGCGGCACGGTCAGTCGGTGGGCGTGCTCGCTACATAAGTCGTAACAGTGCGGTTCGGGGTAGGTGGCCAGTGGCCCGAGAACGGCGGTGGAATCGGCGTACACAAACGTCAGGGTCGCGATGGCCGAGCGGCCACAGGCGGAGCGTGAACAAAGTCGAAGGGATCCCACGAGAAAACAGCTTACCTGCCGTGCCCTCGGCTACGCCCCAAGCAGCCGGGCATGGCGGGAAACGGTTCCCCCGCCCACGTCGAAGATCTTCGGTAGGCTCGGTGTCATGGCAGAAGGTTTCACGGTGCGGTTTGAAGATCCCGGGACGGCGAGCCGCCCCGCTGCGCGGGCAGACACCGAGACGAATTCCGGAGCGTTCCTCCGCCGTCGACGCAACCGGCATGGACGCGGTCTGCGCGGAAACCTCATGCACCCCGGGCTGCCCGGCTCACGGACCCGCGCCGAACGCTTCGAGGATCTCATCGCCGAATCCGCCGAACGTCTCGAATTGTTGTGGGGCCAGCCCATCGCCTCGATGGAATTCACGACAGAGCTCATGCCGCGCAGCACCTCGTTGGACTATTCCGAGGCCTCGGGACGTCCGGTTCCCCTGGGCAGGTCATGGGGGGCCACCCCGCGCCGCCTCGCCCGGGTGACCATCTACCGGCGCCCCGTGGAGGAACTGGCTGGTTCACCCATGGTGCTCCCCGAAGTCGTCCATCTGGCCGTCGTCGAACAGGTGGCCGAGCTTTTGCTGCGTGAACCCGAGGAAATTGATCCCGATTACCACCCGTGGGAGGGCGGCTTCTAGCGCCTCGCCCTGCCGAGGCTCAGTAGCGCAGGTCCACGCTGATATCCGTGGCACCTCGGGTGGCCGGCGGAAGCGGAAGAACCGAGACATCAGTTTTCCCGTGGGTGGCCAGCAGGCTGCCGTAAACGGGATCCCCACTGGCGCTGAGGGTCACGGCGACCACGTCCTGTCCCAAGGAATCGATGCTGCGTTCCACGCTGTGGCCCTGATCCACCTCCACGGTGACCGCCTTGCCGACCTTGCCGTCGGAAGTGACCGGACGCAGGTCGATGCTCCCGGCCCCGTCCCGGGCCAGGAAGAGGAAACGAGATTCGGCCCCCTCGGGGACGACGACGAGATGTTCGCCACCCAGCCGGTGTGCCGCACCAGCCCAGGCAGCATCGGTCCGTTTTTTGGCCTTGGTTCCCCGGGTCATGCGCACGGAAGCAGCCACCGGCTCCTCCGAGTCCACGATGGCCGTGTAGTTCCCTGCCTTGACTCCGGTGAGATGCACGCTGGTGGTGGCACCGGCTGGGGCCGTGTATTGGCCGTCGCGGGGCAGGTCCACCGGACCGTCCTTGCCCACCAGTCGGACCTTGACGTTTTGATCGCTGGCCCCGGGAACGGTCAGATCCAAGGTCGGGGCGGCGTCCTCGTACCCCTTCTGCGAGATGATGTCCTTCTGGGTCTTAGCGTCCTGGATGAGGATCCCGGGGACGACCTGGTGTTCATCGGGGGTAGCCGCCGGCTCGATGAAGTCCACGCCTCCCGGCGTCAGACCACGCAGCGTGCTTTGTTGGATGATGGCGCTGACCGGTGCACCGGTGGACGTGGCCTTGACGGAGAGTGATTTCTCCCCCGACGCCATGCCGCCCAAGACGATCGACGTCGACTCCCCCGGGGCGATGATGATGCCGCGGGCGTTGCCCGCCTCGATAGGGCCCTTGGAACCGTAGAGTTCCAGATCGACGGTGGACGGGGAGGCCGACGGGTTGGCCAGGGTCAGCAACGCCGTGCTGCCGACCGTGGTCGAGGCACCCGTGAGCCACTGTTCGTTCGCCGGGACCTGACAGTTCGCCGCCGCCAGCCCGGCCAAATCGCCGTCACCGGCAACGTAGCTGCGCACTGCCCCGGCAGTGGACTGCCGGCCGCCCAGCGGTTGGACGCGCAGGTTCGCTGCCGACGGCTCGCTCACACCGGAGGCTGTCTTGGCTTTCCGGCCGGTGAACCCGTCTTCACCGGTGGATTGATCTTCGCTGGCCTTCTCGTCCGAGAGTCGCTTGGACAAGGTGCGCACCGTCGTCCCGTCGAGTTTCTCCACCGCGGCACCGGGGAGGCGCTCGGCGGCATCGGAGAGCACCGTTGAACGGATCATCGTCTTTTCAGAGTCCGAGGCGGCAGCGAAAGCCGGGTCGGTGCCTTCTCCTGCAGCACCATCGACCAACCGAGCCGTCGCCGCGCACTGGCCCACATAGTCCCCCGCGGGTACCGAGACACGCGGAACGGCCCCAACCTCGGGTGCCGAGAGGGGGCCGTTGAGCGAACCCACGGCAATGCCGCCGCCGGTGGCCACCAGCAAAACAGCCCCCAGTGAGGCCGCTGCGGCGCGTCCGCGGCGCGGTAAGCGGTTCTTCCGGGTCATGACTTGTGCTCCTCAGCTACTGACGTGCCCTCCAACGGGGCATCGCCGTCGTCCTCGTCCTGCAGGTGTTCGCCGTCGGCATCATCAATATCCCACACGGATTCGGCGCTACCCGTCGTCCTGAATTCCTCCACCCGGCGGGCAGCGAACCGGCGGGAGGCAGGGATCGGGATGACCAGCAGCAGGGTCCCTGCGAAGACCAGGACCATCAGAATTCCTAGGGGCAGGGACCAGGGCGCCGAATAGCCGATCGATAGTTCTCCGGCTCCGCTGGGCAGTTTGAACGCCTGGGCCCACCCGTTGGTGGTGGACTCGAGAGCCTTGCCGTCGTAGGTGGCTTCCCAACCGGGGTCGGCCCGTTCTGCCAACACGACGGTGCGCCCCTTCGGGCCGTTGGGTAGCGCGTGGGCCTGCACGCGGGCCGCATGGGATCCGATGAGTGAGGTGGTCTCGCCCTCGGCATCAAGCAACCTCACACGGGCGGTGAATTCGTTGGGGGTTTCGGCGTCCTTGATTTCGGTGTCGGGGGTCACCCGCCACAGCCACCCTGCCTCGGTGTAGCCAACGGGGGCCAGTCCCGGAACACCGTCAAGACGGCCAGCCAACGTGGAAACACCTTCGGGGACCTGCAGCACCACGAAACTGACTCCGAAACGGGCCAGTTCCGGCCGCGGGTCGATGGCTTGGCCCGAGGCCAGTCCGGCCACTGTGCTGCGGAGGTCTTTTGCTGAATCGTCGTCCGGTGCCGCCTGCGGATCGGTGAGTGTTCCCGTCAGCCGCGAGCTGGCGGAGACTGCTGAGAGTTGGTCCAGACTCATCCCCGAACCGCTCATCAACGTGGCGCTCATGGCCCCGTCGTTGCCCTCGGGAGCCAAAACGAGGGTGCGTTCCTGCAAGGGCGAGTTCCCTCGGTCTGCTGCCGTCGCGGGAAGCGTGCGCGCCGCAACGGGGAGTACGGCTTGCCCCAAGCCCAGATCCGACGTGGCGCCGGATTCGCCCGCCGCCGCATCCGCGGTTCCGACCGTACGGGGGGCCAGCCACAACGTGGTGGCCACCGTGGCCGAGGCCAGGACCAACACCACGGCTGCCGCCATGGCGGGGCCGGCGATCACCCGCAGCCTCGAGGTCTTGTGGATCCTGACGCTACGCATCCAGTCCAGGCCACCTGCGGCTGAGAGGAGGACGCCGAGCATGAAGACCGAAACGAACGGACCGGTGAAGGGAGTGACCTCACGGCCGGCGGTGACACCAAAGGGAAGTGCCTGCACGGCGTATCCGGTGGCCAGGGTCAGAACACCGGCCACCCAGGCGGTGCGGATGATCGCGCCGCGCCGGCCACGGCGTAGCAAACCGACGATGGCCAGCAGGAGCAGTGGAACACCCACGATGAGGGCGGCGATGAACGCCCACGGGCCAGGGAGCAGGTTCGCTGCCCATCCGAACCCATTGGCTCCCGCCATCGGGTCGAATGCCACGGGGAAGCCCAATGCCTGTTGCCACAGGTCCGCCGCCTGGAACGGCTGGACGACCCCTGGATCTGCCAGCAGGACCCGCGGGTTGTTCAGGGCAGCCGGAACACTTCCCAGTGCGAGGACCAGCGACGGCACCGGAACCCACCACAGGGTCCGGGCCCGGCGGCCCAAAGGAATCGCGAGCACCACCACCAGCACGACAGCCAGCGGCAGCAAACTCGGGGAGGCGGCAGTGACTGCCGCCAGGGCCAAGGCTGCCCCGGCAGCAGCGGTCCACGAGGGGACTCCATGCAAACCCGCCTTCGACGGCGGATCCGCTGGGGACGGGACGGCGTGCTGTTCGGTGCGCGGTCGGCCGGCGCCGACGGCACGGATCACTCCGAGGCCGACCAGCGGGACGAGGACGTGCACGGCGATGGCACCTGCCCGCCCCGAGCCCAGGGCAACTTGCAGTGCCGGGGCTAGCGCCCAGACGAGGGCGCCGAGTAGCCGGGCGGCCCGGCTCGCCGTCACCGATCCGAGGGCCAGCCAGGCGAAGAGTGCCGCCAGCGGCATGGCCGCCAGATACAACACCACGATGGCGGTGTTGGGGGTACCGAACCCGAGCAGCGAGAGCAGCCAGAGCACCAGGTCGAAGGGATCACCATGCCCCGGCATCCCGGTTCCCAGGTCCTGCCACCAGCCGGTGGCGTGGGCCCAGATCCCTGAGAGTCGATCGCTCACCGGAAGCATCGATCCGCCGGCCAGTGCCCCGGAACCGAAGACGCTCCGTAGCCCCAGGAGGGCGACGACGGCCGTGGCCAGAACCGCAATCACGGCGCTGACCGAAGAGCTGGTGCGGTTCGGGGCAGCCAATTCCGCGAAGTCGTCGGAACTGTCGCCGGAGGGATTGGACGCCTCGGCCGTGACCCCTGAACCGTCGCCGAGGACCGTTGAGGTGCCTGCGGCCTGGAGGAGGTTGCGTCGGTGGGCCCACACTTCCCGACGTGGGACCATCAGCGGGCGGACCAGCGAACGGGAGACCTTCCGGGTCCGGCGGGCCCCGCGACGCGAACCGCGGAGGGCTACCGGGGAGAACACTGCGGTCAGGGTGCTGCTCAGTTGCCCGAAGCCGAAGGCCGGGTCCTTCGCCACCAGTGAGATGAGTAGCCGGAAGAGGGAACCAAGGATCGCGCCGAGGGCGACGAAGGGGACCTTCCAGGCGGCGGCGTGCTTGAGCCGCAAATAGACCTCGGCCCGGCGGCCGGCCAACGGGCCAGCGATGGAGCGGACCTTATCGGGAGCGTGGAGCATCTTGGCCGTCGGGACGACAACGACACGGTTGCCGGCCAGCCGGTTACGCCAGCATAAGTCCAAGTCGTCGCCGAGTCCGGGCAGGGCTGGGTCGAAGCCGCCTAGATCCTCCCAGACGTCCCGGCGGACCAGTAGGCCTGCGGAATTCACTGCGAAGCGGTCGGAGCGGGAGTCGTATTGCCCCTGGTCGAGTTCGTCCACATCGATCATGGTCAGGCGTTCGCCCCAGCGGCTGATGCCCAACCCGACGTCCAGCAGGCGGCGCGGTTGATCGCGGTCCAGTTGCTTGCAGCCGGCAATGGTCACCGCTGGGGAGGTCTCCACGACCTCGAGGAGCGCCTCCAGGGCACCGCTGTCGGGGGCCGAGTCGTCATGGATCAGCCAGATCCAGTCCTGGATCTCGGGGTCCACGGTCGGAAGGTTTCCCGACGTCGTCGGGTCGCCCGCGCGGCGAGGGAGCGCATCCTCGCCGGTCACGCCCGCGCGCACCGAGGCGCCGAATCCTCTCGCCCGTGCCTTGACCAGCGGGCTGCCGGCCGGCAGCGAGTCGGTCAGGATGCGGGCAGAGTTGTCCTGGGAACCTGCGTCGACGCCGATGAAGTGATCGACCGGCCGGGTTTGGGTTGTCAGCGCTTCGAGGGTTGCCGGAAGGAAGCTCTCCCCGTCGTGCGCAACGACCACGGCCGTGACGCGTACTTGCGAATGAATCAGACCGCTCGCTTCCTCAGCCGACGGCGCTCACGCTCGGAGAGGCCGCCCCAGATACCGAAGCGTTCGTCATTGGACAGCGCATACTCCAAGCATTCGGAACGAACGTTGCAGGCACCGCAGACCTTTTTTGCGTCACGCGTCGAGCCTCCCTTTTCGGGGAAGAAGGCTTCGGGATCGGTCTGGGCGCATAATGCTTCGGTCTGCCAGCCGAGTTCTCCCTCGTCATCTGCGCCGGGGTAGCCCGGCATGCCGAGCCACAACTGCTGCTGCGGGTCCACTTCGGCGGGAGCCGTCTGGGCGGGGCGCTCCACGGGCAGGTCACGCACCGGAGCCAGGAGGGCCTCTGGAGTCTCAACATCGGACTCGTGGGCGGCCAAGAATGCCGTGGCCTGGTCATCGAGGTCCAGTCCGGCGGCCCGGTAGTTCTCTGCCGCCGCATCGTCTGCGGGATCGAGGAACCAGTCTGCGGGGACTCCACGAGAGCCGTACCTCTTTGACGCCTGTTCGGCTTGGCTGGGATCGTAAATGCGCTCTGCGTTCCCCATGGTGTGCGCCCTTCCGCTGGTTGGCTGTCTCTCTTACACCGGCCACCTACCCGACCTGTCGAACGGTAACCGTCCGTCCTACGTCTGGTCGCGTGAGCGGCCACGGCTTAGTCCGTGGTCTGGAAAAAGCTGCTTCTCCTACTAATTACAATGGTGTAACTCACCGACGTCAAGTGGAGGCGGTGATTCTATAGATGGAAGCCTTCCGATCCATGTCGCAACACGCCCGATATATGAGTGTACCGATGGGCGTGTCCGACAGTTCCCCGGATTATCAGGGTTTTCACAGGTTTGAGAGGATTGAGTCCATGACCACCGATACCGATTCGTTAGATTTTACAAACCGATTGCTCTCCAGACACCGGGACTCCGCCTCCCCGCTGCTGACCTGGTACGGCGATCCCGGTGAACGCGTGGAACTGAGCGGCCATGTTTTCGACAACTGGGTCGCGAAATCGGCGAACCTCCTCGTCGAGGAATTCGACGCCGGTCCCGGGACCAGGATCTTGCTCGATCTGCCGGCTCACTGGAAATCTTTGGCGATCGCGTTCGCCATCTGGTCTACCGGCGCCGAACTCATCCTTCCGGTATCCGGCACCGAGAGCCCGCTCCACGAGTGGGCCAGCCACCACCACGGCACGACGGGTTCCCCCGATGTGGTGCTCACCGGCAACCCCAGCACGGCCACCGAGGTCTTCCCCGCCGCTGAGGTCGTGGCCGTTGGGCTGGAGTCCCTGGCCTTGTCCTTCCCCGGGGAAGTTCCTTCGGGGTGCCTGGATTACGTGGCCGAGGTTCGCGGTTTCGGAGACTACTACTTGGCTGATCCGGTACCGGCTGCCGCCCCGGCGTTGACCGCCGATGACGGTACCGGGGACTTGGACTATGCACAGCTCTTTTCCCTGCCCGCAGCCCACGGCACGGCCCTGCTGGGCCCCGTCACCGACCTCGGCACGACGTTGCGGGCTGCCGTGGCCCAATGGCGGGGGGATTCACCGCTGGTGCTCCTCGGCCCCGGGGCCTCCCCCACACAGCGGATGCTCGACGATGAACGCGTGGAACGACACCTTTAAAGACAACCGCCCCGCCCCGACGATGTCATCGCGGGGCGGGCCTGACAGCTTCGGAACCTAGTGCGCTGTGGGGTTGGGGTCGCCGCCTTCGCGCGGCATCCCGTCTTCCTGAGCCATGCTGGCGGTTTCGGGGTGACCGATCAGGTCATGGTCTTGGTTGAAGCCCGGCTCGTTGTCTAGCTCTTCGGTGAAGACCCAGAAGCGGTATGCGAAAAAGCGGAAGATCGTGCCCAACACCAGGCCGACGACCGACCCGGCGATGAACAGGCTGGTCGAATCGGTCAGACCGATCCAGTATTTGGTGACCCAGACGCAGGCCGCGGCAATGAACAAGCCGATGCCGTTCATGATGATGAACAACACCAGTTCGCGCACCACTGAAGCCCGGCGGCGATGCCTAAAGGTCCAGTAACGGTTGGCGACCCAAGAGAACATGGTGGCGACGATCCCGGCGACGATCTTGGCCTTGACCTCGGAACCGTGCATCGGCCCGTTCATCATCCACAGGAAGATCGACGTATCAATGATGAACGCCACACCGCCGACGACGCCGAATTTCATGACCTCTCGCCACAGCATGGTGAAAAGGCCTTGGCATTTTTTCGCCAACTCGTTGAGCATGTTCCTCCACAGACGGTGTTCAGTGCGGGTAAAAACCCCGAGATTCGGGGCTCCAGCAGGAGCCGGTCCACTGCGTCCGTGACGCGGCCAGCTCCCCATTCTATCGGCTGCAACTCAAAGTTTCCTCATAATCCCCCGTTCAGGGCCCCGTCACGGCCGATGGACTGGTCTCGGTTCGGTACCCTGAAGAGGTGAATTTTCCTGTGATTGGCGTGGTCGGTGGTGGCCAACTTGCCCGAATGATGGCCCCTGAAGCAACGAACCTCGGTTTTGACCTGAGGGTTTTGGCCGAGGGGCCAGAGGTCTCGGCAGTCGCTGCCGTCGCCCAGGCCCCGGTCGGCGACTACCGGGATCTGGAAACCCTGCGGGAGTTCGCCGCCGGCGTCGACGTGATCACCTTCGATCACGAGCATGTCCCCAACGAACACCTCAGGGCCCTGATCGACGAGGGGATTAATGTCCAGCCCCGTCCCGAAGCCCTGATCCATGCCCAGGACAAGCTGGTCATGCGGGCTGCCATCGACCAGCTCGGACTACCGAACCCGGTGTGGGCCCGGGTCGCTTCGATCGAGGAGCTCATTACTTTTGGTGATTCCACCGGATGGCCCGTGGTGCTCAAGACCCCACGCGGCGGATACGACGGCAAGGGGGTGCGGATGCTCGACGATGCGGCCGCAGCATCCGAATGCGCCGACTGGTTCGCCGCCGGAACCGACTTGCTGGCCGAGGAGAAGGTTGATTTCAGCCGGGAGCTCTCGGCTCTCGTGGCTCGCACCACCTCGGGTGAAGCCCGTGGCTGGCCTGTAGTGCACACCATCCAGGTTGACGGGGTCTGCGACGAAGTCATCGCCCCGGCCCCCGGACTGGACCCGGCCACTGCTGAGGCGGCCCGTGAAGCGGCACTGAGCATCGCGGAGGCTTTCGGCGTCACCGGCGTCATGGCTGCCGAACTCTTCGAAACCCCCGGCCGCGGCCCGGGATTCGTCATCAACGAACTGGCCATGCGCCCCCACAACACCGGCCACTGGACGATGAACGGTTCGGTGACCAGCCAATTCGAACAGCACCTGCGCGCCGTGCTGGACCTCCCGTTGGGCGACACCAGTGCATTGGGCGAGGTGACCGTCATGAAGAATTTCCTCGGCGGGGCGAACCCCGAGCTCTATTCAGCTTTCCCTGCCGCTTTGGCCGCGCAACCCCGCGTCAAGATCCACGTCTACGGCAAGTCCGTACGGCCCGGCCGTAAGATCGGTCACGTCAACCTCGTCGGCGCCGCCGGCCAGACCGTCGACGATGTCCGCCGCACCGCCACGCAGGTGGCAGACATCATCCGCGACGGGGCCCCGGGGCCGGCCTCAACCGAAGGAGCCCGAACCGCATGAACACCGCGAAGCCCCTCGTCGGTGTCGTCATGGGTTCCGACTCCGACTGGCCCGTCATGCGCCTGGCAGCCGAAGCCCTCACGGAATTCGGCATCCCCTTCGAAGCCGATGTCGTCTCGGCCCACCGCATGCCCGACGAGATGATCGACTATGGCAAAACGGCTCACGAACGCGGTCTGCGGGTCATCATTGCCGGTGCCGGCGGCGCCGCCCACCTGCCGGGGATGCTCGCCTCCGTCACTCCCCTTCCGGTGATCGGCGTGCCGGTCCCGCTGAAGACCCTCGATGGCATGGATTCGCTGCTGTCCATCGTGCAGATGCCCGCAGGGGTACCGGTGGCCACCGTCTCCATCGGTGGTGCCCGCAATGCCGGGTTATTGGCCGTCCGCACCTTGGCCAGTGGTACCGATGAGCTGGCCACCAGCTTGCGTTCTCGTCTGGTCGACTTTGCGGACGAACTCCGTCAGCAGGCCTCCGCCAAGGGAGACCGCCTCCGCCAGCGTCTCACCGAGGAGATGGGGCTCGGTTCCTGACCCATGAGCAAACAGACGCCGCGTTTCTCCCCCGCACAGAATCCAGTGCGGGATCCCGAACACGCCTCCGCACCGATCCGGACCAAACGGGCTTTCTTCCTACTGGCCCTGACCGTTTTCATTCCGGGTGGGGCGCAGGTAGTGGCCGGCAACCGGACTCTGGGGCGCCGGGTCCTGACGGTTACCCTCACCTGTTGGGCGCTGATCATCATCGGCCTCGTGGTCGCCCTCATCAACCGTGGAACCGTTATCGAGGTTCTGGCCAAGCCGGTCATCCAACTGATCCTCGTCATCGTCCTGCTGCTGTTGGCCGCCGGATGGATGCTGATGTTCATCAATACGTTGTTGATCATCCGGCCGCGTTTATTGACTCCGGCCATGCGCGGCGTTGTCGCGGCGTCAACGGTCGTCCTGATGGTTCTCACCGGAGGCGTTCTGGGCTACGGTGCGTTCATACTCAACACTGGCCGGGACACCATCCAGAATGTCTTTGCCTCGGGTCCTTCCATGGACCCCGTCGATGGGCGCTACAACATCCTGTTGATGGGTGGCGACGCAGGGGCCGGAAGGACGGGGCTGCGGCCCGATTCGATGGCCGTGGTGAGCATCGACGCGAAATCGGGGCGAACCGCGATGATCTCCATTCCTCGTAACCTGCAAAATGCTCCGTTCCCGAAGGACTCTCCGCTCCACGACGTCTACCCCCGCGGTTTCGACTGCGGCGATGAGTGCATCATCAACGCCCTCTACCCCACGGTTGAGGCCGATCATGCCGATCTGTATCCGGGCAAGGCCAACCCGGGCGCCGAGGCGATGATGGATGCCGCCACCGGCATCACGGGCATCGATGTCCAGGCGTACGTGGTGATCGATATGGACGGGTTCTCCACCTTCATCGACGCCATGGGCGGGGTCACCGTTGAGTCCGGAGGCTGGGTCCCCTATAACGCCAAGAAATGGCCTGGGACGCTCGTGAACACCCATTGGTTCTCCCCCGGAACGAAGAAATTCACCGGCAAGCAGGCACTCTGGTTCGCCCGCTCACGTGATTTCACCACCGACTACCACCGCATCCGCCGCCAACAGTGCTTGCAGCAGGCGATGATCAACCAGTTCAAGCCCTCCACGGTGTTGACCCGGTTCTCCGACATCATGTCCGCAGGTGAGGATCTACTCGAAACTGACATCCCACAGTCCCAACTCGGCAGTTTCCTCAACCTCGCCAATAAGGCCGGCAAGAACCCCTTTAAGCGCCTCACCCTCGGCGCCCCGGACTTCGGCACCACTTCCGACCGGTTCTCCACCTTCCCCGACTACAGCCAGATCCATACCCGTGTCGACGGGCTGCTGGAGGAGGCCACCGATGCTGGCGCCCGGGCGGCTGCTGACAAGAAATCAGCTGCCGCCGCAAAGAAGAAGTCAGCGTCGGCCGATAAATCCGCCTCCGGGGAGACGAAGTCAGCGTCGGCGGCGCCCACCAAGCCTGCCACCGACGCCAAGTCGGCGGTTCCGGAAGCCATCGAGGGCAACACCGATCCCACGGCGGTTCCTTCCACGCAGCCGGATGGCTCCCCCATCACCGAGAAGTATCTGGTCCAGCTCGAAATCAACGGACAACGCACACTCATCTCGGAGATCGCAGCCAATAACAACGAGTGCAGCGCACCATGACCCGCATCGCCGTCCGACGACGGAGGTACCGGGGACCTAGCGCACTGGCCTAGATTGGGTGGTAGCGCCCCGTATCGACCCAGCTGCCAAGGAGCCGAATGTACCGCCTGAGCAATACCGTCAGGGACTATCCGTGGGGATCGTCCACGGCCATCGCCGAACTCATCGGAGCCGAGGCAACGGGGGGCCCCGAAGCAGAAATGTGGATCGGGGCACATCCCGACTCCCCCTCGAAGGCCAGCCACCCGGACGTCGACGGCACGACTCCGCTCAATGAGCTGATCGCCACCGACCCCACCCTCTTTCTCGGTGAGGAGACGTCCACCCGCTTTGGGCGGCTTCCGTTCTTGGCGAAGATCCTCGCCGCGGAAAAACCGCTCTCCTTGCAGGTCCACCCCACTCTGGAGCAGGCCCGTGCCGGTTTTGCCGCGGAGGAGGAAGCCGGCGTCGACCGTTCGGCACCGCACCGCAACTACAAGGACGACAACCACAAGCCCGAGCTCCTGTTCGCGCTCACCGGGTTCTCGGCCCTCTGCGGGTTCCGGGCCGCGCACGAGTCGGCGGCCCTCTTCACCTGGTTGGCCGAAACAATCGAGGCGGACCCCGAGCTCACCGACGAGAACGGCAGTGCCGTCCTCGCGGCCCGACATACGGCCACCACCCTGAGCCAAGGCGATCTGCGGGGGGCATTCACCGACTTGCTCTCCGGAGGCCAAGACGTTGTCCGTCTCGTCGGGCTCGCCAGCGCGGCCGTTGCTTCAGGCCGCCAGACGGTTCCTGATACCGGTCTGGCGGAGCTGGAATCGCTGAACGGTTTCTACCCCGGCGATCCTGGGGTCCTCGTCTCGTTGATGCTCAACCACATCACCTTGGAACCCGGGCAGGCCATCTACCTTCCTGCGGGAAATATCCACGCCTACCTGCGGGGACTGGGGGTGGAAGTCATGGCTAGTTCAGATAACGTCTTGCGCGGCGGGCTGACCGGCAAACATATCGATCTACCTGAACTGATGGACACGGTTGACTTCCAAAGTCTGGGCGTCCCGTATCTGGAAGCCGCGAAGAACATGCTCGGCCAGGAGATCTACCGGCCGCCCTTCGACGAATTCCAGCTCCAACGCATCGCGTTGCCCGGTGATGCCCTGCTGGCCGGAGAGGACGTTGCCGTCGCCCAGAACGGCCCGGTGACACTGATCTGTGTGTCCGGTGACCTGCTGCTGGATTCGCCTCGTGGTGATCTGCAACTGACTCGCGGGGAATCGGCGTTCATTCCCGCTCACGAAGCTCCGGTGGTGGCCAAACGTCTCGGCGAGGGACCGGCCGTGGCGTTCGCCGTGACCACCGCCGAAACGAACTAACCCGCAAGGCTCGTGGCCTCACGGGTTAGCTTTTCTCGGGCTCAATCGCCTATCGGGTGTAAGGCTCCCACTTGCGTGACTGGTGCTCGCCCTCGACGGTCCGGATCGTCCCGGATTTCGAACGCATGACGATCGAGTGCGTGAAGATCTTGTCGTTCTTGTAGCGCACTCCGGTCAGTAGATCGCCGTCGGTGATGGCGGTCATCGCGAAATAGCAGTTGTCACTGGTCACCAGATCGTTGGTGGACAGCACGCGATCCAGATCGTGCCCGGCATCGATGGCCTTTTGCTTCTCCTCGTCATCGGTGGGCCAGAGACGGCCCTGGATGACGCCGCCCAGCGAGCGGATGGCACAGGCAGTCACGATGCCCTCGGGGGTTCCCCCGATGCCCATCAACGCGTCGACACCCGAGCCCTCACGGGTGGCCGAGATGGCGCCGGCGACATCGCCGTCCATGATGAACTTCGTGCGGGCCCCGGCATCGCGGATCTCCCGCACGAGCTTGGTATGACGTTCACGGTCCAGCACACAGACGGTGATCTGGTTGATCGGCTTGTTCTTGGCCTTGGCGATCAGGTAAAGGTTCTGCTTCACCGGCAGGCGCAGGTCCACCAATTCGGCGGCCTCCGGGCCGGTGACCAACTTCTCCATGTAGAACACGGCCGACGGGTCAAACATGGAACCGCGTTCGGCCATGGCCAGGACAGCTACCGAGTTGTTGATGCCCAGTGCCGTCAGGCGGGTCCCATCGATGGGATCAACGGCGACATCGACCTCGGGCCCGGTACCGTCCCCGACGACTTCGCCGTTGAAGAGCATCGGGGCTTCATCCTTTTCGCCTTCTCCGATCACGACGGTCCCGGTGACAGACACGGTGGAGAGCAGCGAACGCATGGCGTCGACGGCCGCACCGTCTGCCGAGTTCTTGTCCCCGAAGCCGACCCAGGGGCTGGCGGCTATCGCGGCAGCCTCCGTGACACGTACCAGCTCCAAGGCCAGGTTGCGGTCCGGTTCGGCATCGCCGACGGACAGTCGGGGGGACAGGTGGGCAAAATTTGTGGCTTCTGTCACGGTGTTCCTCGTCGTCGAGTGGGTGTGGGTGCCATGGGCAACGCCTTCGAGCATATCCGCTGAAACGACGGATGGGGTGGTGATGACCGACACCGCGTCATCCACGGTCCCGAAAATCGGGGACAATGGAGGCGTGAGTGATGCACCCCAGACGCCCCCAGATGCCGAAGAACCGCAGGTAACACCTGTCTTGACGCCCTCCCAGTCCAAACGGGCCAACCAATCGCTGAAGGGCATGATCATCTCCGTGCTGCTGACGGTTGCCGTTGCGGTACCGGTCATCGCCCTGAATCCGCCGAGCAACGACGATAAGTTCACACCTGACGTGAACGTCTCCGCGGTGGCTTCCCAGGCCGGCCAGGCAGCCGATTTCACACCGGTAGCCCCCGCAGTGCCCGCGGACTGGTACCCGAACTTCGCGCGCTGGAATTCCGGAAGCGCCGACAAGATCGACTACTGGGAAGTCGGTTATGTGACGGGCGACGAGGGCTTTGTCTGGATTCGTCAGACCGCCGATGCCACACCGGGCTGGATCGCCAAGATGAGCGAGGACGCTACCGAGTCCGGCACCGTAAAGGTCGACGGGACCACGTGGGAGTCCTACACCCGAGAGGCAAACGTCAGTTGGGTTCGCAAGACCAAGGAATCGACGCTCATGCTCAGCTCCGATTCCGGCGATGAAGTGCTCCAAAAGGCCGCCCGGTCCGTCATGAAGGACCAATCCAACTCAACGCAGTAGCGGATCTGCGCCGTGCCGGATGTACTCTTTTTTCATGTCTGCTGAATCTCTTGAGTCCGAATCCGCACCTCTCACCCCGGCCCAGGCCTGGACCAAACTGCGTGAGGGCAACGCCCGCTTCGTTGCCGGATCCACCAACCACCCGAACCAGGATTCTGCCCGTCGTTCGGCCCTGGTGAATACCCAGCATCCCTTCGCCGTCATCTTCGGTTGCTCGGATTCACGACTGGCCGCCGAGATCATCTTCGATGTCGGCCTCGGTGATGTGTTCGTTGTCCGGACCGCCGGGCACGTTCCCGACGATGCCGTGCTCGGTTCGCTCGAATACAGTGTTGCCCTGTTGGATGTCCCCCTCATCGTGGTCCTGGGCCACGACAGCTGCGGCGCCGTGACAGCGACGATGGACGCCTTCGAGACCGGGCAGATGCCCCCCGGGTTCATCCGGGATCTCGTCGAGCGCATCACCCCCTCGGTCATCACCGCCCAACGGGCAGGGGTCACCGATGTGAATACGACGGTCGAGGAGCACGTCAGGCAGTCCACTCACCGGTTGGTTGAATCCTCCAAGCTCATCTCGGACGCCGTCGACGCCGGTGAGACGGCCGTCATTGGCGTGACCTACCGCCTCGAAGAAGGCAAGGCAGAAATAGTGACGGGATTCGGCGCACTCTAGGTCATGGTGTGTCCCAGATGACGCCGCCCGGGATCGGGTTCGGGCCCCCGGGCGGCGTATGGTGATGTCATGGCTAGCAAGGATGAATTCCGTATTGAACATGACACCATGGGCGAAGTCCGCGTACCGGTCGACGCCCTTTATAGCGCACAAACGCAGCGCGCCGTAGAGAATTTCCCCATCTCCGGCAAGCGGCTCGAACGTCGCCATATCCAGGCGTTGGCCCGGGTGAAGCGTGCGGCAGCCCTGGCGAACGCGGAGCTAGGCGTCCTCGACGAGGAGATCGCCCGCGCCATCGTTGCTGCGGCCGAGCACGTGGCTTCCGGCGACTATGATGCGCACTTCCCCATCGACGTCTTCCAGACCGGTTCAGGGACGTCGTCGAATATGAATACCAATGAGGTTCTGGCAGCTCTGGCCAACCAGGGATTGGAAGCCGCCGGCAGTCAGGCCCGCGTTCACCCGAACGACCACGTCAACGCCTCGCAGTCCTCCAACGATGTCTTCCCGACGTCGGTCCACGTCGCCGTCACGGATGCGCTGCTCAACGATTTGGTTCCGGCGCTGAACCATCTCGCCGAAAGCCTGGGACGCAAGTCCGACGAGTTTGCCGACGTCGTGAAATCCGGTCGGACCCACCTCATGGATGCCACACCAGTGACCTTGGGGCAAGAATTCGGCGGCTACGCCGCCCAGATGCGCTACGGCGTCGAGCGGATCGAGGCCAGCCTCCCCCGAGTGGCAGAGGTCCCCTTGGGCGGAACGGCAGTCGGCACAGGCATCAACACGCCGGCAGGCTTCCCCCAGCGGGTCATTGCCCTGCTGGCCGAGGACACCGGTCTGCCCCTGACAGAGGCACGTAACCATTTCGAAGCCCAGGCAAACCGCGATGGGCTTGTCGAAGCCTCGGGTCAGCTGCGCAACATTGCCTATTCGATCATGAAGATCAACAACGATCTCCGGTGGATGGGGTCGGGCCCCAATACCGGTTTAGGTGAGATCGCCATCCCCGATCTGCAGCCGGGTTCCTCGATCATGCCCGGCAAGGTCAATCCGGTCATCAGTGAAGCCGCGATTCAGGTCGCCGCCCAGGTGATCGGCAACGACACCACGGTCTCCTTGTCCTCCACCAACGGTGCTTTCGAGCTCAACGTCGGGATTCCGGTGATGGCGGCGAACCTGCTCGAATCGATTCGCCTGTTGACCAATACCTCCCAGGTCATGGCGGACAAAATGGTCGATGGCATCACGGCCAACGTGGACCGGGCCCGTTTCCTGGCCGAAGCCTCCCCGTCGATCGTCACCCCGTTGAATAAGTTCATCGGCTACGAGAACGGCTCGAAGATCGCCAAGAAGGCCATCGCCGAAGGACTCACCGTGCGTGAGGCCACGATCGCGTTGGGATTCCTTGAGAGCGGCGAACTCACCGAAGAGCAGCTCGATACAGCTCTGGATGTCACCACGATGACCTCGCCTTCGGGCAAATAGGGCACAGCCCCCTCCTTCGGCGGCCCATTCCGGCAACGGGGTGGGCCGCCGTCATGCCCGGGGCCCTTCCGCCCGGCCAGACAGGTTCACGCTTCCGCGGCAGTGTGCGCAATTACACCACCTCCCGATTTGCACCCATGACCCAATAGTGCAAAACTGCACTATGTGAAGAAAAGTGCAACGGAGGCTCCGGGGGCCAGGGAACGTCGACGCATGGAAACCTATGCCGCGCTGACCAACCACGCCCGCACGCTGACCGCCGAACGTGAATTGAACGGATTCACGATCGAGGAACTCTGCGAGGCTGCCGGAGTCTCCCGCCGCACCTTCTTCAACTACTTCGCCACCAAGGAGGACGCCGTCCTGGGGGTGAAGTCCGCCGACCCGTTCAAGCCGTTCGCCCAGGATTTCCTGGACTCCGCTCGAACGTCCATGGCGAGCTCCTCCGGATCCACCACCGCACTTCCGTTGGATCAGGCCCTTCTGGAGTTGTTCATCAAGGCATATGCCACCATGGACGTCCCACCGACGGATATGGGTTCCTTCATGCAGATCATGCATTCGGAACCGGCGCTGATGAAACGGATGATTCATTCGGCAATGCAGCGTCAGCGAGCGCTGGCGGAACTGATCGCGCAACGTCAGGCTCTGGAACCGGAGGACCCATTTGCGAATCTGGCTTCAACATTGTTTTCGCAGTTGGCCATGACGAGCTTCCAGGAATTCATCGGACACTCCAGCTCCTGCTCGACAGAGGGCATTACCTGCAATTCCACTGCTTCAGGAGCCCCTGCTGCTGCGGAAGAGACAGCCCCGGACGCGCTGGACAGATTCACCCGGATCCTGACCGAGAACTTCTCCCACGCCCGGCGTCTGTTCGGCACCTAGTACGCTGCCGGCCCCGGATCATTCCGGCTCCTGTCCGCGCACTTCGCATCACCCCTTTTCCTCATTTTCGGCTCCGCGGACACTCCCTCGAGCCCTGACCTTCTAGGAACCACCATGAGCACTACCGCGCCGCCGCAGTCCCCCGGCCTGATCGCGCTGACCCAACGCCGCATCTGGATCATCTTCTCGGCGCTCATCGCCGGCATGCTGCTCTCCAGCCTCGACCAGACGATCGTCTCCACCGCGATGCCCACGATCGTCGGCGAGCTCGGAGGAGTCGAGCATCAGGCCTGGATCACCACCGCCTATCTGCTGGCCACCACGATCGTCATGCCCATCTACGGCAAGTTCGGCGACGTGCTCGGCCGCCGCAATCTCTTTTTGATCGCGATTGCGCTGTTCACGCTGGCCTCAGTGGGTGCCGCCTTTGCGGGAACCTTCTGGATCTTCGTCTTCTTCCGCGCCCTCCAAGGGCTCGGCGGCGGTGGCCTGATGATCCTTTCCCAGGCCATCATCGCCGACATCATCCCGGCCTCGGAGCGCGGGAAGTACATGGGCCCTTTGGGCGGGATCTTCGGCCTCTCGGCAGTCGCGGGGCCTTTGCTGGGCGGCTTCTTCGTCGACCACCTGACCTGGCAGTGGGCCTTCTACATCAACATCCCGATCGGCATCGCCGCCTTCGCAGTCGCCTGGTTCGCGCTGACCCTGCCCAATAAGAAGGCAACAAAAGCCATCGACATCGCCGGCGTCGTCTTCCTGTCCATCGCCACGACCTGCCTGATCTTCTTCACCGACTTCGGCGGCAGTGCCGACCACGGCTGGTCCGCAGTGTCCACGTGGATGTGGGGAACTGGGTTGCTGGTGGCAGCGGCGGCCTTCGTCTTCGCCGAGCTGCGGGCCACTGATCCGATCATCCCCCTCGCACTGTTCCGCAACCGGGTGTTCGTCACGGCCACGGCCATCGGCTTCACTTTGGGCCTGGGCATGTTCGCTGCCATCGCTTTCGTCCCCACGTTCTTGCAGATGTCCTCCGGAACCTCTGCGGCAGTATCCGGCCTGCTGATGCTTCCGATGATGGTCGGCCTGATGGGCACCTCCATCTGGTCCGGCATCGCAATTTCCAGGTCCGGCAAATACAGGGCCTACCCCATCGCAGGTACGCTCACCACAGCTGCCGCCATGCTCGCCATGACGACGCTCTCCGCCGATACCCCGCTGTGGTTGATCTGCGTATTCCTGCTGGTTTTCGGGGCCGGCCTGGGCCTGATCATGCAGGTGGTCGTCCTCGTGGTGCAGAACGCCGTTCCCGCGGAGATGGTCGGCACCGCCACCAGTACCAACAACTATTTCCGTGAGGTCGGCGCCGCCTTGGGTGTGGCGATCTTCGGAGCGATCTTCACCAACAACCTCACGGAGAAGCTCACCGCGGTCTTCACCGGGGCGGGAGCTTCGGCCTCCGACGCCGGGCAGGCCACTGCCACGCTGGACCCCTCGGTCTTGGACAAGCTCCCGCAGGCATTGCAGGACGGCATCGTGACGGCCTATGCCGATTCGCTGGCACCGGTCTTCTGGTACCTGATCCCCTTCATCCTCATTGCCTTTGTCCTGGCACTCCTCCTGAAGCAGGTCCCGCTGTCCCACACGTCGGGAATGGTGGCCCGGGGCGAAGCGGTCTCAGGTGAGGAGGCGCTGGAGTTGGAAGCCCAGTTGCGCGCGGCGAAGAAGCCAGCCGGCACCTCAGCCCCTGCAGTTCCCGACGCCGGGTCGGAGAACTCGAACTAGCGACTGCGCTGGGAGGGCTCGCTACTGGACGTCAGGTGCACTGCCGCTTCCGGGGTCGCCACCCGGAAACTAAAGCTCTGCTCGAGATAGAGATGGACGTCATGGGCATCGTGGTGGCTGTAGCCGATGGATAGATCCTGCCCGGATTCGAAGAGGAAATCTCCACCGCGCAGGCTCATGACCACGGCGCCCTTGACGCCCGGGGCCCAGACGATCGGTCCATCGAGGATCTTTCGCAGATGTTCGGAGAGCAGGTAACCACCCCGTTCGGTGGACTGCACGACCGCCGTATAGTGCCCGGGGCCCAAGGCGAGCCCGAAGGGTCCCGAGATGCCCTCTTCCAATAATTGGTCAACCGCCTGAGCCACCCGCTTGGGGTAGTCAGAGAAGTGCTCCACCCGCGGGACGGTCGGCAGCGATGTGGCCTGGGTGATCCCGGTGATCTGTGCCTGCCGCCACCCATGGAATACCGCCTGGTTTTCGGCACTGGCCATCTGCAGCGCAGCCATGTCGAGGTTGGACAGGTCCACGTCGGCTGCCCCGCGCTCTCCATCCAATAGTTCGTCGCGGGAAACCGAAAAGGGTACTTGCATCTCGGCCAACGGCAAGACCCGGCGGCGCCTCGAAATAATCGGATCGTCATCGGAACCGGCCAGGCGTTCGGTGCGCCCCAAGTTCGTTGCAGAATAATCCCAACCGAAGGGGCCCGAGAAGTCGATGAGTTTGCGGGCGCCCAGTGTCGTGGTCAGACGATCCCGTGCTTCCTCGTCGAGGAGTTTCCAGCCGGTGGCGGTGATGGGTGCCAGCTCGCGGAGCAAGTGATTGGTGGTCATGATGCGGTTCCTTTCAACGAGCCGATCCCCAGGGAACCATCGGATGACCCCAGAGGTGTTGTCTGCCCAGATTCGGCGGTTCCAGTGGGATCTGAGTCGGCGGCTTCCTCGGCCGCTTCCCCGTTGTCGACGATGTCCCCCTCCTGGAAGAGGATTCCCCGGGCGATCTGCCCCCATTTCGGAGTTGCCCTGAAGAGGTATTCCAGCTCCATGCAGAAGTGCTTGAACTCCTCGCCTAGGGAGTTCTCCATGATGGCCCTGGCTGCCGGATCAGGTTCGAGGGATATCCGCTGCTCGTACCACCCGATGGCTTCGGCTTCCTCGGTGAGGTTCGTGCACATTCGGGCAAAGGTCCGCGTTTCGGCCGATAACTCGGCTGGCGGTTCGTGGTATTGCTCGGTTCCCATGCGTATCCCCTTCGCTCCGGGCCACCGACCTCGATGGCGGCTTCCCTAACGTCAGCCTAGTGGCGGAGCAGAGGCAACACCATGGGCGGGCCATCCACCGGCCATCCGGGTGATCACGCGCGCCAGCTCGTCCACGAACGCAGACGTCGACAGGCGCTGGGCGGCCGGGGTGTTCAAATGAGCCACGAGAGCCTCGGTCATGCCGCCGACAGCCATCAATCCAATCAGCCCCGTCGGGGACTCGGGGATCAGCCCGCGGCGAATCAATTCAAGCATCATGGCATCCATGGCCCGGGCAATCCCGGCAATCATCTGCCGCCGCCAAGACTCCAATTCCGGCGAAACACCCACGGCTTCGATCTCGAGCACCAGACCAAGGCGTTCGTCATCGAGCATGGGACCAACCCCAGCTTGGACTCCGCGGCGGATCATTCCATACGCCGTGTCATTTGCTTCGATCTGCAGGGTCATCACTCGTTGTTCGATCGCCTGGGTCGCTTCACGATAAATAGTTTCGAGGACTTCCTCGCGCCCTGAAAAGTATTCATAGAACGAACGGGACGAGACCCCCGCTTCGCGACATAAGCCCTGGACCGTGGTCGCGGCGTACCCCTGGGTTCCGAAGAGCTGCACGCCGGCTTCCAGAAGCTTCTGTCGGCGTACGGCGTCCCGCTGTGGGCGGGATACCCCTCGCCACCTCCGCTCGCTCACGGGCACAGCGTTTTGCTCCACCGCAGTTTCTCCAGTCTTCACGGAATCCACTCTGCCACAGGCATTGAGCTTCACTTCGGTTCCAATTTATTGAAAATCTTTCTTTCCAATGTAAGGATCGTCACATGTCTTATTTCGTCAAGGAACGCGATCGAGCCCCCGCCGTCACCACGCCGATTCCCACGGACGTCTCCCTGCCGCGCACCTGCGTTATTGGGGCCGGGGCTTCGGGCTTGGCTGCCGTGAAGGCGCTGCACCAGGCCGCTGTGCCCGTCGATTGCTTCGAACAGGGCAGTATCGTCGGCGGAAATTGGGTCTTCGCGAACCCCAACGGCCAGTCCGCCTGCTACGAAACACTGGAAATCAACACATCGTGCCCGCGCATGGCCTTTTCTGATTTCCCGATGCCATCCGACTACCCCGCTTATGCCCGGCACGACCAGGTGGCCGACTATTTCGAGGCCTACGTGGACCACTTCGGTTTTCGTGAAAGGATCCGCTTCAACACCCGCGTGGACGAGGTCATCCCTGAAAATGGCGGCTGGAAGGTCGCCATCACCGGCCCCGACGGGACGGAGGAACACAACTATGATGCTGTCCTCGTCGCCAACGGGCACCACTGGGACGCCCGCTGGCCCGAGCCCGCCTATCCCGGGAATTTTGCCGGCGAACAATTACACGCCCACGACTACCGCTCGGCAGAACAGCTCAAGGAGAGGAATGTCGTGGTCGTTGGCGCTGGGAACTCGGCCTTGGATATCGCTTCCGAGGCCGGCAGGGTCGCCCACAGCGCCGTCCTGTCCCAACGCCGCGGCCAGTGGGTGCTGCGCAAGTACTTCCTCGGCTGGGCTTCGGACCAATTGGTTTTGCCTAAATGGCTGCCCTGGTGGGCCACCCGGGCCAGGCTGCGACTGGCATCGATTCTCTCCGGCAGCACCACGCGACTCGGATTGCCCCACCCCACACATGCTCCGGGCCAATCACATCCCGTCCAATCGGAACAAATTCGTCGGATGCTGAAGGTGGGGGCCGTGACACCGAAGCCAGGCATTGAACGACTCCACGGCGACCAGGTGGTGTTCACCGACGGGTCCGCGACAGCTGCGGATCTGATCATCTGGGCGACCGGCTACCGGGTCCGGTTCCCCTTCTTATCGGAGGACCTGGTCAACCCGGCGGGCAACGAGTTGCCGTTGTGGAAGCGCACCGTGCACCCTGATCATCCAGGGCTGTTCTTCATCGGCCTACTCCAGCCCATCGGCGCAGTGATGCCCTTGGCCGAGGCGCAGTCGCTCTGGGTGACGGAAATGCTGACCGGAAGCTACCTGGCACCGCCCGAGGCCACTATCCGTACACAGATGGAACGCGATCAGCAGCGCAATGCCCGTCGTTTCTACGCCTCGGCCCGGCACACGATGGAAGTCGATTTCGACAGCTACCTCTGGGACCTCGAACGAGAACGACGTCGTGGCTCGGCCCGTGCCAGTCAATCCGCAGCACGATCGCGCATTCATCAGGGGGTGACCGCATGACACCTCAGAAAGCACACCGGCGGCCTTCAGGCAACAGTCCAACCGACCGCGGTGGAGCGGTCATTACCGGTGCCGGTGGGGGCCTGGGACGGCAGCTCGCGTTGCGGTTGGCCCGGGCAGGATTCACCCTCCAGGTCACCGACGTCGATCTCCAGCAGGCCGAAGCCGTGGCGGCGAATATCAATGCGGAATTAGCGTTGCCCGCCGAACGGCAGGCCTTAGCCTCCGCCCTGGATGTCCGTGACGCTGCCGCTTGCTCAGCGGCCGCCGAGGCCGCCCGGTCTCGAGCAGGTTCCTTATCTCTCTGGGTCAATAATGCCGGGGCCCTCTTTACCGGTCCCGTCTGGGACCAGGACGAACGGCAGCGGCGTCTGGTTTTGGAAGTCAACGCCGCCGGGACCATCAACGGCACCCTGGCAGCACTGGAGTTGATGCGTGCGGCCAATGCCGGCCTGATCGTCAACGTCGCATCCTTGGCCGGCCTGGTCGGGGTCCCCGGGGAAGGGATCTACGCGGCTTCGAAGCACGCGGTCCTGGGCTTCAGCGTTTCGGCGCTGGCCGATTTGCGGGCTGCGGGGGTCAAGGGCGTCGATATTAGTTGCGTCTGTCCCGATGGGATGTGGACTCCGATGCTCCATGACAAACTCGATGATCCCGGTGCAGCCCTTTCCTTTACCGGCAAGCTCCTCCAACCGGGCGAGGTCGCGGATGTGGTCCTACGCGTCGTGGATAAACCGCGGCCCGTTACCGCGTGGCCACGCTGGCGCGGAGGCCAGGTGAGGCTCTTTGATATGTTCCCCCGGTTCGCCGTGGGACTGGCACCGCTGATGGTCGCCTACGGCCGCAAGCGGCAGGCGGCGTTCGCCCGGAAGCTGCGGTCCTGAGCGGCCCGGCCCGTTCCGGCCAGGTAACTCCGGGGTTCAGCTGAGGAAGCGTGCGGACGGGTCCGGGTCCCGCGCCCAGTCCACGGCCCGCTGGTGTTTGGGCGGCAAAGGTGGACGCTCTGCGTCGGAAAACCAGGCGACCTCGGTGTTCTCATCGTCGTTTACTCGGGCTTCTCCTGAGAGATAACGACAGGAGAACACGACGTCGAGGTACTGTGCGCGGTCGCCGTTGGGGTAGGTCACCGGGTCGGTGGTCCCGATTCCGGCCAGCCGTTCGACGGCGACCACGACGCCTGTTTCTTCCAGGACCTCCCTGACGGCAGTGGCCGCTGGTTCCTCACCGGGCTCCATGATTCCTGCGGGAAGGGTCCACCTGCCGTTATCGGCACGCTTGACCAACAGGAGGGCACCATCTTGGCGATGCACCACGGCCTTGACCCCCGATAGCCAGAGGGCATCATGACCAATTTTCTCGCGCAGGGACAGAATGAATTCCGGGGTTGGCATGTCCCTAGCCTGCCACGAAGAGGGCCGCCAACGTACCGATGACCAGGTAGGGGCCGAAAGCCAGCGATGTTTTCAGACCCGCACGGCGCAAAATAATGAACACCAAGGAGGCCAATCCGCCGAGCAGGAAAGTCGCCACGGTGCCCCACAGCAAATGGGACCAGCTCAAATACCCCAAATACAGTCCCATGATGCCGGCAAGTTTCACGTCTCCTAGTCCCATGCCTCGCGGCTGGACCATGTGCAGGAGGAGATAGAAGCTGAAGAGGATGGCGCCGCCCAGAAAGGTCCGCAACAGCCCCGCCCCATCCCCGGCCAGCAGCAGCGCCGCCCCGAGCAGAACGAGAGCGAACACGTACCACGGCAGAATGATCCGGTTGGGCAACAGATGCGTTCGGGCGTCGATCCACGTCAACCGTGCCCCGTTGATCACGAACAGCAGCAACGCCAGGACCAGCGGGACGAAGGCCACCGGCGCGTTCTCACGCAGTTCCTGAATCGCAGCGATCATGGCTCAACGCTAGCGCAGCCCACGACAGGGTGAGGCCACGGCTGTTTAGACTGTGGAGTATGACTATTCCTCCGACCACCCCGCCGCCATCTGGCCCCTCGGCGGTCTCCCGAGAGGATGCCGCAGCTTTCCGCCGACTCTGTAGGTCTTCGCCCTGGCGGTGGAGGACCCTGCGATTCGACGTGGAATGGTTCACCGCCAGCCCCACGGCGGGCCCGACCGCACCGGTCAAATTGCAGGAGGACCACACTCCCCTGGACGCCCTTTCCGCGCCGGCCGATATTGAGCGTGAAGAGGAGGTCATCCCCGAAGCCATCCCGCGGATCCGTGCCTGGTTGCGCCGTCCGGACGCCCTACGGGTCGAAGATGAGTCCTCCGAACTGCTGTTCAGCACCACATCGATCCACGCGTCCCGCGATGCCTTCTACATCACGGGCAACCGCAGCTCCTGGCTGCTGCCACCACGACTGGTGACACCTGTCTACGACGACGACGGGCTGATTGCCCGCCGCCCGGAAGCAGATTATGGTGACCCGGTCTTCGGGGATGCCCGCTGGTCCGCCATGCTCGATCCCGTGGAATTGGCCGGCAGTGCCCCGGTTCCACTGGAGTTCCCGTTGTCCAACGTCGTGGAAATCCATGAATTGAACGAAACCCGCCATGCGGGGCGAGCAGCGCTGGAAGCCGTGGTCTCACCCAATGTCACCTACACCCCGGAAACGGACGGGTTCCCGCTGTTGGAGGCCGGAAGGACCCGGCTGCGTATCGACCTCCAAACGGCAGTTTGTGTGTATACGGAGGCCTTGGACGGACCGGTTCAGGGCAACGGACACGACATCCACATCCACGCCGTCAACGAGTACATGCTCGATGACCTGTTCGTGGAGCATTCAATGAACCTGACCGATGTCCGGGACCATATCCCCTGGATCATCCGTGGACCGCAGGCCAGCCGAGGCGGCGAGTAGCTCACCGGCCACGCCTCCAGCCCGGGGGGCCGCCACTCCCCCGCGGCGTCGGAGCATGAGGGCGAGGACGACGGTCGATGTCAGCAGCAGGATAACCGTCACGACACTGGCCTCGAGCCCGAAGGAACCTCCGGTCAACCACTCGGGGCCCGTGAGGCCCGTATGCCATATCGAGGACGCCTTTCCGGTGCCCGAGATCGGAACACCCCATACGGGGCCCTGCACGATGTTCCACAGCATGTGGTAGCCGATCACCACCCACAGGGAACGCGTCAAGGCGTATGATACCCCCTCAAGCAGGCCCGCCTCGATGGCTGTAGCGATTCCCGCCCAGAGCGTCGCATCGGGGTTCGTTAGGTGGAACATTCCGAACACCCGCCCGGACACCACGACCGCCGTCCACGTGCCGGCGAATTCTTCCAGCAGGCGAAGGCCCATCTCCCGGAACGCCAGCTCCTCGGTCACCGCAGCTCCCAGCCCGGCGACCAGCATGAGTTCCAAGATCCCCGGGACATCCACCCCGGCAGGGGTCAGGAGCCGATAACCGCCCAGGACCATGATGAGACCGTAGACGGCCAGCAGCCCGGCAGCCCCCCAGAGGGCCCCCACGGCCAGTCCGGACCAACGCCGGGGGCGATTTCATCAGGCACGAAGCGCCGTTCCAACCCGAGAACGACCACCCCATGGGCGCAGCTCACCGCCATCATCATGACGATGGAAGGGCCCACGCCGTCGGGTCTGCTGAATGAGTCGACGCCGCCAAGGAGGACCGCCAACAGGGTGAACAGGACCAGGAAGATGAGTGCTGCCCCCCCAAAAAAAGGCAACGAACCGCACGGCGGCATTCAGACGGATCCGGGAACCGGGGCCGACCGGCACGACATCCTTTCGCGGTGCGTCGGGACCCGGCCCGTCGGGGCCCAGAATCGTGGGTGGTGTCATCCTTGATCTCTATCAGAGGCGAAGAGCTATGCCCCCGATTCCTCGAGCATGTCGGTGACCAGCGCCGCGATGGCTGAACGTTCGGACCGGGTCAGGGTGATATGCCCGAATAAGGGATGCCCCTTGAGCGTTTCGACCACGGCAGCAACGCCGTCGTGCCGGCCCACCCTCAGGTTGTCGCGTTGAGCCACATCGTGGGTCAGTACGATCTTGGAGTTTTGTCCGATCCGACTCATCACGGTCAGCAGCACGTTCTTCTCCAAGGACTGCGCCTCATCGACGATGACGAACGAATCGTGCAGGGACCTGCCGCGGATATGGGTCAGCGGCAGGACCTCGAGTAGTCCGCGGTCGACGACCTCGTCCATGACATTCTTGGAGACGAGCGCGCCCAGGGTGTCGAAGACCGCCTGTCCCCACGGGTTCATCTTGTCGTCTTCGGAGCCGGGCAGGTAGCCGAGCTCCTGGCCGCCGACGGCATACAGGGGCCGGAAGACCACCACTTTCTTATGCTCGCCTCGTTCCATCACGGCTTCGAGTCCCGCGCAGAGGGCGAGGGCTGATTTCCCGGTTCCGGCCCGGCCGCCCAGGGAGACGATCCCGACCTCCCGATCCATCAGCAGGTCGATCGCCAGCCGTTGCTCAGCTGACCGGCCATGCAGGCCAAAGACGTCGCGATCGCCCTTCACCAGGCGGACCAGCCCGTCCTCTCCGACCCGGCCAAGGGCCGAGCCGCGGTTGGAGAGCAGGATCAAGCCGGTGTTGACCGGCATCTCGGCCGCCTCGGCGACCAAGACCGGCTCGTGGTTATACAACTCCTCCACATCGGTATCGGCCACATCTAGTTCGGCGGTTCCGGTCCACCCCGAATCAAGCACCAACCCGTTCCGGTACTCATCGGCCCGCAGGCCCATTGCCGAGGCTTTCACCCGCATGGGAAGGTCCTTCGACACCACCGTGACATCGCGGCCCTCATCGAAGAAGTTCTTGGCCACCGCCAGAATGCGTGAGTCGTTGTCACCGGCCCGGAACCCCACCGGAAGCACCTCGGTGGACACGTGGTTCAGCTCAATCCGCAAGGAGCCCCCGTCATTCCCGATCGGCAGCGGGCGGTTCAGGCCTCCACGTTCGACGCGGAGCTCATCGAGGAGACGCAAGGCTTTGCGGGCGAAGAAGCCGACGTCGGGATCATGGCGTTTCTTTTCCAGTTCGCTGATCACCACGATGGGAACGATGACCTCATGTTCGGCGAATCGCAGGACGGCCCGTGGGTCGGCGATCAGGACCGAGGTGTCCAGAACGTAGGATTTCTCTCCGACACTTTGCCGGGCACTCGTCACCGGGGTCGCTGCGGGGGTGGCGTGGGCCAAGCCGGCGGCGGGAGTCGGGCCCGTCCTGCCGATCTCGTCCGCCACGACGTTGCTGGACTGGATTTCGACTGCCACGATGACTCCCAACAGGGGCGTTGCGCCCCTAGGTAACCGTTCTGCGGGTGGTCCGGTCCAGCCTTGAGGCCGAATCCGGCCTCCCGTCGTTGACCGTGTGTCTCAACGCTCGGTGGCCTTTCCGTCTCGGCCGGCGGTAGTGCCTGCCGATGTCTTCAAGCTAGCCCGCAGACATGTCTTGTGGCCCAAGACACGCCGCCCGGTGAGCGAATGCCCGATGGCCCGGAGGTGAACGCCTCAGCTCCCGAAGCGGCGTTGGCGGTCCGTGAAATCACGGAGGGCGCGCAGGAAGTCGACTTTCCGGAAATCGGGCCACAGGGCTTCGCAGAAATAGAACTCGCTATAGGCGCTCTGCCACGTCAGGAAACCCGAGAGTCGTTGTTCTCCCGAGGTGCGGATCACCAGATCGGGGTCGGGCTGGCCACGGGTGTAGAGGTAGCGGGAGATGTCTTCGACTTCCAGCCCGCGGGCCACCTCGGCCAGGGAGGTTCCTGCAGCATCGGCATCGGATAACAGCTCCTTGACGGCGTCCACGATTTCGGCACGACCTCCGTAGCCGATGGCGATGTTCACATGCAGTCCCGAAGCGTTTTGCGAGGATTCGGCGAGGGCGTGGAGTTTATTCGAGAGATAGTCGGGTAGTTCGTCATAGGCACCCATGGGCTGAACACACAGGTCGTGTTGCTCGGCGAGCCGGTCCAGCATATTGGCGATGATGCCCATCAGGTCGTCCAGCTCATCGTTTGACCGGCTCATGTTGTCGGTGGAGAGCATGTAGAGAGTGACGGTGGGGATCTTCAGTTCACGGCACCACCCCAGGAACTCAACGATGTTATCGGCACCTGCCTGGTGACCGTGCACTGTCGGTGCTCCGGCGAGCTTGGCCCACCGCCGGTTCCCATCCACGACCATCCCGATATGCCCGGGTAGCTTCTCTGTAGGGATATCCTTCTTGAGCACTTTGCCGTAAAGACGGTAAAGGACTTCGGGCAACCGCACGTCGTCCCCTTCCAGTCGCTGGGCCAGCACGGATCAACGCTGCTTGGTTGCCGCGACTCTAGGCTACCGGTTGGGCCGCCACGGTGTTGAGCGGCACGCCTGAAGAAGCCGGCTTCCCCGCCACGCACTTTATTACTCTCCGGTAGTATCGGACCATGTCGCAGTCATCCCCCAGCATGGCCCCGTTGGATGAGATCAAACCGCATTTACGCGGCTGGATCCACGCGGGCACCGCTCCCTTGGCACTGGCAGCAGGCATCGTCCTCGTGGTATTGGCCCCCGGGACCGGGGGTAAAGTTTCTGCGGCGGTATATGCCGCAACGGGACTGCTTCTGTTCACCATTTCTGCCGTGTACCATCGCGGAAATTGGTCCCCGAAGGTCAAACGGGTTCTCAAGCGGCTGGACCACACCAACATCATGCTGGTCATTGCCGGCTCTTATACGCCCCTGGCCTGGGCGCTGCTTCCGGAGGCGAAAGCCACCTTCTTGCTGTGGCTGGTCTGGATCGGAGCGATCCTCGGTGTCGCCTTCCGCTTATTCTGGACCGACGCACCCCGCTGGTTATACACCCCGGTCTACATCGCCTTGGGACTGGCCTGCCTGATCTACATCGGCGACTTCTTTGCCGCCAGCATCCCGGCAGCAGTCCTGCTCTGCGCCGGTGGCGCACTCTATATCGCAGGCGCCGTGTTCTACGCCCTCAAGCGTCCGAACATCCACCTCGAATGGTTCGGCTTCCACGAGCTCTTCCACGCCTTCACGGTCGGCGGATTCGCTTGTCACTACATCGCCATCATGATGGCCATGTTGGCGGTCCGCTAGCCGAGGCGGCCGGCGCCCCGGCACCTCATCGCCCCCGCGGCCAAGGGGCCTCTTCGATGCGCTCGACGTTTTCGTTGAAGTCGCGCAGCAAACCCGAAAAAGCGCGCTGCTTCTCCTGCGGCCAGTCGGCCACGACATCACGCAATCCCTGCTCGTACGACCGGCGCGTTTCCAGTAGCGCCTCGATCCCCGCCTCGGTCGGGGCGATACGGCGGGCCACCTCACCCGCGACACCGGGCACGTAGGCCACATGCTCGTGACGTATCAGTGCACCGACCTGGCGGTGGATCGTCGAGGCATCAAGCCGCAGGGCCTGGGAGAGCTCCTTAAGCGTCATCGGCTCGGAGCGCTCAAGCCGGTTGAGCAACACATAAGCGGAACGCTCAAGGGTCGGACTGCTCTTATGGTGCGGACGCAACTGATACCGGAAAAACAGCATGAGTTCGTACTGCATCTCCTGCAGAGCATCAGTGTCTTCCGTCATTCTTCTCCCTCTGATTGTCTTTCCGCAGGAATCCACTATACAACGATATGCATTATGCAAAAGATGTGTGCTCTACACTTCTCATGTATGGTGCACAAGCATAGTTCGGCGTATCACCCCATCCAGTTAGCGAGCCCCATGACTTCCACTCCCGCTCTATCCACGCACCGGCCACCCTCCCCGCGGGTCGCGGTCACTATCCTGGCCTTCGTGGGCATCGTGGTCTCCTTAATGCAGACCCTCGTGGTCCCGCTGATTCCACAATTGCCCACAATGTTGGACACCTCGGCCTCCGACGCGGCCTGGATCATCACCGCCACCCTGCTCGCCGGCGCCGTAGTCACTCCCATCGCCGGACGGTTGGGCGATATGTTCGGCAAACGCCGCATGCTCATCATTTCGCTGGCCCTCATGGTTGCCGGCTCGGTGCTCTGCGCCTTGACCAGCACGCTGGAAGTGATGCTCGCGGGTCGGGTTCTGCAGGGGCTGGCCATGGGGGCCATCCCCTTGGGTATCAGCATCCTGCGCGATGAATTGCCTCCGGCGAGGATCGGGGCAGCCATTGCTACGATGAGCGCCACGATGGGCGTCGGCGGCGCCATCGGCCTGCCCTTCTCGGCCTTCATTGCCCAGGTCGCCGATTGGCACGCCTTATTCTGGTCCGCTGCCGGCCTCGGCGCCCTGTGCTTGACCCTGGTAGCCACGCTCCTGCCCGAATCCGCGGTACGGACCCCCGCCCGCTTTGATGCCGTAGGAGCCGCTGGATTGGCCGCCGGCCTGGTCTCGCTGCTGTTGCCCATCACCAAGGGCAGCGACTGGGGCTGGACCAGCCCACTGACGCTGGGGTTCTTTGCTGCTGCGGCGATCATCCTGGTCCTCTGGGGCGTCTACCAGCTTCGGGTCAAGGCACCGTTGGTCGATCTTCGCGTCTCGGCCCGTCCACAGGTCCTGTTCACGAACCTCGCCTCGATGACCGTCGGGTTTGCCATGTACGCCATGAGCCTGACCTTCACGCAGTTGCTGATGGCTCCGGCAGGGACCGGTTATGGTTTGGGTCACTCCATGGTCATGGCGGGGCTGGTGCTAACGCCCGGTGGGTTCGTCATGATGCTCCTCTCCCCGGTCTCGGCCCGCCTTTCGGCACGCTACGGGCCCAAGGCCACGCTGATCCTCGGGTCGTTGGTCATCGCTTTGGGGTATGTGATGGCGTTCTTCCTGATCTCCGAAACCTGGCAGATCCTCGTGGCCTCCATCATCGTCGGCGGCGGCATCGGACTGGCCTACGCTGCCATGCCTGCCCTGATCATGGGCGCCGTCCCGCTGACCGATACCGGGGCAGCCAATGGCTTGAACGCCCTGATGCGTTCTGTGGGTTCCTCGGCAGCGGCAGCGGTCATGGGCGTGGTTCTGGCCAGTATGACCATGTCACTGGGTGCGGCACAGGTCCCCACGCTGGAAGGCTTCCGCGTCACCTTCGCCTTCTCAATCGGTGCTGCCTTATTGGCTGCACTCTTTGCCGCACTCATCCCGCGAAAGACGCGCGAGACCCCTGCAGCTGTGGGCGCGGAACGCGAAAGCATCAAGGCCTAACCGCGGATCTGCGAGTTCTACCAGCAGAGCACCGGCTAGCGGGTCACCTTGATGATGCCCCGGGCGCCGCGTTCGGCGTCGACCATGGAGTGGGAAACAAACGGATAGTTCCCCGCCTCGGTGAATTCGAGTTCCGCGAAGCCGCCCTGCGCCACCCCGATGTCCAGGGTCTGGGATCCGGCATGGGGGTCCGAACCATCCAGGAGGTAACGCCCCTCCCGATAGGTGGTGTCGAATTGGCCGCCGATCACATGGAATGCCGAGCCCCGGTTCGGTCCGGCCGCCACAATCCAGAATCGCGCCCGCTCGCCCACTTTCACGTGGAGGGGATCAAAGGCGTACTGGGACGCGTACCCGTTGAAGACCACCGCGTCGGGGGTTTCGGCATCGATTTTTGTCTGGTCAGCCGTCCCGCCCGGTTTCCCGAGGTACAACTCGTTCTGGACCATGATGAATTCATGGTCCACGGGGGCCAGATCGGGCGGGTCGATGATCACCGCACCGAACATGCCGTTGGCGATGTGCACGGACATGGGCATCGTGGAGCAGTGGTAGAGCCAGGCGCCAGCACGGGTGGCGGTGAACGTGTAGGTCAGCTCCTCTCCCGGCTCGATGGTCCGCATGGGCCGGTCCGGTGCCAGTGCTCCGGCGTGAAAGTCGATGGAGTGCCCGGTGGTCCCCTCGTTGCGCAACGTGATGCGGAATTTGTCCCCCACTGTGCCCCGGAGCGTCGGCCCCGGGGCCGTGCCGTTATAGGTCCAGAGCGTTTGCGCATAGTCGGCGCCGACATCACGTTCGGTGTCCTGGGCGGTCAGGGTGTAGTGATGCGTGGGGGCCTGCGAGGCTGCCGGCAACCGGGCATCGCGGGCAACGAACCCCTGGCCGGGGGCGCGCATCGGGTCGAACCCTGCTGCCGGGTTCCCGGCGGTGCCCGATGCGTCCTCAGCTGAGCCTCCGTGGCCGCCATGGTCCTTCGAGTCCATCCCCTTCAGGGGCTCCGAGTCCGCCGCGGCAGAGTCCTGCGCACCATCGGCAATGATGGTGAACACCATGCCCATCTGCCGATGTCCGGCCAGCGAACACCAGCCTTCGGTATCGGCGGTGATCACCCCGGCGTCGACCTTTCGATGGGCTCCGGGAGCCACCCTGCCCGAGGCGGCACCGTTGGCCGTCAGCAGGTCGTGGACCCTATCGTCCTGATTCACCACGTCAATGACCAGCCGGTCCCCTACGGGAACATGAACAGTGTCGGGGGTGAAGCGCATATCCTTCATCGACATCTGCACGTGGGTGGTGTCCCCCGTGGCCACAGGCCCCTGCTGGGCCGACCCGGCACCTGACTCCCCCTCGGTGGTGGCACTGGCCCCTACTCCTGCAGCTGCCGGGTCGGCGACGATCCCGAGGGCAACAGCCAGGACGACGCCGGTCAGCCCGGCCACCGCGCTCATCATCAGCCGTTTCCCGGGCTGCTCACTGCCAGCTACTTCTTGCGGGGCGACCGTGGAGGCCTTTCCTGCGCGGAGGCCCTTGAGCACCAGGATCAAGAACCACACCAGGACCACGAGCACCAGGGTGGCTGTGGTGACCTTGACCCAGCTCGGCACGGGCAGCAGCGCCACTCCCAGACCGAGATTCAACAAGACCAGTCGGGCCCCGGCTGCTGAGTTGAACACAGCTGCGCGGACCTTGAACACCGCGGGTCCCCCACCGAGGACCACCGGCAGCAAATAGCTCAGCGCCCCGAGGAGTACCTGGGACGCAAAACCTGCAGCGAGCGCCGGGACCACCGACTGGACCTGCTCGTACAGCGTCTCCCACGAGGGCCCCCTCCCGGCCATCACGGCCAGGACCGCCACCGAACCGGTCAGCCACAGCAGGGAGGCGCCCGCGGAGAGTGGAGCAAAGTCCGTCGGTGGTTTGCCCAGGATCGCCCGGATCACCGGAAGCGCCGAATGGATGATCCCCCCGACGTAGATCACCAAGCCGGCGGCAACCAACCACATCCACCCCAGGCCCGACCCTGCCCCTGCCACGGCGACGCCGCCCAGCAGCGGGAGCCAACCGTGGCGCACCGCCGATTCCGCCCCCTCGGCCACCCGGGTCCGCAGCATGGTCGGTAACAGGGTCGCCAAGGTGCCCAAAACGGTTAGCCCCACGAACCCCAGGACGTTGATCACCGCATGGGCGACCAGGAGCCGCTGACGGATCTCGCCGCCGTACCCGGCGGCCAGCAGGGCACCGAGCGCCGCACCAACGGGCAATAACCAGCTGGCGGCGATGTAGTAATTCACCGTGGCGCCGAAACGCGAGGGCAAGGCCTTGCTGGCCCGCACGGCGAAGGAGATCCCGTGCAGGGCGAAGGCGGCGCCGACCAGGATGCTCCCGCTCAGTACCAGCACCCAGAGGTTGGCGACCATGCCGACGACGGTGGCGATCACCCCGGCATTCAGCCCGACCAGCCTCCAGGCCAGATGGACGCGACCATGATCCGGGCCCCGGAGCAGTGCCTGGGCAAAATGCGAACTCCAGACCATGATGGCGTTGCCGATCGCGCCCAGCAGGAGCAGGTGCACCATCAACCAGGTCGCCACCGGAAGGAACCGGTGGGCCGCGACGACGACCGCTAGGGCGATCAGCCAGAACAGCATCGGGGCATTGGCCCGCAGATGCCACTGCGCACGGGAGAACCGCGCCGGATCCGGCCCGGGGGTCGGCCGGGATCCAGGGGAGGATGCCCCGGGGACTGTGGGGATCTTCATGCGGTGCCGGAACCCTTTCGTCGAGCTGGTGTCCGTGATGCGCTCCGGCTGCCGGAGATCACCAGGCCCGCCGCCAGGCCGGCGAAGAGCATGACGGCGATGATGTTCAGCACGCCGGCGAATTGTCGCGTCGCCCCGTCATCCAGGACGTCGGCGACGAAGACCCGCAGCGCGAGAGAGACATGCAGCAGGACCGCCGGCAGGATCAGGACCGGGCGGTAGGGCAGGGGCCGGCGCAGCACGGCGGGCAAGATCACGGGGGCGTGGGCCATGATCATGGACAAGGTGAAGCCCAGGAACACCGCATGGGTCGCCGCGTCATAGCCGGCCCCGCCCGGGGGTCCCCCGCGAAGTCCGGCCACCAAGAAGATGGCGGCGGCCACCGCCAACCAGCCATAGCCAACCAGCAGGCACCAGGCGATGTAGCGTGGCAGGCCGATGGCGCGGATCGTCTGTCGGGCGACGTCATAAACCGTCAGCCACACCACCAGAGCCCCCAAGGCGAGACCGAACAGCACCGTTCCGGCTCGGGGCCACAGGACGGCGCCCATACCGGCTGCCAACAGCAGGGTCGACAGCCCGACCAGAAGGGGTTCCGCTGCAGAGGATCCAATGTGGATGCGTGCTAGTTCAAGCCGTTCCCCACCAATGGTCAGGACCACAAAGACGACGAGCAGTGGGAGTAGCGGTGCCGTATCGGCAATACGCAGCCACAGGGCCGTGGCCGCGATGGCGGAAGCCGCCCCGAGAATCTGGATGAGCACCGCTGCTTCACGTTGTCGCCGCCAGAGCGGGATGTAGACCCACAAGAGTCCAAGGCTTCCCAACAACAGCAGCGTCTTGCCGACCTCCAGTGGCAGGGGCGACACCAGGGCCAGGCCTCCGAGCCCTAGCAGCGTCGGTGCCAGGTATCCCGGGGCCCTTCCCCACGCGACGGCTCGTTCCGGGGCGATGACGGTACCGATGAATCCGAAGACCAGGAGCATGCCGTGGCTGGCAGCCAGGTGCTGGCCGAACGGCAGATGTGGCAGTCCCAGCAGGAACAGCGCGGCGTTCAGCCCCAGCAGCATTGCCGCCCCTCCGGGTGCGAGGAACAGCAGCCGGACGCCTGGACGGCGGAACAGTCGGCCCCGCACCGGGACGGCGGTGGTACGGCTCATGAGGCACTCGGGGGGTCCAGCCGCAGCAGGCACGCGTCGCTGGCGGCGAAAGGCAGCAGTTGCGCCCGTGTTCCGGAGGCACCTGCGTCATCCAGGAGCCCCTGCACCAATCCGAGGTGGACGGAGCAGACGACGTCGGGGTGTTCCCGCGCCGCATCCAGCAACGGGCAGCGGGTCAAGCGCAGCACCGTGGCGTCCTCGGCGGACTGTTCGGCGGCGAACCCGGTTTCGGTCAGTGCGCCGGCGATGTTTTCGCTGACCTCCTGGACACTCGGGCGGTGATTCGGGATCGCTTCCGGTGGCCCGGTGCGCAGTGTTGCGGCCCAGGCACGGCCTGCGGCGATGCCTTCCGCTGGGGCATCGGGGCGTGCCGCCAGTTGTGCGGCGAGCACCGAGGCCAGGGTGGCGGCGGCCGCCGGTGCCGTGGCCTGCTCAGCGACCTGGTAGAGCCGGGCCGGGCGACCTCGACCAGCCGGTTGCGGCGCCGGGGCGCGCTGTACGTGACCGGATTCGACGAGTGCTTCCAGATGCTCGCGAACGGTGTTGGGATGTTGTCCGCAGGAACGTGCGAGCTGATCAACGGGGCACGCCCCGCCGTATTCACCCAACCGGGTGAGCAGGTCTCGCCGGGCCCGAGACATGGCTTGTGGTTCCTCCACGGCAGCCGGGCGGGGGCCCATCCCTGACCGGGCGACGAGGTTATTCGGATTATTATTTACCACGGAATATATTGTAGTAAAGTTCGTCTCAGGGCACCATTCGCCTCCCGTCAACCCAGGAGAACACCGTGGAGAACCTCACTTTGGCCTCATCGCAGACCTCGGCCACCGCGCTCGAATCGATCCGTCAACTACTGGCCGAGTGGTCTTCAAAGGTGGCCTCCCAGTCAGGGGATCCCGCCGCTTTGCAGCGGACACTCACCTCCGATATTGATCCCGGACTGGGCGCCCTGACCCGCAGCTTGGCCGCCGCAGGCAACAAAACCGATACCGCCTTGGTCGCCCGGTTGCTGGACCACGCCACCACGGCGGCCGCAACGGCTTCCACCCGGCTCACCGAACAGCCCTCCGAAGGCCGGGCAGGTGCTGCGGCGCAGGCTGCGGTCACGGCATTGGAGATGGCTTCCACGGAGGCTCTTCCGGTCTTGGCCGCCTCCCCGGAGGTAGACCTCAACCGCGTACTGGCCGATCTTTCCGCCCCCTCAAAGGACTCCGCAACCCAGGAGGAGTCCGACGGCGGTGTCGCAGCTGTTTCGGCGCCCGCCGGCGGGGGTTGTGCCTGCGGTGGACACGACGAGGAAGGTCTGGCGGAGCTGGACACCCGGGTCATCCCGCATGCCATCCGCCATGCGACGATCTTTGGTGCGTTGGAGGGCTTGGCCCCGGGCCGGGGCATCTTGCTGATCGCCAACCACAACCCGTTGCCGCTCTTGGCCCAACTGGAGCAGCGTGCCGCCGGTCAGTTTGCCGTGGAGTATGTCGAGGAGGGGCCGGAGACCTACCGGTTGTCGATGATCCGCCGCTAGCCCCCCACCGTCGCTCCCGCGGGAACGCCAGCAACCAAAGAATTCCGGGCACTACTGATCTTGATCAGTAGTGCCCGGAATGGTTTTAGCAGCCTTCCGGATGCCGCTTCCCGACCGCAGGAAGGGGTTGCTACCCCAGGGTGTGGGCCGTCGCCCCCGGGGCTTCTCCCGCTGCGACGTCCTCGTCGGCCGGATCTTGTGCCTGCGCGCCAAGGTTGCCGCTGGTGAGCTTATTCATGATCATCGCGATGGCGCCATCGCCGGTCACATTCGTGGCCGTGCCGAAGCTGTCCAGAGCAATATAGGCGGCGAACATGAGCCCCACCTCTGCCTCGCCGAACCCGAGCATCTGCGTGAGCAGCCCGGCAGCCGCGGCGATCGCCCCGCCGGGCACGCCCGGAGCGGCAATCATCATGACACCCAGCATCAGGATGAACGGCAGGTAGGAGCCGAAGCTGGTTTCCCCGCCCGTGAGTAGCAGGACGGCGAACGAGAAGCAGGTGATCTTCACCATCGACCCGGAGAGGTGGATGGTGGCACACAGCGGAACCACGAAGCCCGCAATGGAGTCGGAGACGTTATTCTTTTTCGTCGAGGCCAGGGTCACCGGAATCGTCGCCGCCGACGAGGAGGTACCCAGCGCGGTGAAGTACGCGTCACGCATATTCCATAGGGCCTTCAACGGGTTCACCCCGGCCATTCCGCCGGCCACCGAGTACTGCGCCAGCAGCACGACGAAGGTCAAGGCAAAGGAGACCACTGCCACGAGCAGGAACTTCGTGAGGACCGTGACCGCGGAGCCGCTGGCGGAAAGATCCATGAAGATCCCGAAGATGAACAGGGGCAGGGCCGGCACAATGATGCGCCGAATCACGATCTCGATGATGGTGCGGAACTCGACGGCTCCCCGGAACAGCACCTTGCTGCGGAATGCCGTCAGGCCGATGCCGATGATAAAAGCCAGGACCAGCGCGCTCATGACACCGATGACCGGTTCTAGAACGATTTCCGTGGCAGAATCTCCTGCGCTGGCCACCACCGTGAGGTAGGGGCTGAAACCGGATCCGGAATCTTCGCCGATGGTATCCAGGCCCCCGCCCGCCAGCGACGAGGTGAACAGCCAACGACTCACGAAGTAGGCCAGCAGTCCAGCCAACACCGTGGAGCCATACGCGATCAACGCCGTCACCCCCAGCCATTTGCCGGCGCCCTTACCGAGTTCGGCGATCGCGGGCATGACGAGCCCGAGGATAATCAGCGGCACGATGAAGCCCAGGAAGCCAGAGAAGATCGAGTTGTAGGTCATGAAAACCCCGCCGAGCCAGGCAGGCATCACGGGGCCGGTCAGGACTCCCAAGACGATGGCGATGATGACCCAACCGAGCAGCGGGAATGATTTGAGCAACTTGATGACGGTCCTCCGGTCAACTGAATTACAGCGCGCCGGAATGCACGACGCGATTGTGGCGCAGACCACGCCTCGGCAATATTAGACGGAGCGTGGCAAAACACACAATCCAGCACAGGGCCCTGCTGGCGGCGGCTGGTTCCCCCCGGGCCGGAACTGCGAGGGAACGCCAGATCCCACGGATCAGCGGGCCGGGCCCTGGCCGTCGTCGTCGTTCTCGGTCCCGTCGCCGAAATGAATACTGCCATCGGGGCCCGGGTTGCTGCGTGGCGGGAACTCGTCGCTGGCCGCCTGGCGTTCGCGCCCGCGTTCCACCAATTCGTTTTGGCGTTCCTCAGCGGTTCCGGCATAACGGACCCGCCGGATGCGCCGTGTCATGTCCCTGATCAGGAAGATCACCACGATCACCATCGCCGCGGTGGCAACGAAACCCGCGAAGCCCGGGCCGATCTCACGGGCGGCATCTCCGGTGGGGACAGCCGGAGCGGAGCTGGCGGCGACCAGCACTGAAGACAACAGGTTCACTTTTGCTCTTTCTTGGTGGGTACCGGCCCTGGCCGGCCCGCCTAGTCTACCCGTGAGGCGGACAACGGCAGACTTAGCGTAGACCCGCGAAAAGATCTGTTTCGGGTGTCGGGGCTTCGACACGGGAGGTGACCAACGTGTAGTCCTCCCAGGGCCAATACTTTTCGTAGACCCACGTGGGAACGGCAAAGAAGAAGCCCGCCGGGTCGATCTGCGTCCGGTGTGCCACCAAGGCGCGGTCACGGGCTTCAAAGAAGTCGGAGCAGGCGATCTGCGTCGTGGTCTCGTGCGGGCTGACCCAGCGGAACATCTCTTCGTCGGGGTGCGCTTCAAAGGCCTTGACCCGCTCTTCGTAGGGGGAATCAATGCCGTTCTCCACCATGGCGTAGTGCAAGGTGCGAATACGGTCCGGGCTGAAGGCGCGGTCGTAGTAGAGCTTGGAGACCTCCCACGGCTCACCCAGTTCGGGGTAGCGGGCGGGATCGGCAGCTGCTTCGAAAGCCTCGACGGATACCCGGTGGGTCATGATGTGGTCCGGATGCGGGTATCCCCCATTTTCGTCGTAGGTGGTCATCACCTGGGGACGGAACTCACGAATCAATTTCACCAACGGGGCGGCAGCCCGCTCGAGGCTCTGGGTGGCGAAGGACCCGAAAGGCAGCGGTGGCAGCGGGTCCCCCTGCGGAAGGCCCGAGTCCACGAAACCGATCCACCGGTGCTCGATGCCCAACGCGGCGGCGGCTTCGGCCATTTCCTTGCGACGCAGGCCCGCCAGATCCCGGTGGGCGTGGGCCAGTTCGCCTGCGGACGCGTTGAGAATGTCTCCGCGTTCCCCACCGGTGCAGGAGGCCACCATGACACGCGCCCCGGCCTGGGCGTAGGCGGCCATCATGGCCGCACCCTTACTGGACTCGTCATCCGGGTGGGCATGGACAGCCAGAAGTCGGAAACCCTCTGACGGCGGGACGGGAACGACCCGGGATTCTTCCACGATGAGCTGCTCCTCAATGCCATCAGGACGGCCGGTTTGCCGTCCTGCGAAAAGACCTAGACTGGTGGGGATGAACACCCAGCAGCCGGCGCCCCCTCCTTCAACGGACGACGCGCCACCGTCCAGCGTAGCCAATCGTTATGGCGCACCCAAGCGCGGCCTGACCCGGCGGCGCAAAATCGTCATGATCTCCGTGGCCCTCGTCCTGGCGATCATCGCCGCAGGCGTGGTCGCCTGGTGGAACGTCAAGCCCTATTCGAGCAAAGATGTTGCGTTCGACATCACCTCAAACACGAGCGCCAACGTCACCATCCAGCTGGAAAAGAAGCCCCGGGACACCGTTTCATGCAATGTGCGGGTGATGAATGAGTCCTACGCCGTCGTCGGTTGGAAGACCGTCACGTTCGGGGCCACCGAAGGCACCGGACGCGAAACGATCATCAAGGACTTTGACCTGCGCACCGAATCGCTCGGAGTCACCGGTGGAGTGACCACCTGTTGGGTCGCCGGCTAGGCCAAGTATGACCACCGTGGGGTAGGCCACTTGGGGTTTCGCCGGATAATGGCTAAAATCGTTCACATACGATCCACCCCGCCTTGAACTGGTGACGGACCGCGGTTCTTCACCACGTATGGCGGGGTCTTTGCTTGCATCGCCTCGGGCGGGGCAAACACTGCAGTTCAGTGGCCGGTCATCCGACCGGCCCATTTACTACAAGGAGAAGTACGTTGACCACCAACCATGAACCGGCTCTCTGGCTCACCCAGGAGGCATACGACCGCTTGTCCGCTGAACTTGAGCACCTGCAGGGTCCCGGCCGCGCTGAGATCGTCGACAAGATCGAGCAGGCCCGTTCCGAGGGCGACCTGAAAGAAAATGGTGGCTACCATGCCGCCAAGGAGGAACAGGGCAAAGCCGAAGCCCGGATCCAGTACCTCTCGGACTTCCTGCAGAAAGCCGAAGTCGGCGACGCCCCGGCCGATGATGGCGTGGTGGAGCCCGGCATGCTCGTCGAGGCGAATATCGCCGGCGACAAAACCACCTTCCTCTTCGGCAGCCGCGAAGTCGCCGGCGACTCGGGTCTCGAGGTCTACAGCGAAAAGTCACCCATCGGCGCTGCCGTCCATGGCAAGAAGGTCGGCGATAAGCTCAGCTACACCGCGCCGAACGGTAAGTCGATCGACGTGGAGATCATTTCCGCGACGCCTTACGTCGGCTAAGTACCTGCCGCTGCGGCCTGCATCTCCCCCCGGGGAGATGCAGGCCGCAGGTTTTTAACCAGAAAACCTGCTCAGGTGGTGATGATGAGCGGCTGGAAGCCTTCCGCGCGCAAGTTGTCCAGCACCTGTTCGGAATGCAGGTGGCCCTTGGTCTCCATATCAATGGTGATGGCCACATCCCCCATCGACAGCGAACCACCGATCCTGGTGTGGTCCACTCCGGTGACGTTGGCATCGGATTCGGCGATCACCCGGGAAATCGTGGCCAGCTCTCCGGCCCGGTCATCGAGCATCATCCGCACCGTCAGGTAGCGTCCAGCGACCGCGAGGCCACGCTGGATCACCTTCAGCAGCAGCAACGGGTCGATATTGCCTCCCGAGAGGACGACGGCGGTGCGCTGAGAATCGATGCCCAGTTCGGCCAGTTTGCCCTCCAACAGGGCCGCGACCCCGACGGCGCCCGCCGGTTCCACCACGAGTTTGGAGCGCTCCAGCAAGAACACCAGGGCCCGGGCCAGCGCATCTTCGCTGACCGTCACGACGTCGTCCACCAGCTCACGGATGATCGTGAACGGCAGTTGGCCCGGACGGCCCACGGCGATGCCGTCGGCGATCGTGGAAACCTTCTCCAAGGGCACGAGCGCGTCGGCGGCCAGCGAGGGCGGATAGGAGGCAGCATTCTCGGCTTGGACGCCGATGACCCGGATCTCCCGGCCCTGTTCGCGGGCCTTGGCTTTCACCGCCGTCGCCACGCCGGCCAGCAGGCCTCCCCCACCGACTCCCATGAGCACGGTGTCGACGTCGGGCAGTTGTTCCAGCAGCTCCAACCCGATGGTTCCCTGACCGGCAATGATGTCGGCGTTGTCGAAGGGGTGCACAAACACCGCTCCGGTGGCGTCGGCATAGCGTTGGGCCTCCGCAAGCGCCTCATCGACGTTATGCCCGTGCAGGATCACTTCGGCACCGTGATCCTTGGTCGCGGTGAGTTTGGGCAGGGCCACACCCAACGGCATATAGATCCTGGCGGTGATACCCAGTCGTGCGGCGGCCACGGCGACACCCTGGGCGTGGTTGCCGGCCGAAGCGGCGACGACACCGCGGGCCTTCTCTTCCTCGCTCAGCCGGGCCATGCGCACATAGGCGCCACGGACCTTGAAGGAACCAGCACGCTGGAGGTTCTCGCATTTGAGGTAGACATCGCTGCCGGTCAAGGTTCCCAAGGCACGGGAGTGTTCCACCGGGGTGTGCGCGATGACGCCCTCCAGGAGCTCGGCGGCTGCTTCGATATCGGCCAGGGAGACGGGCAGGGTCTGGTGGGTGGTGGTATCGGGTGGCTGCTGCATGGGGACGCTTTCATCAAGGGAGTCGGTCACCGGGGGGGTTCTCCGGTGCGGGGGCCGGGCGACGGGACGGCATCGGTTTCGCCGTCGAGGTCTGCCGGCGCAGTGAATGGCGCGCTGGGACCCGGGGGCGGATCGCCATCCACGGCCCACGCCCCGGGGGTTTCCCAGCCGCGCGCCGAAATATAGCGGATCATGGTGTTCAGCACGGCCATCACCGGCACGGCGAACAGGGCGCCGGTGATACCGGCAATGAGCGTGCCGCCGGTCACGGCCAAGACGACGGCCAAGGGGTGGAGGCTCACCGCCCTGCCCATGACCAGCGGCTGCAAGATATGAGATTCTGCCTGCTGGACCAGCAGGACGACGGCGAGCATGACGAGCGCGTTGATCCAGCCGTTGGCCACCAGGGCCAAGAGGACGGCCAGGGCGCCGGTGGCCAGCGCACCGATGATGGGGATGAACGAGCCCAGGAAGACCAGTCCACCCAACGGAAAGGCCAGCGGTACCCCGAGGATGGCGGCACCAACACCGATACCGACGGCGTCGATGAAGGCGACAAAGAGCTGCACCCTGGTGTAGTTGACCAGGCTGATCCAGCCCCGGCGTCCGGCGCCATCGGTCGCGGCGCGGGCCCGACGGGGCATCAGCCCCACCACGAACGTCCAGATGCGTTCGCCTTCGAGGAGGAAGAAGACCAACGAGAAGAGGGCCAGCAGCAGGCCGGCGGCACCGTGCCCGAGCGCACTGCCCCAGGACACGGCACCGCTGAGGATCGTGTCACTATTGGATTGCAGCTGGCTCAGGGCCCCGTCGAGGTAGCGATCCAGGTCTTGGTTGCTCAGCTGGAGTGGCCCGTCCGATAGCCAGTGCTGGACCTGGGAAACGCCGGCCAGTGCCTGCTGCCATAGGCTCATCATGCCCCGGGCCATGGTCCGCCCCACCAGCGAGAGCAAAATGGTGATGACGGCCAAAAACAGCAACATGGTGACCCCGGTGGCCAACCCGTTGGGGAGCTTCCACCGCCGCAGCAACCGCACCACCGGCATCAGCAACCCGGCCAGAAGTGCAGCGATCATCAGGGGGATGACCAGCAGGGAAACGTGGCTGAGGAGCCAGAGCATCAGGCCCGTCGTGGCCACGATGATGGCTACTCGCCAGCTCCAGGCTGCGGCCATTCGCACACCATACGGAAGATCCCCGGTGACGTTGCGGTGTCCCGGCTCGGGGGTTAGAGCCATGATTCGATGCCCCAACGCCCGATCAGGTGCTCATGTGGGGCCAACCAGGTCAGTCCGTCACCTGAATTGAAGGCATTCGCCGGCGCCGTCATCGGCTCGATGGCCACCGCCAACGGCTGGCCGGCGTACCCCTCGGTGACGAAGACTTGGGCGTACCCGAAGCCGGCATCGGCCCACAGCCCGACGGCCCGCCCGTCGGGCGCGGTGAGACGGTGGTGGTGTACCCCGTCGTCGTGCAGGGTCAGTCCGGTCAAGCCGATATCGATGCGCAGGTCTCCCACGCGGCGTCCGGCGCGCAGATCAGTATCCCCGTCCACGGGCGAGGTCCCGGTGGGGATGAGTCGTTCGTCGGTTTCCAGGACGGTGTCGGCCTGCACGGTCACCAGCAGTTCTTCGGTGGGCACCTCCCCCAACCGTAGATAGGGGTGGGCCCCGAGTGCTGCGGGGGCCTTGCGTTCACTGTGGTTCAGCAAATCCTGGGTGACCGAGAGCCCGCCTTCTGCGTCGAGGGCGTAGGTCACGGTATGGGTCATCCGGAAGGGGAAACCGTGCTGCGGGAAGATCTCGGCCGAGAGGCAGATCAACGATTCGCTGGAGGCCTCGAGGCGGTATCCGGTATTGCGCAGCAGGCCGTGGATGGCGTTGCCGTTGGCCACCTCGGTCAGGTCCAGTTGCTGGGTCTGCCTGTCCAGTTCCCACCGCCCGTCACGGATCCGGTTCCCCCAGGGGGCCAGCAGGATTCCCGAGCCGGAGGGCGGCAATTCGTGTTCACCGAAGGGCTGGGCCAGGTCGATGCCGTTCCGGCGGTAGATGCGCAGGGCCGCAGCCAATTCGGTGACGACGGCTTCGGCTCCGCCGCCGCGGATCGTGAACTGCCGACCCGTGGGCGCGGCCGTGGTTCCACTCATCGCTGTTCCCTTCCTGGCTGGATGTTCTCCTACGATATCGCCGCGGGGAACCGGGTGCCGCATACATGACGACGGCGGCACCCTGAGGGGCACCGCCGTCGTCCGTGATGGATTCGTGCCTAGAGTTCTCGCATGATGGCGATGATGCGCAGAATCTCCACGTACAGCCACACCATGGTCACGGTCAGGCCGAAGGCTGCGGTCCAGGCGAACTTCGCCGGGGCGCCCTGTTCGACGCCGCGCTGGATCTGGGTGAAGTCCAGCACCAGCGAGTAGGTGGCCAGCAGGACGGCCAGCGCACCGATCGCGAGGCCCATCCATCCCGAACGGAGTCCGAACATGGAATCGGTGACGCCGAACAGCATCAGGCCCAGGTTCACCAGGCTGAACAGCAGGTAGGCGCCCATGGCGATGGTGAACATCTTGGTCATCTTCGGGGTCGCCCGGTATTTGCCGGAGCGGTAAAGCAGCAGGGTCACGGCGAAGACGGAGAAGGTGGCCAGTACCGCCTGGACGGCAATGCCCTCATACATGCCGTTCAACACCGCCGAGATGGCACCGAGGAACACGCCTTCGGCCGCGGCATAGAGCATGATCAACACCGGGGAGGGCTCGCGCTTGAAGATGTTGACCAGCGCCAGCACGAAGCCGACGAGCATCCCTGGAAGCATCAGCGCCGGGACCTGCCAGCCGATCACTGCCGTGATGACCAGGAGGCCCCACATCAGCACGGTCTTGGAGACGACGTCGTTATAGGTCAGCCGTCCGGTCTGGGCCGGTGAGGCTGACGGTGAGTTGTAGAGATCCTGCAGGGACTGCGAGCTCATCGGCTCGGCCGTGCGCTGGTCACTGGTGGTCGTGTTCCCCTCGGGCCGCATTTGCTCGCGGAACGCCTTGGACTGGAACATCGGGTTGCCCCCACGGGCCATGGTGTTCTCCTCAATAAGTTCGTTTCACTGATCCTACCGGGTACAACGCATGGGCCGACAAAAATGATCCCCGAAGTGACAACGGTTTTTCCGGCGCTCTTCCCGCCGTCGCCGCTCCGCCACGGACGCCGCCTACTCGCTGATCGTGGCGAGCACCTCGACGAGTCGGGTTGCCGCGTTTTCCTCGGCCACGGCCAACGGCTCCACCCGGTCGGCGATGGCTGCGAAATGCCCGCTTCGTTCATCCGGGTCGATATCGGGATCAATCATGTCGGTCAGCTCATCCCACTGTCCGGCCACAGCCCGGTAGTCGGGGCTGCACTCGGCCAGCCGTTCAAGGCCCGGCAGCTCCGAGGCCTCGTCGAGGAAGTCTGCGTAGAGTCCCCGCAGTCCTCCCGGGCCTCCGTAGCGTCCATCGGTGAGGAACTCGACGACCGTGTCCAAGGCGTGGGCCAGCCGGCCCGGTTCGGAGAGGAGCCCGGTCCACCCCTGAGCCGAAGTGGTGTCACGCAGTTGCCCGGCCCAAGTGCGCAGGCCGGTAATCCCCACCTGTGGGGCGAAGTGTGCCGGCAGGTCGTTCAGATCGCTGGTCCCCAGCAGACGCCCGGTGGTCTCTTCGATGGCTTGAAGGATGTTTCTTTTCAGCGTTTCAACATCGGGCCCACCGGAAGAAGGCACCCATGCCTGCCAGTTCTTCAGGGCCTTGAGTCGACTGCGGGCAGCGGCCAAGGTTTCGGGGGCAATCAGCTGCAGTTCCCCGGAGCCGTCATCGATGATCAGCTCCTCCTCGTCATGTTCGCCGAGTACCGCCACATCCACTGGTTCGTCCTCATCGGCGATGCCGATCTCCATCCACGGCAGGGAAGCCCTGCTGATCCGGACGACGACGGCACGGCCGGCGTCCAGTCCGGCGTCCAAGTATTGGGCAGCCAGCCGGGCGCTGCCGGTCTTCTGCTCGCGAACCTTTGCCCCGCTGCGGGTTAACAGATTCGCCGTATAGGGCTCGGGGTGGGCCCGGGTGACCACCGTGGCGGTCGTGGTCGATGCATCGTCGAAGACGAACACCATGAAACCGATGCCCCCGGCCAGGCCGGCCAGCAGTGCCTCGCTGAGCGGCTGGCCGGTCAGCGGGTGGGCCACCCCGGCCTGGGTGAGCACCCGGTGCCAGAGACCTGCGTCGTACTGGGTCACCCCAGCCGGTGCCGGGTACTCCGGTAGCTCATGAGGATCCGCCGCCGGTTGACCCGACCGGGCAGCCGGATCGCCCGCGCGTATCGGGGTACCCGCTGGAGCGGGGCGCGCCGAGGGACGTTCGGGACGGCCGTCGAGGAGGGCCTTGCGTGCTGTGGTGTAGGACTCCCCCGTACGCTCCATGCGTTCACGGGTGAGCTTCTTGAGCTGCTTCGGCTGGGCCACGTGGTTAGCGCGTTCGGTAGTTCGGGGCTTCGACGGTCATCGTGATGTCGTGGGGGTGGGATTCCTTCAGCCCCGCAGCGGTGATGCGCACGAATTTCCCACGCTCCTTCAACGCCGGAATCGTGCGTCCGCCGACGTAGAACATGGTCTGGTGAAGCCCGCCGACCAACTGGTGTGCGACGGCTGCGACCGGGCCGCGATAGGGAACCTGGCCTTCGATGCCTTCGGGGATCAGCTTCTCGTCCGAGGGGACGTCGGCCTGGAAGTAGCGGTCCTTCGAGAAGGACGTGTTCTTCCCCCGGGTTTGCATGGCGCCCAAGGAGCCCATGCCGCGGTAGGCCTTGAACTGTTTGCCATTCATGAAGACCAGTTCACCCGGGGATTCGGCCGTGCCGGCCAACAGGGAGCCGAGCATCACCGAATCGGCGCCGGCGACCAGGGCCTTGCCGATATCGCCCGAATGCTGCAGACCGCCATCGGCGATCAGTGGCACGCCTGCGGGGATGGCCGCCTTGGCGGATTCGTAGATGGCGGTGATCTGCGGGACACCCACGCCGGCGACAATACGCGTGGTGCAGATCGAGCCCGGACCGACCCCGACCTTGATCGCGTCCGCGCCGGCATCGATGATCGCCTGGGCCCCCTCACGGGTGGCCGCCTGACCGCCGATGACATCCACATGGGCTGCCGCCGGGTCCTTCTTCAGCCGGGCGATCATATCCAGCACACCCTGGCTGTGGCCGTTGGCCGTATCCACGACCAGGACGTCAACCCCTGCCTCGACCAGGGTCATGGCGCGGTCGTAACCTTCACCGAAGAAGCCGACGGCTGCACCAACGCGCAGACGCCCCTCCTCGTCCTTGGTGGCCAGCGGGTACTGCTCGGCCTTATCGAAGTCCTTGACGGTGATCAGGCCCTGCAGGACGCCGGCGTCGTCGACCAGCGGGAGCTTCTCGATGCGGTGCTTGCTCAACAGTGCGATGACTTCATCGCGGGGAACACCGACCCTCGCGGTGATCAGCGGCATCGCGGTCATCGCCTCGTAGACCTTGGTGGTCAGGAACTGTTCGAGGGGGATGAAGCGGGTGTCCCGGTTGGTGATGATGCCCAGCAGCTTCTTTTCCGCATCCACGACCGGCAGTCCGGAGACCCGGTAGTGGCCACAGAGGTCATCCAGCTCCTGCAAGGTAGCATCCGGGCTGATGGTCACCGGGTCGGTGATCATCCCTGATTCACTGCGCTTGACCTGGTCGACCTGGCGGGCCTGGTCGTCGATGGAGAGGTTGCGGTGGATGATGCCGATGCCGCCTTGGCGGGCCAGCGAGATCGCCATCGGCGCCTCGGTGACCGTATCCATGGCCGCGGAGAGCAACGGGATGTTGATGTTGATCCGCTTGGTCAGCCGCGTGGAGGTATCCGCTTCCGAAGGGATGACGTCCGTGGGCCCGGGCAGCAGCAGTACGTCGTCGTAGGTGAGGCCTTCAAGGGCAAAGGGATTGAACTCGGACACGGGGAACCTTTCGAAGCCGTCAGAGGATTGCTTACATCCTAGGACCTTCGGCGCCCGACTGACACGCCTTAGCTCCGGTGGTGTGTGCAACGCAACCCTGGGGCGGGGTGCCTTTACCAGTCCAGTGCCGATTTCAGTCGGCGTTCGAACACCTCGGAGGTGCTGCGCGCGTAGGTCTTGGTCAGATGGGATTTGTCGAGATAGACCAACACGTTGCCGATGACGGGGCGGCAGATTCCGTCCGGGCAGAGTTCGCTGGTCATATCCAAAAAGCCCAGGTCGCCCGGGAGTTCTCCCCTCATGGCTTCGGCGTGGAGGTCATCCAGCGGGGAGTCGGCGGCGATGAGCTCATCTCGGGGGACCTGGCATTGTTCGGAGTCCGGCCCGTTGAGGTCCACGCATTCGGGCACACCGAGCCCGAAGCGGGGGGTATCGCGCATCGCAATGACCTGTTTGCCTTGTTCGAGGAAGGGCCGGATTCCTTCTTCGTAGCCAGGGACGACGGTCTCCTCATCGGCAGGGGTGCGCTCATCGGTGGACCCGTAGGCCTGCGTGAGAGTACCGAGCGTCAGTACGGCGTCTGCCTCGTGGTCCAGCACGTAGTCGGTGGCCGCCTCGTTGAATTCGTTGCATTCGGCATCACGGCTGCGGTCCTCGGCGCCGAACCGGCAGGCGTTGCGGTTGATCAGCACCCACGCCCAGTTGTTCTTCTGGGCCGCCTGGTCCAGTGCGCTGGTCCAATGCTGGGCGTGCGAATCCCCCAGGACGATGATGGTCTGATCGGCGGTCTGCGGATCCCCGCCCATTTGGCAAAATTCCATGACCGGGTCCGTGAGTTCATAGCCCTGGCCACATTCACCGCCGTAGTTCGCCCACTCCCCCGAGAGTTGGGTCGCTAGTGGACGCACCATGGCTTCGGGGTCTCCGGTGGGCTCGTAACCCGGCGTCAAGGATGCGGCACCGGGGTTGTCCAGCTTCGGTTGGGACTGGGCTGCCGTTTCGTCGGCGGCAACCCGAGCCTGCCAGCCGCTCAGGGGCATCGCGACCATGCCCACCAGCAGACCGACGACGAGTCCGAGCCGTCGGCGCCGTAGCGTGGGCCACCGCCAGCCGTGGAATGGGGTCTCAACGCCCTTGGTCGTCACCCAAGCCAGCCCCAAGGACAGTCCGATGACGCCAAGACCACCCAGAAAGTCGGGTTCATCGAGTCGATTCACCGACAGATAGATCACCAGGATGGGCCAGTGCCAGAGATACAGCGCGTATGAAAGGTCCCCCAGCCGGGTCAGCGGGCGGGCCGCCAACAACCGGTCGACGCCGAACGGATGTCCCGTCCGTCCGGCGGTGATGATCGCCGCAGCCGACAAGGTCGGCCAGAGGGCGATGTATCCGGGAAACTGCTGCTGGACCTGCAGCAGGATGCCGCAGGAAAGCATCGCCAGCATGCCAGCCCACCCCAGGGCCACACGCACCGCCATCGGCAATTGGCCGATATGGGGAAGGAGCACGGCCAGCAAGGACCCGAGAGCAAACTCCCACAGCCGGGCCCCGGTGTCGAAATAGGCCCAGGACTGGCTGGTGCTCGTGATGTGGATCGAGTACGTCAAGGAACCGATGAAGACGAGGCCGAAGGCCACCGCTAGGACGGAGCCGAATCCTACGTGTGGACGAGCCCTGCGGAGCAGTTTCCAGACGAGTGCGGCCGCTCCGATGACCAGCGGCCACAGGATGAAGACCTGCCCTTGGATCGACAGCGACCAGAAGTGCTGCAAGGGGCTGGCGGCTCCATGGTTTTCGGCGTAATAGTCCACCGATTCCCGCGCCAGCGTCCAGTTCTGCGTATAGAAAAGAGTCGACCAGGTCTGTTCGAAGACCTCGCCCCACCGGGTCCTGGGCAGCAGCGCCGCGGTAGCTAGAAGAACGGCCAAGAGGACGACGACGGCTGCCGGCAACAGTGATTTGAACCGGTGCAACCAGTACCTCAGCAGCCCGATCGGCTTCCCCGCGGACACTTTATAGGCGAACGATGAGGTCAGCAGGAACGCCGAGATCAGCAGGAAGACATCGACGCCTCCGGAGACGCGTCCCAACCAGACGTGGTAGGTGACCACCATGAGTACGGCGAAAGCGCGAAGGCCCTGAACTTCGGGGCGGTAATGCGGTTTGCTCGGGGCCGGAGTCGCGGTTCCGGGTCGGTAGCGGCGTGGATCAGACATGGTTTCGCCGCCTTCCTGTGGCTGGTACCTAACATCCGCCGGGGTCCGTCCCTGCCCGGCGTCCACCACTTTAGCAGCCCACCGTTACCGAACTGTTACAGGCCGGGTGGGTCCAACCGAGGGCCACCACTCCTCAGGCGGCACAGCCCACCTCCATTAACGCAGGAGACCCTCCCACCGCAGTTGATGCGGGGAGAGGGTCCTGCGTCGCGTGACGACCTAGTGCTGATGGCCGTCGCTGTCGTCGTCTTCCTGCTTATCGGCGACCAGGGTCTCGGTCGTGAGCACCAGGGCGGCGATCGAAGCGGCGTTCTGAAGTGCTGAACGCGTCACCTTCACCGGGTCGATGACACCGGCTGCCAGCAGGTCCTCGTACTCACCGGACTTGGCGTTGAAGCCCGAGTTCACCGCCGACTCGGAGACGTGGTTCGCCACGACGTAGCCATCGAAGCCTGCGTTCTGGGCGATCCAGCGCAGCGGCTGGACCAGTGCACGGCGGACGATGCCCACCGCAGCAGCGGCGTCGCCTTCGAGGGCGGTCACGTTCGGGTCGGTGTCCAGCACGGAGAGCGCGTCGACCAGGGCGGTACCGCCACCGGCGACAATGCCTTCCTGGATCGCTGCACGCGTGGCGGAGACGGCGTCTTCGATGCGGTGCTTGCGTTCCTTGAGCTCAACCTCGGTGGCTGCGCCGACGCGGATCACGCCGATACCGCCGGAGAGCTTGGCCAGACGCTCCTGGAGCTTTTCCTTGTCCCACTCGGAATCGGTGCGGCCGATTTCGGCCTTGAGCTGGGCCACGCGATCATCGACATCCGCGGTGTCGCCGTTGCCGTCGACAATCGTGGTGTTGTCCTTGGTGACCGTGATGCGGCGGGCGGAACCGAGAACCTCGGTACCGACCTGGTCCAGCTTCAGTCCGAGGTCCTGGGACACGACCTGGGCACCGGTGAGGATCGCGATGTCCTGCATCATGGCCTTGCGGCGATCGCCGAAGCCCGGGGCCTTGATGGCCACGACGCTCAGCGTGCCACGCAGCTTGTTGACCACCAGCGTGGACAGGGCTTCGCCCTCAACGTCCTCGGCAATGATGAACAGCGGCTTATTGGCCTGCAGGACCTTCTCCAGCAGCGGCAGGAAGTCCTGCACGGCGGAGATCTTGCCGGAGTGAATCAGGATCATGGCGTCTTCGAGGACGGCTTCCTGACGTTCCGGGTCGGTCACGAAATGCGGGGACAGGTAGCCCTTGTCGAACTGCATGCCCTCGGTGATGGTCATTTCGGTCGAGGTCGTGTTCGATTCCTCGATCGTGATGACACCTTCGGCGCCGACCGTGCCGAACGCCTTGGCCAGCAGCTCGCCAATTTCGTCGTCCTGGGCGGAGATCGCGGCCACGTTGGCCACGTCCTCGCCTTCAACGGGGCGGGCGTTCTCTGCCAGACGGGCCGTCACGGCCTGGACCGAGGCCTCGATGCCACGCTTGATCTCGCCCGGCGCAGCGCCGGCCGCGACGTTGCGCAATCCTTCCTTGACCAGTGCCTGAGCGAGCACCGTGGCGGTGGTGGTTCCGTCACCGGCGACATCGTTGGTCTTGGTGGCGACCTCCTTGGCGAGCTGGGCTCCGAGATTCTCGTAGGAATCGTCAAGCTCGATCTCGCGGGCGATGGTCACGCCGTCATTGGTGATCGTGGGGGCTCCCCACTTCTTGTCCAGGACCACGTTGCGGCCGCGCGGGCCGATCGTGACCTTGACGGTATCGGCCAGCTTATTGATGCCGGCCTCGAGCGCCTTGCGGGCGTCGTCGTTGAATGAAAGCTGCTTTGCCATGTTGCTACTCCTTGCTCACCGCGTGAAGCCCCGGCCGCTGGGGCCGGGGCTTCACGCTCGGGAACTACTTGACGACGATGGCCAGAACGTCGCGGGCGGAGAGGACGAGGTACTCGGCGCCGCCGACCTTGACCTCGGTGCCGCCGTACTTCGAGTAGATGACGACGTCGCCCTCGGCTACGTCGACGGGAACGCGGTTGCCGTTGTCGTCAACGCGACCCGGGCCCACTGCCACGACCTTGCCCTCCTGGGGCTTTTCCTTGGCGGTGTCAGGGATGACCAGGCCGGAAGCCGTGGTCTGTTCTGCCTCGAGCGGCTGAACAACGATGCGATCCTCGAGAGGCTTGATGGAGACCGACATGCGGATCTCTCCTTTGCGTGAGTTACCAATGGTTACGGGGCCGTTGGGGTGTACCAACCGTCGTCGCGGTGCCAGCTGGCAAGTACCTCAGGCTTTAGCACCCGATGTCTTCGAGTGCTAATACAGACTCTATGAGGTCGCTGGCACTCGGTCAAGGCGAGTGCCAAATCAGACACTGTGAGCAGCCTTGCCGCGCTGGATGCCCCAGACCCCGATGCACATGCCGATGAGGCAAAGCAGAAGGACCGAGATGAATCCCCCGACCGGTAAGGACAACAGTTCCCTCGCCGTGCTCGCCTCGATACCGGAGCCGAAGTATTCGCCTCCGCCGCGGAGATAGGAGCCGGTCAATACTGCTTGGATGCCCCAGGCCGCAATGAGAGACAGTCCGGCCACCACGCCGATGGACAAAGCTGCATAGAGGACGACCCGGAATCCGAGAGCCGAACCACGGGGCCAGATGGCCTCCCCCGCGTCGACGTCTCCGGCTGCCAGGGCTTCCGGGAAGCTGTCCAGAAGTCCGTCACCGGTTTCAGGGAGGCCCTCAGCTGCCTTCCCGCCCCCCGGGATCGAAGTAGCCGGGGCACCTGGTGAGGGGGCGGGGAATTCATCGGCGGGGTTCATGATCCAACGGTACCTGCCACCGACTTTGCGCGCGCCCCCGGCTCTTCATTGGCATTCCGCGGTGCGGGCGAGGAAATCCCCGCCAAGGTCACCGTGAAGTACACCGCCGCAACCCTCGATGAAGCTAGTGAAGTTGAAGAGCCAGCCCGATCTCCTGGCTCATGGTTTTCCAGACATGTGCCGATGGCGTTGCTTGGACCATCATGGTCCCTTCCGGGGAGCGGCCAATCGCAAAGTGTCCGGCACTCCCGGCATTAAGCCACGCTCGTTCCATGTCCAGATCCGGCATCCTAAAGCGCCACACGAACCAAGATTGGGCCCATGCTCGCTCCAAAGCGCGATCCGCTCCCGCAGGCGGGGCGCCGGAACCTTCAAGCCTGTTTTCAAAGGCCCCCATGGGAACTTGGTCGACGCTTCCCGGCACGCTCCACGCGGGCCCCAGACCGGCCCAGGCAGCGATGACACCCGGCAGGCTCCCCTCACGGATCACGTCCAGGCGTACAGCCCCCGGCGGGACGGCGTTTTCCGTCTCACCGAGCACCAGCTGCGCATGCGAGGGCCGCGAGGCCACCAGCACGCAGCCTCCCCCTGCCCAAGCATCAAGCTGGGTGGTTTGGGTACCGTACTGGCCTTCGACGACAAACCGTCGTCGAGCCGAATTCAGGGGAACCGACAACAGCTCGAAGGCGCGGGTGAAGGCGCCGTCCGGCTCCATGAGTCCTACGGCCACTAGTTCGGCGCACTCCCCGGCCGCGGCCATCATCTGCATCTTCCCCAGCCGACGCTGCCCGGCATGGTCCATGACCAAACGGAAGGCCGCATCAGTCAACACGGGGCCTGCCGGTCGATACGGCTGGATCCGGCAGACCCGGTCCACGGCTTCGGCACGGATCCCCGAGGCTTCCTGGAGGTACGGGTCCAGCGGCGGTTCACGCATGGGTTCGGGCATCGATCCATCGGCTACTGCATCATCGATGATCGCCCCAGCAAGGATCTCGGCGAACAGCGGGGCAATGTCCTCCTGTTGTTCCACGGTGTAATGCGCAGCGATTTCTACGGCGTTCGCTCCGGCGAAACACAACCAACGGTCAATCAGCACCGTGTGTTCGTTGGTGGAGAAGGTGAATAATTGACCCCGCGCAGGCCGACCAGCCACCTCCCCGCGATCGTGTGCGATGCAATGGGAGCCTGGTATCCCACCCAATATTCCGGCGAGTGACTGCGCGCCCAGCGCCGGAAGCGAACCAGAGGTGGGCCGGCTGCGCACGACGATGTTCGGACGGAACGTATCTGGAGAGACCTCGGGATAGGCCAACACCATCGTGTCGGCTTCCCCTGCAAGCCTGACCCACTCCGGTGGGCAGGGCAGGCCAACGGTCTGGTGAACTTCCCTGGGCCACCCCCTGTCGGGATGTCGGAGCTCATCGGCTCTCCCCATCGTCATCCGGTTTCGCGCCCCGGGGCCCGCCCTGTCCCCCGTTGTGGTGCCGGGCAGCGACGCCGAGACGGCCATAGAGTGCACCACCAGGCGCGAGTGCCTGGGAGAGCCGATCCTCGCCTGCTCGTATTCTTCTGCGGGTTTCCTTGATCCAGGCCGGAAGCATGAAGGAAGGGAGCCAGAACACGGCGATGATGCCCACGACCAGACTCGGAAACAACAGGAAGAAATGGGCCAGCTGAAGCAAGGGTGGCGCATACCCCAGGACTAGGGGCCCCACGCCGATCATCATGAAGGCCACCCCGAGATACAAGGAAGCCAGCCCCGGCCAGCCGGGCATCAACGAGCCCTTGAGCATCAGCCAGGCTTGGAATCGGCCACGATAGGCCAGTATCCCGGCGATGAAATTCACCAGACCGAACGCGAAGGACACCCACGGGGACAGTTGTTCTGCCGTCATGTGCGGCCTCCTTGTCGTTCGCTACGCCGGTCGGCAACGTGGCCGGTCCGCGCTCGAGTTCTTGGCTGCCCGCATCCACAGACGGGCTACAAACTATCCGAACACTGAATTCCACGCGTCGCTGACCTGATCGCCTGCGTCCCCCAGGAGATCCTTGCCACCATCCCGGGCGGCTTGGGCGATGTCCTTGATTCCATCGCCGATTCCGGATTCGTTCAAGACCCAGCTGAGGCCGATGCCGACGCCGAAACCGATCACCGTGCCCACGGGGCCACCCATCGCAGTGCCGATCGCAGCGCCCGCCACCCCGGCACCAATGTCCAGGCCAACCTGGACCGTTCCCTGAACACCAGCCATTTCTCGGGCGCGGGCTGAAATTTCGTCCTGGGTCCAATCAGGGTGGTCGGCGGCCAGCTCGGCCTCGGCCTGATCGTGCTCGCCCTTATAGGTGAGTCCTATCGTGGCAACGGTGGCAATCGGCCCGGCCACGCGCAGGGCCTTGGTGAGTTTGCCACCATTGCGCATCGCATCGTCGAAGTCGAGGATCCGTCCCTTCACGTCCCAGAAACGAGGTCCACCCTGGGTATAGAGGGTGGAATGGGTATCGACCCGGTTCTTGTACCAATCAAAGCGCTCATAGGCCCACTGGTTGATGGGAGTCCGCATGCCGGTCCACGCCTTCTTGGTCCCGGTATGCTCAACGTCCTGGATTTCTACCCGTGACCCCACCTGTTCTGGTCCAGTGATGAATGGTGCCCGAGTGATATTGCCGTCGACGTCGACTACCCAATCGGCGCTCGGAGCAGTAGTGCTGTAATCCCACAAGGGAACCTCGACCGCAGTGGAAACCGTGTAGTGATAGACCACCGAGTCGAAAGTCGCCCAGGCGGCCATGGTGACGTAGTCACCCGAGCCCAATTCCGGTTTCAACAGCCCGGCGTTTTCAATGGCCTGTCCATCGATGCCTTCCAGCGTGGAGGAACAGTTCTCTGCCGCCTTGACCAAGTCCCCCACGAGGATATTGACGTATTCCTGAACCAGGTCCGTCGTCTAGATGCCCGCGGTAACCTCCGTGCCCGCGGCCACGAGTTCATCGTGTTCGGAGATGCGCAGACGGGCCTCCGTCTTGCGGATTTCCAGCTCGCGGATCTTCGACGCGAAGTCCTGCGTGGCATCCTTGACGAGGGACGTGGCACCCTTGACTGCCGCACCGTGGGTCGTGATCAGGTCGAACAACTCTCTGACCTTTTCCTGCGCCGTCTCGGGTTTCGTGGTGAACCCCGGGTACAAGCCTTTCCACGCCGTCTCGCAATCCTCGACCTTTTCGCAGAGGTCTTTGCCCTTCTTGGCGAGAGCCGAAGCAGCAGAGTCGATAACTGCGGGCTCCGGCCAGTCCTCAAGCCCCGTCGCGTCAATGACCATACCTATTCCTCCACGGTCAGTGCGTCGTCGATTTCCACAACAACACTCTGCTGCATTGAGGTTTGTGCACTGTCCATCATCGTGGCATCGCCCTGTTCGAAGGCCTGTACCGATTCCTCCATGCCGGTGACCGCATCTTCGTCGCTTCCATCAGGTCTTCCATCGTCCCCAAAAGTGCTTCGCGCTGAGAATCCAGGTCCTCCCGTTCGCTTCTGACTTGTCGCAACGCGCCGCGCACCGTCGCCGGGACAATCGCGTACCCGTGCACACCGCTCGTCTGCATCTGCCCCGCTACTCGTGATACCGGCAACCATCCGAGTTTTCAGCCGGTCCCCGAACTTCCTCACCCACCAAGATATCCGCGCCCCTGCAGCCACGCCATGGGCAGAACTCCCCATGGCGGGCACCAAGCACAGTTGACTCCTCGACCCAACTACCCTTCTTGAAGGCGATCGGACGAGCCAACCGGCGACTAGGCTGGTTCCCATGCCATCCCCCGCGCCTGCCTCGGAAAATCTTGCCGCCATCCTCTCCCCCGAGGGTTTTGGCCTGCTCAATTCCCTTCCCGTCGACGCGGCGACCACCGACCAAGAGGCGTTGGAACTGAACCTGCGCTTGCGCAAGGAGGGGCACGAGGCCGAACTGGTCACCGCCGTCGTCCACCAGGCCCGACTCCGCGCCCAGGGAACCAGCAAGCTCGGCCCGTTCGCCGAGCACATGATCTTCACCCGCGCCGGGCTCGAACAGGCCACCCGGCTCAGTATCGCCGCCCTGCATGCCCAACGGTTCGTCGGTGCCGGATTCTCCAAGGTGGCCGACCTCGGTTGCGGGCTGGGCGTCGATTCCATGGCCATGGCCTCCCTGGAACTAGACGTCACCGCCGTCGAACTCGATGAGACAACCGCCGCGGCGGCCACCGTGAACCTCATGCCCTGGCCCAATGCCCGCGTGGTCAACACGGATGCCACCACCTTCGACCTGGAAGGCTTCGACGCCGTCTGGTTGGATCCGGCACGGCGCACCACCTCGTCGTCGGGCACCTCCCGGCTCTTCGACCCCGAAGCGTTCAGCCCACCGTTGTCCCATGTCGAAGCATTGGCGGACAGCGGGCTGCCCGTCGGGGTGAAGCTCGGTCCCGGGATCCCCCATGAGTCGCTCCCGGCCAACTGCGAAGCCCAATGGGTTTCGGTTAACGGCGATGTCACCGAAGTCGCGCTGTGGTTCGGCCCGCTGGCCCGGGCAGGAGTCCGTCGAGCCGCCTTGGTCGTGGGCACTGCGGGTTCCCACGAGCTGACCTCCTCCACGGACCACGACGCCGGGGCCTCACTGCGCGGTGAGGTTCCCGTCGGCGACATCGGAGGCTACCTCTACGAACCCGATGGGGCGGTCATCAGGGCCGGACTGGTGGCCGAGGCACTTCAGCAGGTCGGCGGCCACCTGATCGACCCGCATATTGCCTACTTCTGCGCTCCCGAACATGTACAGACCCCCTTTGCCCGGGCCTACGAAGTGCTACGTGTCCACCCCTATAACGTCAAGGCGCTGCGCATGTGGGCAAAGTCCGAAGGGATCGGCATATTGGACATCAAGAAACGCGGGCTCGATGTCGCACCGGAGGAACTACGCAAGATGCTGTTGGCCGGCGTGGGGAAGAAAGCCAAACGCCGGGCGACGCTGGTCCTCACTCGGATCGGCGATCGCCGTCTGGCCATCGAGGTCACACCGCTGTGAGCTGGTCGTCCCCAGCGGCCGGTCCCCCACAGCTAGACTGAGCCGGTACTCATACCCACCGACGTCAGGAACGCGGATGCAGATCGATTTCGCCGACTCCCGGCAATCAACGCTCGGCGTCGAGTGGGAAGTTGCGCTCGTGGACCACGAGAGTGGGGACCTGCGATCGGTAGCCCAACAGGTGTTGGAGGGCATTCATGCTGCCCATGGCGGGTTGGATCCCGATGAGGAGCACCCGCATGTGAAGCAGGAGCTGCTGTTGAACACGGTCGAGATCGTGACCGGAGTCTGTGAAACGGTCAGCGAGGCCAAGACCCAGCTCCACGAGAACCTCGGGGTCATCCGCGAGGTCACCGATCCCCTGGGAATCGACCTCTATAGCGCCGGCTCCCACCCCTTCGCCTCCCCCAAGCTGCAGCCGGTCACCGACCAGGAGCGCTACGCCAAGCTCATTGATCGCACCCAGTGGTGGGGCCAACAGATGGTGATCTACGGGGTGCATGTCCACGTCGGCCTGGATCGTCGGGAGAAGGCTCTACCCGTGGTCGATGGCCTGATCAACTACCAGCCCCACTTCCAAGCCCTTTCGGCCTCCAGCCCGTTCTGGGGCGGGGAAGACACCGGCTACGCTTCCCACCGGGCCTTGATGTTCCAGCAGTTGCCCACTGCGGGACTGCCCTACCATTTCGACACCTGGTCGCAATTCGAAGGCTACGTCGCTGACATGCTGCACACCGGTGTCATCGACGACATCTCCGAAATCCGCTGGGATGTCCGCCCGGTCCCCCGGTTCGGAACCGTGGAGATGCGGATCTGCGACGGTTTGTCCTCGCTGCAGGACATCGGCGCCATTGCGGCCCTCACCCAGTGCCTGGTGGATGACATGTCCACCACTTTGGACCACGGCGGCAGCATCGACGTGATGCCTCCCTGGCATCGCACGGAAAATAAGTGGCGGGCCGCCCGCTATGGCATGGACGCGATCATCATCCTCAATGCCGCCGGTGATGAAATGCTGGTCACCGACCACCTGATGCGAGAGCTGAACCGGTTGGAGCCGGTGGCCCGCAAACTGGGGTGCAGTGATGAACTCGCCGACGTCGAACGCATCATCCGGGGTGGAGCCGGCTACCAGTGGCAACGCAAGATCGCTGCCGCCAATTCAGGGGACCTGCGCGCCGTGGTGAAGGACAACATCGCCAGAATGCACATCGCCTGAGCAGCGGGCTACAGGCTGATGGCCGACACCGGTTGGCCGGAATCGGCGGAGAATTCTAGGCCGGTGGGCTCGACCCCCTCCATCACCAGTTGTGAGGCCAGCGCCGCCACCATCGCCCCGTTGTCGGTGCATAACCCGATCCGCGGAACCCTCAACGTGATGCCAGCAGAGGTGCACCGGGCGGCAAGTAGTTCACGCAGGCGCGAGTTCGCCGCGACGCCACCACCGAGCAGAAGGTTGTCCAGCCCGTGTTCGGTGCAGGCCATGATGGCTTTTTTGGTCACCACGTCGACCACCGCTTCCTGGAAGGAGGCGGCGATGTCCGCCACCGGGAGTTCTACGCCGCGGGCCCGGTACTGTTCCACGCAACGGGCCACCGCGGTCTTGAGTCCCGAGAACGAAAAATCGTAGCGGTGTTTTCCCGGGGATTCGGCGGTACCGGTGAATTTCGGCAGCGAAAGCCCGCGGGGAAAGCGGATGGCTTTCGGGTCGCCCTCACGGGCGATCGTGTCGATAACAGGTCCGCCCGGATAGCCCAACCCCAGGAGTCGGGCCACCTTGTCGTACGCTTCTCCGGCAGCATCATCGATGGTGGCCCCGAGCAGCTCCACATCGGAGGCCAGCGAATTCACCCGCAGGATCTCGGTATGTCCCCCGGAGACCAGCAAGGCACCCAGCCGGTCGGGCAGAGCCCCGCCGTCGAGCACCCCCACCCCCACATGGGCTACCAAATGGTTGATGGCATACAGCGGTTTCCCCGAGGCCAGGGCCAAGGCTTTTGCTGCGGCCACTCCGACCATGAGCGCCCCGGAGAGACCGGGGCCCGAGGTGACGGCGAGCGCGTCGACGTCGGCCAGGCGCACGCCGGCAGTGGAGAGGGCTTCCTCCAGTGTCGGTACGAAGGCTTCCAGGTGGGCCCGGGAGGCAATTTCGGGGATGACACCGCCAAAGCGGACGTGTTCGTCCATGGAGGAGGAGACCGTGTTGGCCAGTAGTTCGGCGCCCCGGACGATCCCGATGCCGGTTTCGTCGCAGGAGGATTCAATGCCCAGAACCAGGGGTGCCACGGAAGTCATGGCTCCAGTTTAGTGTCTTGAACTGGGATCATGCCCCTCCTGCGGACTGGCGGGGCCGGGCGGCACGGTAGCCGATGCCACGGACCGTTTCGATCCAGCGGGGCGCCTTCGCGTTGTCCGCGAGCTTGCGCCGAAGGTTCCCGATGTGGACTTCCACGCTGCGCTCGTCTGCTTCGGAGACGAACGTACCGGCGTCGGCATCCTCATCACGCAGTCTTCTGACCAGTGAAGTCTTGGTCCGTACCGTGCGCCCGCCAACCAGAATGGCTTGGAGCAAGGCGAATTCGGTAGGGGTCACTGCGATCTCCGTGCCCTCGGCTTCAATGCAGTAGGAGGCAGAATCCAGCACCAATCCATTGAGGCCCACAGACGTTGTCGACGTCTCCGGTTCTCTTGCGGCCACTTGCTGGCCCGATAATGGTTCCGCGACAGCTGGCGCGGCTGGTGCGCCCGTCGCTGCCGAGGTTTCACCGGATACCCGGTGACGTTCTCGACGGCGCATGATGGCTTCGACCCGGGCCCTCAGTTCCCGGGGGCTGAAGGGCTTGGTCAGGAAGTCATCCGCTCCTGTCTCTAGCCCCAAAATCGTGTCGATCTCATCCGTTCGGGCGGTCAGCATGACGATATGGGCATCTGAACTGTGCCGGATCCTGCGAGCCACTTCGAAACCGTCGATATCGGGCAGGCCCAGGTCCAGCGTGACCAGATCGGGTGCATTCCGTTTCACCAGTTCCACTCCGTCGTTTCCCAATGCCGTGGCGTGAACAACGAATCCGGATTGCGACAGCACTGCCTCCAAAAGTCCCCGGATATCTTCGTCATCCTCGACAACGACGGCCACGCGATGTTCCTGCACAACGAACTCCCCAGTATCGACGGCGATGCGAGCCTTCAGTCTATCGTCGGAGCCCGTGCCCTGCGGCACAGGTCGGGCTCCGGTACCCCGTAGGCTGAATGGGTGAACGAACGCGTTGATGCACCAGCCCGTCCCCTCTCCCCTGCCGCTCGCCTCCGACGCGTTCTGCGCATCGGCTTCCTCCGTGAACCTCTTCCCGCAATGGGAGCCCGGGGGCTCGCCTCGGTGAACCAGCTCCCCTCGGCGATTGCCGCACTCATCGTCATCGTCCTCTTTTTGGTGGCCGATACTCAGGCGGCGCTCTCGGCCCCCGGTGTGTGGATCGGCTTTGTCGCCATAGCTGCTGCTACCGTCGCCGCATCCGTGCTGCCGTGGACGCGCTGGCCCGAGCCAGTCGTGCTCCTCGTACCGCTGATGGACATGCTGGCCTTCTTCGTGATGTCGCTCGCTGGCTTTAAGACCTTGACCGGTATTTCGATTCTGATGGCCCTGCCGTTGTTCTGGTTGGCGTGGTCCCGTTATCGGACCGGCCTCGTTCTGGCGGTCTCTTTCCTCCTGCCACTCGGCGTGGTCTGGGGCCAGACGATCCTCGCGGGTTCGGAGCTTTCAACAAAGGCCCTCATCAAACCGCTGCTAGTCCCCGTCGTTCTCTTTGCCTTCACGATGACCATTGCCGTCATGTCCCTGGCCGTCGCCCGGGCCCAAAGGAGCGCTCGCCGCGCGCTGGAGAAGGCGGAAAGACACGCGGTGCTAGTCAACACGGTCCTCAATACAGCCAACGTCGGCGTCGTCGTGGTCGACGAAGGCGGCCACGATCTGATGATGAACGACACCCAGCGAACCATCCACGACTCCCTCATCCCCGAGGACGATAGTGATCCGAATGAGGCGGGGCTGTTGATCTTCGGTGCCGACCGGACCACACCGCTACCGGCGGACCAGCGTCCGGTCCGCCGCGCAGTCCTCGGAGAGGACTACTCGGGCCAACTGGTCTGGGGAGGCCGACCAGACGCAATGCGCGCGTTCAACGCCTCCGCCAGCCAGATGCTCCTCGATGGCCAACACCATGGAGCGGTGATCGCCTTCCACGACGTCACCGACCTTCTGGAGGCCCTCGCTGCCAAAGACCAATTCCTGGCCACGGTGAACCACGAACTGCGTACCCCGCTGACCTCCATCGTCGGATACTTGGAGATGGCCTCCGAGTCCGCGGACCTTGACCCAGCGGTGAAGGTGTATCTGCGAGTGGCCGAACGCAATGCCGAACGCTTACTGGCCCTCGTGGGGGATTTGCTCGATGCCGCCGCCGGCAAAGTGGAGATCTCGAGGAAACCGGTGGATCTCACGGAAGTGCTCGAGGGTTGCCTGCCCTCGCATAGCGCGCGTGCTGAACGGCTGGCTGTCAGTTTGAGCGCCAAGGTGACGAACCGACTTGATCTGCTCGGCGACGAGCGTCGGCTCGGACAGATCGTGGATAATCTGCTCTCCAACGCACTCAAATACACCCCTGCAGGCGGCTGCGTCAACGTCTCGACGTATCGCTCCGTGACCGGTGATCCGATACTGGAGGTTACGGATACGGGCCAGGGCATGACCATGGACGAGTTGGAACGCCTTTTTACCCGTTTCTACCGGACCGACACGGTCCGGAGGTCCGCCATCCCGGGGGCCGGTCTGGGACTGTCGATCACCAAGGAACTGGTGGAAGAACACGGCGGATCAATCAGCGTCAGCAGCGAGCCGGGGATCGGCAGCACGTTCAAGGTGCAGTTCCCCGACCTAGATATTCAAACTTAGAACGCCGTCACGAGATGATTTTTGGTCCCTAACCACAAGAAGCCTTGATATTGCCCAAGAATCGCATATCTACCGTGACTGTCTTCTGGACTGGTTCGGTGGCGATCCCCAGATACGAGGGAGTCAGGGAAAGGGAGAAGCTGGTCGTTTTCAACCACTCACTAGTCACGGGGAGCTTGGCGGTCGCTTGTCCGCCTTTGTTGACTTTCACCTTTTCGGTATGAACTGTCTGCGCCACATCAATGATGGTCACTTCTACTAGATCTGCATCCACGGGAGGGGTGAAGGCGACATTCAGGATGCCTTCGCTCTTCGGCCAATTAAAGTCAGGAGAACACTTCACTGATGCGCCTGACATCAATTGCGGTGCCCATACGCCGGTAGTCACGCTGGTGACTGCCGTGCCGTTTTGGCTCCACAGGGCATGTGCACCGGTCCCGGTAATACCCATGATGACGACAACGGCATACACGATGGCTGCCAGACGTACTCGTGAGGACTTTCGGGTGGTTTCCGTGACGGTCGCGGAGGCCTGCTTGCAGCTCATCGGGAGACCCTTTCGTGGCGGCTGCGTCCACGCGGACGCGGCCCATCTATTGAATGGACGGTGCGGGTTGAACGGACCACCGGTGGTGTTTCGAGTTCGGGCCACGAGTGGCCGAGTGAAACAGCGGGTTCGGCAGCAACATCCGGGTTCGCCATGGCTTCGTTCTCAGCCAGGATCTGCTCGCCGGCCGCCTCTGCCGGTTTGCTGGACTTCCGCCGCCGGGTCAGGATTCCGCCAACCACGTTCCACCCGCCGTAGCCGATGAGGGCCAGGGCGGCGATCTGTGCGCCCAGACCGCGGTCCTGGTTGCCCAGCCAGTTCGCCAGAAACCCTGCGTAGGGCACGGCGTAGAAGAGTTTCCCGCGGACCTGGACCTCACGAACAGGTTCCTCGTCGGGCAGGGAGTTGTTGTCCCCCTGGGTGATCAACAAGGTATTTCCCTGCTGGTCGGCACTGGTCGAAACGATGCGGTGGGTGATCACGTCGGCTTGCCCGGATTCGAGCTGGTAGGTGATCACATCCCCCACCGAGAGGTCTCCGAACGCCGCCGGCCGGGAGATCAGCAAGGTCCCTGGGGGAAGATGAGGCCGCATCGAGTTGGTCAGTACGGAGTAGGTCTGCGAGCCGGTCGCCATCGGCACGATAATCAGTACCGCCGCAGCGAAGACAGCAAGAACCAGCGCGACGAGACTCAATGCGCTGCCCAGCAGGGAGGTCGTGGAGCCGTGGTTCGTGGTTTTCGAAGCTGCGTGCTGTGCCATGGTGTCCTTCACTGTGGGGTCAAACGGGGAACGAGTGGGTGGGGCTCAGAGTTGGGTGGCTGCGAGCTTGACGCTGACACTGTTCGTCTGCCCGCCCGACGTTGCCGGGACTTTGTCCTGCAAGGTCACCTTCACGCACAGGGTGGCTTGGCCATTTTGCGCCAAGTCAACGGTGGCACTGGTCTGCCCGGAGCAGTTGCCCGTCGTGGAAATCCCGGCCGTTGCCGCCAATCCGGGGGTCTTCGCCCCGGAAACGACGGCTGGCGAAGCCGTGAGCCGAATCCTGAACGCGCCACTGCCGGCGTTGGTCGCATTCGTGACAGCAACCGGCAGAGTGCGGGTCTCCCCTGGTTGCAGGTTGGTGACTGCCGGAAGGGTGACCGTCGCTGGCACGCCGTTGGCGGATAGGCGTTGCTCGTTCCCCGAGGCGGTCTTGAGCAAGACCGCGAAGTCCGCAGCCTGGACCGTCCCAGCCCCCGACCCGGTAGCGGTGTTCCACACGGCAAGGCTTCCCTGCACGCTGCCGAGGGCAAGAACGACGGAGACAATGAGCAGTGCTGCTGTCTTCAGCGCCGACGTCGTTCTCATGTGATCCTCCCGGACCTTCGGTGGTGTGGCGTGCTTCGGTGTGATGGGCCGCGACGCGGTCCTAGTCGCTGGAGGAGGCGATCTGGTCCAGCTTGTAGCCGACCTTGCTGAAGTCGTACTTCGCGTTCGTGTCGCTCAGGCCGGAGGTGCTGGCCTTGAAGTCGAAGGTCACCGAGGCGGTGTAGCGGCCGTCCTGGGTCAGCTCCTGGCCGATCACGCTCTTGCTAGAAGAGTCCTTGATGTCCACGGCACTGACGGTGTAGTTCGCAGCGTTGAAGGTTCGGTCCCCGGTCAGCGCGGTATCTGTGACGCTGAGCTGTGCCTTCAGCAGGTCCCCCGTCAGAGTGACTTCGACCGGCTGGGTGAACTTCAGCGAGTCCCCCGGAACGATCTTGTAGGTTCCGTCCTTGACCTTGGCGGTGACGTTGGTTCCGGCAGAGTTCGTCCAGGAGGCCGCTTCGGCCTTCAGTCCCATGTCCCCGGAGACGATCGTTCCGGCGTTTGCCTGGGCGCTGGTGTTCCACACGGCCAGCGATCCACCTCCACCGATCAATAGTGCAACGCCGAGTCCGGTGGCCAGTGCACCCTTGGTCATCTTGTTCATGGTGTCTCCCTCATAACCGCTACCGGCGACCTGTTTCCCCGGCTGTTGGAACCAGCATCATCGGGGTGCATCAAGAACAGCCCCTGAGTTGACAAAAGTTTTACACAAGATCAGCGCTGTCGTGTCGTGCCTGATCTTGAGCAGGTCTTGAGCATTGCTTGAGCGGTTTCGGTAGGAGCGAGGCCCAACATGGGAGCATGACCGACAATCACCGTCCGGAGCGCTCGGGGCCCAGCGGGCGGGTCTGCCCGTCAGTGCTCTGGGCCTTGGCCGATCAGGTGGGCGAGGGCGAAGCCGCGGCCTTCATGGACCGGTTCATCGGACTGTGGCCCCAGCGGTGCCACCGCCTGCACCGGGCGGTGAATCAGCACGACGCCGAAGCAGGACTGGATGCGGCGCTTTCACTGAGCACCGCCGCCTCCATGGTGGGAGCCAGCAGTTTGGGGGCTCTCGCTTCGCGCCTGCATGAGGGGATTTCCTCGGCAAGCACCCCAGGTGCGTGGCGGGATGTGGTGGCCATGTTGGACGAGCTCGATCAGTTGGGCAACGAAACGATCTCCGACATCGACCGGCTGCGTCGGAGCCTCATGTCCGCCGACGAAAAAGGCCACGGCTGATCAACGGCCGGACAGGCTCAGCCCCTCAGGCCCAGTTTCATGATCCTGGCGTCCACACCGCCGGGATAGTATCCGCGCCGGGTGTGGATATGCTCGAACCCTAGATGTTCATAAAGTCCCTGGGCGCGGGGATTATCGGCACGCACCTCCAACAGGACATCCTTCGCTCCACGTTCGGTGGCCTCGGAGATGAGTCCACGCAGCAGCGTGGATCCGATCCCGCGCCCCTCGTAGGCGAGAAGGACGGCAATGGTCTGGACATCGGCCAAGGGCAGCACGCACATCATGCCGCAGTAAGCCACAATCCGCCCTTCGTCCTCCGCCACCCAGTAGCGTCGGGTTCCGGTCTGCCTCAACTCCTCGTGGAACATGCGCAACGGCCAGGCGTCCTCGGGGAAGAGCTCTCGTTCCATCTCCCACACGGCCGGGATATCTGCTTCGGTCATCTCGCGGAACTTCATGAGGCAGGGGTCCCCTTCATCTGCCGCGGCACCTTGGCATCGGATTCGCGCAGGTACAACGGGGTGGTGGACAGCAGCTCCTGGCCCCGGCCCAGGACCCGGATGGCCCAGGCGCCCAGCGAGGCTGCCGCGGGCCGGCGCTCGGCGAAGCCAGGATCCACCCTCGCCCCGACGGCTTCCAACCGTTCCGCATACAGCCCGGCTCCGGCACCGTGCATCGGCAGTGCCGGCAGGGTCTCCGCGGTTCCGACCTGTGGCCCATCAACCAGTTCCCCAGCTGCTGTGTAACGGGCCCAATACAGTTCCTTGCGCCGGGCGTCGATGGCGACACAGAATCCGCCGTCACCTGATTCGGCCCGGCCACCACGTTCCCTTTCGGACATCACGTCCCAGGCGATCGCGTCCAGACTCATGACCCCGTGGACGGGTATTCCCCAGACGAAACCCAGGGTGCGGGCGGTGGCAATGCCCACACGCAACCCCGTGAAGGGCCCGGGGCCGACACCGACGACGATGCCATCCAGTTCGGTGCCGGCAATCCCCGCCTCGGTCAGCAAGGAGTCGATGCCGGGGGCCAGGACCTCGGAGTGGGTGTTCGTTTCCGTGGTTTCGAAAGAGGCGAGCACCTCGGAGGGACGGTCGGTGGAAGGTTGCGAGAGCACTGCCGCGGAGGCAGCTGCGGACGTATCTATGGCCAGAATGAGCACCGGTCCATCGTATGCCGGTCCGGCCCCACGTGTCAGCCGGGCTCTCAGGCGGCCCACACCATCCGCTCTTCCAATGCATCGAAGTCGGCGATGAAGTGGCTGAAATGATCCAGCGTGCAGGTCGCCGCAATTTCCAGTGTGGTCGCCCCGGCGTCGATGACCCACCGCCGGGTGAACAGGGCCACCCCACGATGCCTGTGGGTGAGATCCATCCTCCACGCCTGCTGGCCGGCCATGGTGGAGGCGGCCTCCTCGATGATGTGCAGCCCCTCGATCCCCTCCAGCAGGTCCCGGGAGGGGTATTCGACGGCGATGATCGTGCTGGGCAGTGCCGTGGATTCGGGGCGTCGGGAATCAAGCTCCCTGCTGATCGAGTCCAGGATGTCCAGCCCGTGGACGGTGACCGGCACAGCGTCGCTGCCCACGAACAGTTGGGTGTGTTCCGGTGGCGGCGGGGCTCCGGTATGAAAAGCCAGAAAGCGGCATCCTGCGGTCTCGATCTGCTGCCAGCCCGCTGGCAGCTGCGCGCTGACCTTCAACATTTCCGTCCGGCTTCCATCCGATCCACCCTAGGGCGGCGGCCCGGAACCCGCGATGGGGAGAACTCCCCATCCGGTGGCTTCAGAACAGTCGGTGGTCCGCCCATCGGGGCCCGAAGGCGGCAATGGTCAGGGTCCGCGGATCCTCGTCCTCTGTTTCGGAGTAGTCCAGCACGAGTTCGCCGCCCGGTTCGGCCATGGTTTCGCCGGTGGCACGCAGCAGGGCGATCTCCAGGCGTGAGTCGCTGAGCTGCTCGGCTTTACCGGCGCCCCATTCGATCACGGTGACCGCCGATTCCAGGCTCTGGTCCAGGTCCAAGTCGTCGAGTTCGGCGGCCGTTCCGAGGCGGTAGGCGTCCACGTGGACCAGATCGGGGCCGCCACGGGTGGACGGGTGGATCCGTGAGAGCACAAAGGTCGGCGAAATGATCCCTGACCGCACCCCCAAACCGGCACCCAGTCCTTGGGTGAACGTCGTTTTCCCGGCACCGAGTTCACCGTTGAGCAGGATCAGGTCCCCGGCTTCCAGCTGTTCTCCCATGCTGGCTGCCAGTTCCTGGGTCGCCGTCGCCGACTGGGCAGTCAGCTCGACCGTCCAGACCGGGAGGGTCCCCACTGCCGGTTCAGCCATCGGCTGGCCCCCATGAGCCCTCAACGTAGACCCGCGGGACGCGTTGGGAGACCCGAGTGACGATCTCGTAGTTGATGGTGCCCGCCGCGGTGGCCCAGGCATCGGCTGCTGGCCCGTCACCGCCGAACAGGACGGCTTCGGTTCCCACCAGGGTTTCAGGATCTTCGAGGGGACCCAGGTCAACAACGAACTGGTCCATGGCGATCCTGCCGCGGCTGGGTAAGACTCGTCCGTCCACCAGCACCGGCGCCTCCACCGCTGAACGCGGTACCCCGTCACCGTAACCGAGCGGGATGAGGCCCAGCGTCGTGGCTTCCCCCGTGCGGTAGGTCAGCCCGTAGGACACCCCCTGGCCCTTCGGCACCTTCTTCACGTTCGTCACCCGGGCGACCAAGCGCATGGCAGGGCGCAACCCCAACTCAGTCGAACTCTGGTCAGCGAAGGGGCTCAGCCCGTACATGCCCAAGCCCAGGCGGACCAGGTCGAAGTGCGCATCCGGACGAGACAGAATGGCCGGGGTGTTCGCCGCATGCCTGACCTCGAGGTCGAAACCTGCGTCTTCGGTCAGGCTGACGGCCTCACGGAAGGCCGCCAGTTGTTCATCGGTCTCTTCGCGGTCAGGTTCATCGGCAACGGCCAGGTGGGTGAAGACCCCCACCACGCGCAGTAAGCCGTCCTCCTGGTAGGCATTCGCGGCGCCGAGTAGTTCATCCCAGCGGTCCGGCGGGCAACCGTTGCGGCCCAGACCGGTATCGATTTTCAGGTGCACCCGGGCGGGCAGCTCGGCCTGTTGGGCTGCCGCAGCGATATATTCCAGTTCCCAGCCGCTGGAAACTCCCAGGTCGATATTGGCGGTGATGGCTTCGGCGAACGGGGAGTCGATGGTGTGCAGCCACGCCAACAGCGGCGCCGTCACGCCGGCAGCGCGGATGGGTAGCGCCTCACTGATGTGGGCGGCCCCGATCCACCCGGCTCCTGCCTGCAGGGCAGCCTGGACGACGGGGATCGTTCCGTGGCCGTAGGCATCGGCTTTCACCACCGCCATCACGGTGGCCGGCGCCGCCAATTCGATCACCCGCTTGACGTTGTCTCGGATGGCCGAGAGGTCGATTTCGGCGCGGCGTTCGAAGCCGGGGGCAGTCCCGGGACTTCCGGCAACGCCGGGCCCGGTGAGGGGGTCAAGGTTCGCAGTCACGGTTCCATTCTCGCACTTGGCCTGCGGCCGCGGGCTCAGCGAGGCGTCTCAGTGCAGCAATTCCAGCAGGTAGGCCCCGTATCCGCTCTTGAGAAGCGGGCGGGCCAGCGCTTCGAGCTCGGCATCGGAAATGAACCCCTGCCGCCATGCGATCTCTTCCGGGGCGCTGATCTTCAGCCCCTGCCGGGCATCCACCGTGCGAATGTAGTTCGACGCATCGTTCAGTGATTCGAAGGTCCCGGTATCTAGCCACGCCGTACCGCGGGCCAGCACCGAAACCTGCAGCTGGCCCATCTCCAGGTAGCGTCGGTTGACGTCGGTGATTTCCAGTTCCCCGCGAGGCGATGGTTTCAGCCCCCGAGCGATCTCCACGACCTGGTGGTCATAAAAATACAGTCCCGGGATCGCATATTTGCTGCGCGGTTTCTCGGGTTTCTCCTCCAGCGAGACGGCCCGGCCCGTGGTATCGAATTCGACGACACCGTAGGCGGTCGGATCGGCCACCTGGTAGCCGAAGATGGCAGCGCCTTCCAGGTCAGCGAGCTTCTGCAGCTGGGTGCCCATGCCGGAGCCGTAGAAGATGTTATCGCCCAAGACGAGCGCCACGTTGCCGCCGTTGATATGTTCTTCCCCGATCAGGAAGGCCTGGGCGAGGCCGTCAGGGGATTCCTGGACGGCGAAATCCAGGGTGATCCCCCATTGCGACCCGTCCCCCAGCAGCCTGCGGAATTGCTCCACGTCCTGGGGTGTGGTGATCAACAGAATGTCCTTGATGCCAGCCAACATCAGGGTCGCCAGCGGGTAGTAGATCATCGGCTTGTCATAGACCGGAACGAGTTGTTTGCTGATGCCCTGGGTGATCGGGTGCAGCCGCGACCCCGTACCACCGGCCAGAATAATTCCCCTCATGGGCCTTACGCTACGTTGCCACGAGACGAATGCGGAAGAGTGCGACGCCGGTGCCACCGGGTAACCTGAATCTCATGGACAAACTTGTGGTCACCGGTGGCGCCGGTTTCATTGGTTCGAACTTCGTGCACTATCTGATGGAGAACACGGATACCCAGATCACCGTGTTGGACAAGATGACGTATGCCGGCAACCGGGCTTCACTGCAGGGGCTGGACCCCCAACGCTTTCGGCTGGTCGAGGGCGATATCTGCGATGCGGCCCTGGTGAACCAGCTGGTGGGTGAGGCGGACGCCGTCGTGCACTATGCGGCGGAATCGCATAACGACAATTCCTTACGCGACTCGCGCCCCTTCCTGGATACGAACATCATCGGCACTTACACGCTGCTGGAGGCCGCCCGCACCCACGATGTGCGCTACCACCACATCTCCACCGACGAGGTGTACGGGGATCTGGCCCTCGATGAGCCCCAACGGTTCACCGAGCACACCCCCTATAACCCCTCCAGCCCCTACTCCTCGACCAAGGCGGGCTCGGATCTACTGGTCCGGGCGTGGGTGCGTTCCTTCGGGGTGCGGGCCACCCTGAGCAACTGTTCGAATAACTACGGCCCCTACCAGCACGTGGAGAAGTTCATTCCACGCCAGATCACCAACCTCATCGACGGGGTCCGTCCACGGCTTTATGGCAGCGGGGAGAACGTGCGCGATTGGATCCACGCCAACGATCATTCCAGCGCCGTGTGGAGAATCCTGACCGCAGGCCGGATCGGGGAAACCTACCTCATCGGTGCCGACGGGGAACGCAATAATCTCCAGGTGGTGCAGTCGCTCCTGGGCATCATGGGCCGGGATCCCGACGATTTCGACCACGTCACCGATCGTGCCGGCCACGACCTGCGCTATGCCATCGACTACACCAAACTGCGCACCGAACTGGGGTGGACCCCCGCCCACGCAGATTTCGATTCAGGTTTGGCGGACACTGTGGACTGGTACCGCAACAACGAATCCTGGTGGCGCCCCCAGAAGGCCGCCACCGAAGCCACCTATCGGGCAGCCGGGCACTGAGATGACCACGCCTCAGCCCCCGACGGCCCCACTGGTCACCGCTTCGGAGACGATTCCCGGCCTGTTGGTGGTCCGCCTGCCAGTTCACGGGGACAACCGCGGCTGGTTCAAGGAGAACTGGCAGCGGGCGAAGCTGGTCGCCCTGGGACTACCTGACTTCGGTCCCGTCCAGAACAACATTTCCTTCAACGCCGCCGTGGGCACCACCCGCGGTATCCATGCCGAGCCCTGGGATAAATACGTTTCCGTCGCCACCGGCAAGATTTTTGGTGCGTGGGTGGATCTACGTGCCGGGGAAACCTTCGGGAAGGTCTTCACCCTGGAGGTGGATTCCTCCACAGCAGTCTTCGTGCCCCGCGGGGTCGGCAACGCCTTCCAGACACTCAAACCCGATACCGCCTACACCTACCTGGTCAACGACCATTGGTCGGCCGCAGCCCTCGAGAAGTACGCGTTCTTGAACCTCGCCGATGAAACGGCAGCCATCGACTGGCCGATCCCGCTTGAACGGGCGGAACTTTCCGCCAAGGACCGCCAACACCCCCGTCTGGCTGATGTCGCAGCGGTCACCCCCCTGAAGACGCTGATCCTCGGGGCGGGAGGCCAGCTCGGGGCGGCCCTCAAGGGGCGCTTCGCCGGCCGGGAAGACGTGGACTTCGCCACCCGCACCGAACTCGACCTCACCGATGCCACAGCTCTGGCAGGCCACGACTGGTCGGCCTACTCCACGGTCATCAATGCCGGCGCCTACACCCGGGTCGACGAAGCCGAAACCGCTGCCGGAAGGGTAGAGGCCTGGGCGGCCAACGCCACCGGCGTCGCCGCCCTGGCCCGGATCTGCACCGAGAATTCCCTGACCCTGGTGCACCTCTCCAGCGACTACGTCTTCGACGGGACAGCAGCCGACGCCTATCCCGAGGATGCTCCGTTGGCGCCGCTGGGGGTGTACGGACAATCGAAGGCCGCCGGAGATCTGGCAGCATCCACGGTTCCGCGCCATTATCTGATCCGCACCAGCTGGGTGATCGGCGAGGGCAACAACTTCGTGAAGACCATGCTCTCCCTGGCCAGACGAGGTATCGAACCAGCGGTGGTCAACGACCAGTACGGGCGGCTGACCTTCACCGATACCATCGCCGATGGTATCGCCCACCTGCTCGACAGTGGGGCCGAGTACGGCACCTATAACCTGACCAATGGCGGGCCGTCAGCTAGTTGGGCCGATATCGCCGCCGAAGTCTTCGCCGCTGCCGGGCGCGAGCGTGGCGCCGTGACCGGGGTCAGTACCGCCGAGTACTTCGCCGGCAAACAGGCGGCCCCCCGACCGCTGAATTCCCTGCTGGACCTGGGCCGGATCCGGGCCACCGGCTTCAGTCCCGGGGACCACTTCGCAGCCCTGCGCAGCTATCTGGACCCCACCGTGGACGAGCCCCGCTAAGTCCTCGACCCACCCCGTCGGCCACGGTCACGTGTCGGCAGCACCCTTCGCCCAGCACGTCGTTTCAACGGCTTTCCGTCAGGTGTCGTTAGCATGGTCAAAGCCCCTCAAGGCACGGCCCCAACAGTTAGGCGCATATGACGCTCAAGATTTCAGTGATCGGTACCGGATACCTCGGCGCAACCCATGCCGCGTGCATGGCCGAGCTCGGTTTCGACGTCATCGGCGTGGATGTGGACCCGCAGAAGATCGAGCGTCTCTCCGTTGGCGATCTACCCTTCCATGAGCCCGGTCTGCCGGAGCTGCTGGTCAAACATGTCCAATCGGGGCGTTTACGTTTCACGACCGACTATGCCGAGGTCGGGGGATGGGCCGATGTTCATTTCATCGGTGTCGGCACTCCTGAGCGGATCGCCGATGGCGGGGCGGATATCAGTTTCGTCGATGCTGCCGCCCGGTCGTTGGCACAGCACATCACCCGAGACGCGCTCGTGGTGGGCAAGTCCACCGTTCCTGTCGGCACCGCCCGCCGGCTGGCCGAACTGCTCGCCAAGGAGTCCCGCGAAGGTGTCGAGCTCGAGGTGGCGTGGAACCCTGAATTCTTGCGTGAGGGTTTTGCGGTGAAGGATACGTTGGCTCCGGGGCGGCTGGTGTTCGGTGTCGAATCCGAAAAGGCCACTGACCAGCTGCGTGAGGTCTACGCCCAGGCGCTAAGCCAGGACACTCCACTGATCGTCACCGACTTCGAGACCGCCGAGCTGGTCAAGGTCGCTGCCAACGCGTTCCTGGCCACCAAGATCTCCTTCATCAACGCCTTCTCCGAGGTCACCGAAACCGTGGGCGGAGACATCCGCACCTTGGCCGACGCCTTGGGCTACGACGAGCGCATCGGCCGCAAGTTCCTCAACGCCGGGATCGGTTTCGGTGGGGGCTGCCTGCCCAAGGACATCCGCGCCCTCCAGACCCGGGTCAGCGAACTCGGGCTGAACCACACCATGGATTTCCTGCATAACGTCGACGACATCAATCTGCGCCGCCGCGATCGAGTCGTCTCCTTGGCACATCAGATCCTCGATCATGAGGTGGTTGGGCGACGGATTGCCGTCTTGGGTGTGGCCTTCAAACCCGATAGCGACGATGTCCGTGACTCCCCCGCGCTGGATGTGGCCGGCCGACTCTTCAACGACGGCGCCGAGGTCATCGTCTACGACCCGCAGGGCAATGAAAATGCCCGACGCCGGTTCCCCCGGCTGGGATACGCGGACTCCGTTGCCGAGGCAACCCAGGATGCCGACCTGGTCCTTCTGCTCACCGAATGGAAGGAATTCAAGGAGCTGACGCCCGCTGATCTTCGCCCCAGGGTCCGCGGCATGCGGCTGATCGACGGACGCAATGTCCTAGACCATGGGCAGTGGACGGAGGCCGGCTGGACCGTAGCCGCCTTGGGCAGGATGTTCCCGGACCCCGCAGGGCAACTCTAGAAGCTGCCCTGCCCGGCGACCCGCGCCAACTGTCCGGCCCCGAATCCCCCGTGCTGGCCGGCCACCCGGGCCGCGTCCCCGTGACGGTAGGCGGCCGTGGCGGCCAGTTCGACCAGTGCCCGGGTTCCCCCGCCGGCATGGGAGGTGGCCAACATGGCCCCCAGCATTCCGGTGAGGACGTCACCACTGCCTGCGGTGGCCAATGGCGCCGGCCCGTTGAGGTTGATGATGGTGTAGCCGTCGGGGGCCACACAGATCGTCGTATGCCCCTTGAGCAACACCACCGAGGAGTAGCCGACAGCCGCCCAGCGGGCCCACCGGACAGGATCCTCGCTGATATCTGCCGCGGTGGCCCGGACACCGACCCGAACCAGCAGGTCTTCCAGTTCCCCGACGTGTGGGGTGAGGATGAGCCGGGCATGGCCCTGGCCCGGCTGCAAGGTCCGCAGGGCGCTCGCGTCGACGATGGCAGGAAGTCCCGCCCCGAGCACCTGCTCGACGGCGGCGAGCTGGGCTGGGTCGTCATCGATCCCTGGTCCCATGGCCCAGGCATCGACCCGGACATCGGCTCCGTCTGCCGGCACGGCTTCGGGCACCGCCTGGGTGATGAGCTCGGCGGCACGTTCGGGGGCCAGCGTGCGCAACATCCCCACCGAGGTGTTCACCGCAGCGGTGGCCGCCAGGACCGCGGCCCCCGGGTAGCGTGGCGACCCGGCGATCAGCCCCAGCACTCCGCGCGAATACTTATGGTCTTGGGATGTTGGCCGCGGTGTGGCGGCCTCGGCGTCCGTTGAGGTGAGAACCCGCAGGTCGGGTTGGCCCAGAAGGTCTTCAAGACCGATGTCGACGACCTCGATGTTTCCTGCCAATCGTCGACCTGCCCCGACGCAGAGCCCGGTTTTCAGGGCACCGAAGGTGACCGTCAGGTCGGCGGCAAGGACCCCGTCGGAGGCGGCACCGGTATCGGCATCGACCCCCGAGGGCAGGTCGCAGGCGACCACAGGTACATCTGCGGGGATCTCCGGCAGTGCGATGGCACCCCGGGCTCCGGTGCCCAGAACAGCGTCAATGACCAGGTCCACGTCGGCCAACGCCTCACTGGCTTCACGGAAGCGGCGCGCCTGAGCTCGGGCGCTCGAATCGGGGGTCCCCCCGCCGGATACGACCCGGCCCCCGGAACGGGTGAAGGCCTCCAGACCCTCAGGGTGGGCGTGCCCGCCCAACAGGATGGCGGTGCAGGCCACTCCCCGCCCGGCCAGCCGTGCCATCGCGTAGAGGCCGTCGCCACCATTGTTGCCGGTGCCGATCAGGGCGGCGACATGGGCACCGTAGACGCCCCCGTAGCGGGCACGCAGCAGGGCCATGATGTGGTGGGCCAGCCCGTGGGCCGCCCGACGCATCAGGGATGCCCCGTCCTGCCCTTGGAGGAGCCCGGCCTCGGCAGCACGGATCTGGGTTCCGGTATAGGCATTAATCATGTTCTAACGCTCCGCAATGACCATGGCCGTGGCCAGGTCTCCATCGTGGCTGAGGGATAAGTGCCAATGACGGACACCCTTGGCTTCAGCGACCTCGGCCACCGTGCCGTCGATCTTCACTTGTGGGGCACCTGCGGCGTCCATGACGACCTGGCAATGCTGCCAGTTCATGCCGGCCGGAGCACCGAGTGCTTTGGCGACCGCTTCCTTCGCGGCGAAGCGTGCCGCCAACGACCGCATGTTCAGCGCGCGCTCTGCCGGCACAAAAAGTCGCTCACATAACGCCGGGGTTCGTTCCAATTGCGTCGTGAAACGGGAAACCTGCACGACGTCCACACCAATGCCCACAATCATTCCCCCAGCCTATCGGTTTCGGAGTCCTCATATGGTGGTCATGCGCAGGTGACGCGCGCTATCGCTGAACCGGTTCCAGGCGTAGCGTCGCTGACATACCTGCCGGCCGCCATCGTGCCGGAAGAGCAGCCCACGAAAGGACCACCGATGAGCGCGAATATTGCCCGCGAACTTCTACGCGACGGATTCGATCGTGTGGCGCAGACCGTCCGTTCGGTCACCAGCGGTACCGATGCCAGCGTTCTGCTGTATCAGCCCGACCCCCAGTCGAATCATGCCGCTTGGCTGATCTGGCATCTGACCCGTGTGCAGGACGACCATATGGCGGACCTCGCTGCCGTGCTCGGCGGTGCCGAGGCTCCCTCCCCCGGTGCGGCACAGCACATCCCAGCGGGGCAATTATGGCTCGAACATGGCTGGGCGCATCGCCTGGCGCTGCCCTATGAGGAGTCGGACACCGGGTTCGGACATGACGCCGAGCAAGTCCGGGCCTTCGACAACGGCGATTCGGGCCTTCTCTCCGCCTACCATCAGGCGGTCCACGACCGCACCCTGCAGATCCTCGAGTCCCTCGGTAGCGGGGACTTCGAACGGATCGTCGATACGCGGTGGGAGCCTCCGGTGACGGCCGCCTCCCGTTGGGTGAGTGTTCTCAACGACACCACCCAGCATGCCGGTCAGGCAGCCTATGTGCGCGGACTCGCCGAACGGGCGTTGGGGTAGGTGATCAGCGAAGGAGCCCGGTGCATGAACACGTCGAGCTCCTTCAGCGGGTGCGGATCTGCCTACTCGACCGTGACGGACTTCGCCAGGTTGCGGGGCTGGTCGACGTCAAAGCCCTTGGAACTGGCCAGTTCACAGGCAAAGAGCTGCAGCGGCACGGTGGCCAGCAGCGGCATCAACAACGTCGGAGTCTCCGGAACGTAGAAGACAAATTCGGCGTAGTCCCTGACTGCTTCGTCCCCGGATTCGGCGATCACCAAGGTCTTGGCTCCTCGCGCCCTGACCTCCTGGATATTAGAGACGACCTTCGAATGCAGTGAATGCCGTCCCCGCGGGGAGGGCACGACGACGAATACCGGCTGGCCGTCATCGATCAGCGCGATGGGCCCGTGCTTCAGCTCGCCCGCGGCGAAACCTTCGGCGTGGATGTAGGCGATCTCCTTGAGCTTCAAGGCCCCTTCCATTGCTACCGGGTAACCGACATGGCGTCCCAGGAACAGCACTGAGCTGGCCTCGGACATCGACCGGGCCAGCGTCTTGATCTCCTCCGCCCGGTCGAGGATGTCCTGGATCTTGGCGGGGATGTCCTGCAGGTCGGCCAGGATGTCCTTGATTTGGCCGGTGAACAGGTTGCCGCGCAACTGGGCCAGATAGAGTCCCAGCACGTAGGTGGCGGTGATCTGCGCCAGGAAGGCCTTGGTCGAGGCCACGGCGATCTCGGGGCCGGCGTGCGTGTACAGCACGGCGTCTGACTCGCGCGGGATCGTGGAACCGTTGGTATTGCAGATCGACAGCGTCTTGGCCCCTTGTTCGCGCGCATAGCGCACGGCCATCAACGTATCCATGGTCTCCCCCGACTGGGAGATGGAGACGATCAGGGTGTTGGCGTTCACGATCGGGTCCCGATACCTGAACTCGTGGCTGAGTTCGACCTCCACGGGGATGCGGCACCAATGTTCGATCGCGTACTTGGCGACGGAGCCGGCGTAGGCGGAGGTTCCACAGGCCAGCACGATGATCTTGGAAATATCGGCCAGCTCCGCGGAATCGATCCGCAATTCGTCGAGGGTCATCCGGCCCTCGGCGTCGTACCGGCCCAGGAGGGTATCGGCGACGGCGGCCGGCTGGTCGAAGATCTCCTTCTCCATAAAGGAATCGAATCCACCCTTTTCCGCGGCTGCCGCGTCCCAATCAACATGGAATTCGGTGCCTTCGGCAGGGTTGCCTTCAAAGTCGGTGATGACGTGATGATCCGGGGTGATGGTGACCACCTGGTCCTGCCCCAGTTCCACCGCACGCCGGGTGAAGTCAATGAAGCCGGAGACGTCGGAGCCCAGGAAGTTCTCGCCCTCCCCGAGCCCGAGGACCAGCGGCGAGTTCCGTCGTGCGGCCACGACCACGCCGGGCTGGCTTTCATGGATGGCCAACAGAGTGAACGCGCCTTCGAGCCGCTGGCAGGCCAGCTGCATGGAGCGGGCCAGATCCCCGCCGCCGGCGTGAGTGTAGATATCGCCCAGCAGCACGGCGGCAACCTCGGTGTCGGTTTCCGAGTCGAAGACATGGCCAGCAGCGAGGAGTTCGGCGCGCAAATCTGCAAAATTTTCGATGATGCCATTGTGGATGACGGCCAGCTTCCCGCCGTCGGCCAGATGCGGGTGAGCATTGACGTCAGAGGGGCCACCATGGGTGGCCCACCGGGTGTGGCCGATGCCGGTCAGCGACGGCGGCAGCGGACGGGCTTCGAGTTCGCCGATCAGATTGGCCAGCTTGCCGGCCTTCTTGCGCGATTCGAGCCCTGCTTCTCCGATCACCGCGATCCCTGCGGAATCGTAGCCACGGTATTCCAACCGGCGCAGCCCCTCCAGAACCACGTCAAGGGCCCCATGGTTACCGGTCGTTTTTTCTGGACGGCCTACATAGCCAACAATTCCACACATGCGCACAAGAATACCGCGCCGAAGAACCGATATTGATCATTTCCGGCCCCCGAAACGAGTGGCCGCCACGGCTGGTGGCTGCGCTCCGGTTTGGGAATACGAGGACCTGCTTGGCACAATTCAGTGGTGAGCGCCCCCCGAGACCACGACGCCGGAGTCTCCCCTTTTGTGGAACTGGACCGGCAGACCTGGGCACGACTGTCCAACGAGATCACCCAACCGCTCGACGAGGGGGATCTGATCAGGCTCAGTGGGTTGGGTGAAAAACTTGATCTCAAGGAAATCAAGGACGTCTACCTTCCCCTCTCCCGCCTGCTGAACCTCTATGTGCAGGCAGCCGGACAGTTACATCAAGCCACGAACACCTTTTTGGGCGAATCGACCCGACGCACCCCCTTCGTCATCGGCGTTGCCGGCTCCGTGGCCGTCGGGAAGTCCACGACGGCCCGCGTACTCCAGGAGATGTTGCGCCGGTGGCCGGATACCCCCAATGTCGAGTTGGTGACCACCGACGGGTTCCTGCACTCCAACGAAGTGTTGGAACGCCGCGGGCTGATGCATCGCAAGGGGTTTCCTGAGGCCTACGACCGGCGCGCCTTGCTCCGCTTCGTTTCGGCGGTCAAGTCCGGCGCCGAGGAGGTTCGTGCCCCCTGGTACTCACATCTGACGTACGACATCGTCCCCGGCAAGGAAGTCGTCGTTCACCGCCCCGACGTGCTCATCGTGGAGGGACTGAACGTGCTGGCCCCGGCCCAGGTCAGAAGCGATGGGACGGCCGGTTTGGCGCTCAGCGACTTTTTCGATTTCTCCGTCTACGTTGACGCCCAGACCCAGGCGATCGAGAACTGGTACGTCAAGCGGTTCATGAAACTGCGCAGCGGCGCCTTCGCGGATCCTGCCTCCTACTTCCACCGGTACTCCAGCCTGTCCGACGATGAAGCCCGCGAAACCGCTTTGGGGATCTGGCGCCGGATCAACGAACCAAACCTCCGGGAGAATGTCCTTCCCACCCGTGGCCGCGCCCAGCTGGTGCTCACCAAGGACAGCGATCATTCAATCCGGCGCATGCTGCTGCGCAAAATCTGACCAACAGGTCATCAATAAAACCATTGGATCTAAATCCCCACGTGCCCGGCAGACATCTGTATAGTTGTTCGCATGTTACAGGGATTCAAGGAATTCATCATGAAGGGCAACGTCGTTGACCTTGCCGTCGCCGTCGTCATTGGTGGCGCCTTCGCCACAGTGATCGATGCGTTAGTCAACAGCGTTCTGATGCCGTTGATCTCGGTGCTCGTCGGCACCCCGAACTTCGATAACTTCCTGGCCGTCGGCCCGGAGCACGCGATCAAGATCGGCGTCCTGCTCACCGCAGTCGTCAACTTCTTGCTCGTCGCTGCGGCAATCTACTTCGTCGTGGTCATGCCCATGAACAAGATGATTGAACGCCGCAACGCCCGTCTGGGCATTCTTCCCGAAGAGGAGGAAATCGATCCACAAGTCCTTCTGCTCACCGAAATCCGCGACTCCCTCCAGCCGCGTACTTAGTTTTCTTTGAAGGACCGGCTGCTACCTGCAACCGGATAAACCCAGCGGGCCCCGTCTCAGGACGGGGCCCGCTCGATTTTCATGGTTAGGTTCTGTTCGACCTGCCGGCCTCTGTGGTCAGAGCGCCAATTCGTTCTTGACGACACCGGCCAACCGGCTGGCCACATCGTCGGCGACGAGGTGGTCGGTCGCCTCGACCATCACCCGGACGACCGGCTCGGTACCGGAGGGACGCAGCAATACCCGTCCGGCACCGCCTAATTCGTTTTCCGCGCCCTGGACGGCCAATGAGACCGCTGCGTTGGAGTGCGCGGCGTGCTTGTCCACGCCCTTCACGTTGATCAGCACCTGTGGAAGGACCTCCATGACGGCCGCCAATTCCTTCAGGGTCTTCCCCGTGGCTGCCACGCGCGCGGCGATTTGCAAACCGGTCAGGACGCCATCACCGGTGGTGGCGAAGTCGGAGAAGATCACGTGCCCTGACTGTTCACCACCGAGGGTGAACCCGCCGTCGCGCATGCCCTCCAGAACGTAGCGGTCCCCCACCCCTGTTTCGGCGATGGTGATGCCCGCGGCTTCCATGGCCATCTTCAAACCCAGGTTACTCATGACCGTGGCCACGAGCGTGTCATCCTTGAGCTTGCCGGCTTCCTTGAACGCCACGGCCATGATGGCCATGATCTGGTCCCCGTCCACGACGCTGCCTTCGTTGTCAACGGCCAGGCACCGGTCGGCATCCCCGTCGTGGGCAATACCCAGGTCGGCCCCCTCGGACAGGACCTTCGCCTGAAGCATCTCCAAATGGGTCGAGCCGCAACCGTCGTTGATGTTGTTTCCATCGGGATTCGCCCCGATCACCACCACCTCTGCCCCAGCGGCGGCGAAGGCATCCGGTGAGCAACCGCTAGCCGCGCCATGGGCACAATCCAAGACGATCTTCAGCCCTTCAAGACGGTGCGGCATGGTCTTGAGCAGATGGACCACATAGCGGTCCTCCGCATCCGCGAAGCGTTGAATCCGGCCCACGTCCGCGCCGAGCGGCCGGGGGGACTCCCGATCCAGCTCGGCTTCGATGGCATCTTCTTGAGCGTCGGAGAGCTTCTGGCCTCCGCGGGCCAGGAATTTGATGCCATTATCGGGTGCCGGGTTATGGGAAGCGGAGATCACAACACCGAAGTCCGCTTCGATATCGGCGATGAGGTAGGCGGCCGCCGGGGTCGGCAGGACGCCGGCATCGAAGACGTCGACCCCCACGGAGGCGAAACCAGCTTCGATGGCTGCGGAAATGAAATCACCACTGATTCGAGGGTCACGTGCGATCACGGCCACCGGGCGGGTTCCCTCGGCAACAGTTCGCAGACCAAGCACCACTGCTGCTGCCTGCGCCAAGTTCATGGCGAGTGCCGGGGTGATCAGTTCGTTTGCTTTTCCACGCACACCATCGGTGCCAAATAATCTAGCCATCCCGCCCATCTTATCGCCCGGAAACGATAAAAATGTGGCGACTGGCAACGATCCGGCCACACTTTCACCCTCGCACGGCCCCATTAAGCGGCCGAGGGCCCCACGGCATATGCCGTGGGGCCCTCGGTGGGAACCCTAGGGTTCCAGGGAAGCAGATTAACGCTTCGAGTACTGCGAGGCCTTGCGTGCCTTCTTGAGGCCAGCCTTCTTGCGCTCGATGACGCGGGCGTCACGAGTCAGGAAGCCGGCCTTCTTCAGGGCCGGACGGTTGTTCTCGCGGTCAATCTCGTTCAATGAGCGAGCAACACCCAGGCGCAGTGCGCCGGACTGGCCGGAAGGCCCGCCACCGTGGATGTTGGCGATCACATCATACGCACCGTCGAGCTCCAGGAGCTTGAACGGATCGTTGACTTCCTGCTGGTGCAGCTTATTCGGGAAGTACTCCTCCAGCGTGCGACCGTTGACGGTCCACTGGCCGGTGCCCGGGGACAACCGAACGCGGGCGATAGCCTGCTTGCGACGGCCGACGGCGGAGCCACCGACTGTCAGTGCCGGACGTTCCTTGACGACGGTCTCTTCGGCCGCCGGGGACGACTCGGAGGTGTAGGCGGACGGAGCCGCACCCTCGGTTTCATTCAGCTCTTCAGTGTTCTGAGCCACGATTCTCCTTGAAAACTAGTCTCTTGTTTCGGGGCCCAGCGCTACTGCGCGACCTGGGTGATTTCGAAGGTCTTGGGCTGCTGGGCAGCATGCGGGTGCTCGGCTCCGCGGTAGACCTTGAGCTTGCCCAGCTGCTGAGCAGCCAGGGAGTTCTTGGGAAGCATGCCCCTGATGGCCTTCTCAACTGCCTGAACCGGGTTCTTTTCCAACAGTTCGGCGTAGCTGACGGACCTCAGACCACCCGGGAAACCGGAGTGGCGGTAGGCGCGCTTCTTTTCGAGCTTGGCGCCGGTGAGGGCAACCTTCTCGGCGTTGATGATGACGACGAAGTCACCCATGTCCATATGAGCTGCATAGGTGGCCTTGTGCTTGCCGCGCAGCAGGGTTGCGGTCTGGCTGGCGAGTCGGCCCAGCACGATGTCAGTGGCGTCGATGACGTGCCACTGGCGATCTGCGTCGCCGGGCTTCGGAGTGTACGTACGCACGTTTATTGCCTTCGTTTCCTTGGATACTGGTCAAGCGTTCCACCTGCGGCAGCTGTGAGATCCACCAGCAGGGAAGAGCACTGTGTTATCGATGCGCTGTACCAGTTCTTCAGGTGAGGTCTGAATCTAACCGGCCATCCATCAGCTGCCTGCAGTCTCCACAGACCAGGGCCCTGCAACTGGGCCGTCACGCGGAAAAAGTTGTGTCAGGCATAGGACATGCACAACAGCAGCCTACTTTACCGTATGCGCGGCCCGGCACCAAAAGCCGCGATACCGGGCCTTTACTGCTCCCCTGTTCTGGGCCCCAGGGCGCCTCAGGATCGTTGCAGGTCTTCGGGACGACGCCGCGCGCGGGTGGTTTCGGCACGCAGGCCCAGCTGGTCGTCTTCCGGGTAGGCCACCTGTTCCAACACCAGCGGATGCGGTGCAGCCATGCGGGTCCGATGGTCTCGGATCGGCTCCGCGATCCGACGTTCCACCCATCCCGGAGCTTCCTCCCCATCGCCGACCCGCAGGACCGCGCCGATGAGGGTGCGCACCATGTTGTGGCAGAACGCGTCGGCTTGGAGGCTGGCCACTAATATGCCGTCCTCGGCCCGGGTAAAGGTAAATGCTTCCAGGGTCCGAATGGTGGTGGCGAAGTTCTTGGGCCGGCAATAGGACAGGAAATCATGTCGGCCGAGGGCAACCTGTGCCTCGGTGTTCAGGAGGCCCGGGTCCAGCTCCCGCGGATGCCATAACGTCATGGACCGGGTGAGTGGGTCCCACCGATGCTGCCCGTCGGCGATGCGGTAGCTGTATCGGCGCCAGAGTGCGGAGAATCGCGCGTCAAAACCATCTGCTGCAGCCCTCGCCTCGTGGACGAAGACCTCTCCCCCGATGCGGGACGTGACACCGCGGACGCGTCGCAGCAGCGCCTCGTCTTCGGTCAGGTTCTTTCCGCGGGGCAGGGCCCGGTATTCGGCTTCGGTCAGATCAAAATGGGCGACTTGGCCCCTGGCGTGGACTCCCGCGTCCGTCCGGCCGGCGACCGTGGTGCGGACGTCACGCCGAAAGAGCAGCCCCAGGGCCTCCTCAAGGCTCCCCTGGACCGTACGCCGCCCCGGTTGGGTGGCCCAGCCGGAGAAACTAGAGCCGTCATAGGCCAAGCGCAGGCGGATGCGCACGGTCGCTGGTTCCACGGTGTTGGCCCCGGCCACGCCGATTCCAGCGTCGGGCACACGTCCGCTGGCGGTGTCGAGGGGGAAGTTCATGAACCGAGTCTAGAAGCGGTGCACGCTGTGGCGCCATTTGGGTGGGGCACGCCGCTCACGACGAAGGGGCCGGGACCATCCCGTGGGATGGTCCCGGCCCCTTCTGAAGAGGAGTCGGCTTTAGGGCCGGTCCTTACTTATCGTCGGATGCCTCGGTGGCTTCCGCCGGAGCCTCGGTCTCGGCGACCTCGGGCTCGGCAACCGGAGCGGACGTCTCGGCAGCCTTGGTGGCTTCCTTCACGACGGCCTGCTTCGGGGAAACGGGCTCGAGGACCAGTTCGATGACAGCCATGGGGGCGTTGTCGCCCTTGCGGTTGCCGATCTTGGTGATGCGGGTGTAGCCACCTTCACGCTCGGCCATGGCCGGGGCGATGTTGGTGAACAGCTCGTGCACCACTGACTTGTTGGTCCGGTTGCGCGAGGCAATAGCCGCCTGGACGCGACGACGCGAGGACAGGTCTCCGCGCTTCGCGAAGGTGATCAGGCGCTCGGCGTAGGGACGCAGGCGCTTGGCCTTCGTCACCGTCGTCGTGACCGACTTGTGCTCGAAGAGCTGGGTCGACAGGTTCGCCAGCATGAGGCGCTCGTGGGCTGCTCCGCCTCCGAGGCGCTTTCCCTTGGGTGGGGTAGGCATTGTTTTTTCTCCTAGATGGAGCCCGCCGCCCCGCGCAACGGCGCGGGCCTTGGGGCAAAGTACATTACTTTGAAGGCGGCCTTAGGCCTCTTCGTCACCGAATTCGGCGTCGTCCTCGTCACTGGCGGCTACACGCGCGGCCAGATCAAACCCTGGAGGTGAATCCTTCAGGGACAGACCCAGCTCGATCAGCTTGGCCTTGACCTCGTCGATGGACTTGGCACCGAAGTTCCGGATGTCCATCAGGTCGGCCTCGGAGCGAGCAACCAGCTCGCCTACCGTGTGGATTCCCTCGCGCTTGAGGCAGTTGTACGACCGGACGGTCAGCTCGAGATCTTCGATCGGCAGAGCCATGTCGGCGGCGAGTGCGGCGTCCGTCGGGGACGGGCCGATCTCGATGCCTTCGGCGGCCGAGTTCAGCTCGCGGGCGAGTCCGAACAGTTCAACCAGGGTCGTGCCTGCCGAAGCGACGGCGTCGCGGGGCAGGATGGAGTCCTTGGTCTCGACGTCGACAATGAGCTTGTCGAAGTCGGTGCGCTGCTCGACACGAGTGGCCTCCACACGGAAGGTCACCTTCAGAACGGGTGAGTAGATGGAGTCGACCGGAATACGGCCGATCTCGGCATCAAGGCTCTTGTTCTGCGCCGCCGAAACGTAGCCGCGGCCACGCTCGATCGTGAGTTCCATATCGAACTTGCCCTTCGCGTTCAACGTCGCGATGTGCAGATCCGGGTTGTGGAACTCGACGCCGGCCGGCGGGGTGATATCCGCGGCCGTGACGACGCCGGGGCCCTGCTTGCGCAGGTAGGCGACGACTGGCTCGTCATGCTCTGAGGACACAGCAAGGTTCTTGATGTTCAGGATCAGTTCGGTGACGTCTTCCTTCACACCCTGAACGGTCGTGAACTCGTGCAGCACGCCGTCGATGCGAACACTGGTGACAGCTGCACCAGGGATCGAGGACAGCAGCGTACGGCGCAGCGAGTTGCCCAGGGTGTAGCCGAAACCCGGCTCCAAGGGCTCAATCGTGAACCGTGAACGGTTCGGGGCAACTACTTCTTCGGTAAGGGTGGGGCGCTGTGCAATAAGCACTTACATTTCCTTTCAGCGAGCATCCGCTATATGACGCAACACATGTGGGTGGAAACGACGTCTGCCGTCAGGCGTCCGTCTAGATCGGGCGAATGATCCGCAGTTGGCGCGCGCCGCCGTCGTCCCCGGAATACGGAGACGACGGCGGCACAGGCCTATAACTGGGTCAAACTAGACGCGGCGGCGCTTCGACGGGCGGCAACCGTTATGGGCGCTCGGGGAAACATCCTGGATGGATCCCACTTCGAGGCCGGTGGCCTGCAGTGAGCGGATGGCGGTTTCGCGACCCGAACCCGGTCCCTTCACGAACACGTCGACCTTCTTCATGCCGTGTTCCTGGGCACGCTTGGCGGCCGACTCGGCTGCCATCTGCGCGGCGTACGGGGTCGACTTGCGTGAACCCTTGAATCCGACCTCGCCGGCCGAGGCCCACGAGATGACGGCACCGGTCGGGTCCGTGATGGACACGATGGTGTTGTTGAAGGTGCTCTTGATGTGCGCCTGACCAAGCGCGATGTTCTTCTTGTCCTTGCGACGCGGCTTGCGGACCGCTCCACGAGTCTTTGGGGGCATTGCTAACTCCTACGAAGTATTTGGCTGGGACCGCTGTTTAGCGGGTCTTCTTCTTACCGGCGACGGTGCGCTTCGGGCCCTTGCGGGTGCGAGCGTTGGTCTTGGTGCGCTGTCCGCGGACCGGCAGGCCCTTGCGGTGGCGAATGCCCTCGTAGGAGCCGATCTCTACCTTGCGGCGGATGTCGGCCGAAACTTCGCGGCGGAGATCGCCCTCGACCTTGAAGTTGCCCTCAACGTAGTCGCGCAGCTGCAGGAGCTGGTCGTCACTGAGGTCCTTCACACGAGTTTCCGGGGTGATCCCGGTCTCGGCAATAGTTTGTTCTGCACGGGTTCTACCCACGCCGTAGATGTATGTCAGCGCAATGACAACACGCTTTTCGCGCGGGATGTCTACGCCTGCAAGACGAGCCATATTGGTGTCTTCCTTACATGATTTTCGGAGGTCTGGAGGCAGCACATCCCGTTTCCAGGTCCCCGGCCTCCGTGCCCGGGGGTATGCGTCCCGCGTAATGGACGCCGTACTGCCGATATTCGATTACTACGCGCAGGTTGAGATTCCCGAAGGAGACTTAGCCCTGACGCTGCTTGTGGCGTGGATTTGCGCAGATCACCATGACCCGCCCATTACGGCGAATCACCTTGCACTGCTCGCAGATCGGCTTCACGCTAGGGTGAACCTTCACGGTATTTCCTTTGCGGTTGCGGTTTCAGTGGAACGATAACGACCTTCGCTCCCCCGGAAGACCGGGAGGACGGAAGTCCCTACTTGTAGCGGTAGACGATGCGTCCGCGATTGAGGTCGTACGGGCTGAGTTCCACCACTACGCGATCCTCAGGAAGGATTCGAATGTAGTGCTGACGCATCTTTCCCGAGATAGTGGCAAGTACCACGTGTCCATTCGGCAGCTCAACGCGGAACATCGCGTTGGGCAGTGCTTCCGACACGGCGCCTTCTACCTCGATGACACCCTCTTTCTTGGCCATATCCTCCGCTAACGTTTGTGCCGGTCGCTGACGCTTCCGACGTGTATGTTCGTGGCTGACGAGCGCCCGTGCCCGACAGCAGCATAAGACCGCGTGTTTTTTGGGCACAAACGTAGAGACAACCAACAAATAATCCTACGCTCTGGAACCCAATATGCGAAATCCCCGGTTTGATCACTGCGCACCTGCCGGAAGAGTGGTAATGCTCCTCGACAGGGACCTTTCTTCTGCCGCGGCACCTAGTCCTGGAGCGGTGCCGGGGTGATCCCGAACGGTGCCAGGCCGGCCGCACCGCCGTCGTGCGCTGACAGTACCCAGATCCCTCCGAGGTGTACCGCCACCGAATGTTCCCACTGCGAGGCTCTCGACCCGTCGGTGGTCACGACCGTCCAGTCATCATCCAACGTGCGGGTTTCGATGCCCCCGCGGACCAACATCGGCTCAATGGCCAGGCACATGCCCGGCTTTACCCGTGCGCCGCGGTCCCCGGACCGGTAGTTGAGCACGTCCGGGGCCTGGTGCATCTCCGTGCCAATGCCGTGGCCGACATAATCCTCCAGAATCCCCAACGGCTCACCTTCGACGGAACTGACGTAGTCGTCGATGGCTTCTCCGATGGCGCCAACGAATCGTGCGTTGGCCAGGGCGGCGATTCCCCGCCACATGGCTTGCTCGGTGACATCGGAGAGCCGCTGGTCGGCGGGGTCAGGAGTACCCACCAAAATGGTCCGCGCGGAGTCTGAATGCCAGCCATCGATGATGGCCCCACCATCAATTTTCAGAACGTCCCCATCGGCGAGTACATAGTCGGAGGGGAACCCGTGAACGACCTGATCGTTCACCGAAGCGCAGATCGTGGCAGGGAACCCATAGTAGCCCTTGAAGTTCGAGGTGGCCCCATGACGTTCCAGCACGCCTTCGAAGAGCGCATCGAGTTCTGCCGTCGTGGTCCCGATACGTGCGGCGTCAACCACGGTGTCCAACGCTTCGGCCAGCACCAGTCCGGCTTCTCTCATTTTACGGATCTGTGCGTTGGACTTGTACTCGATCTTGGGCTGGCCGAATGCCATGCGGTGTTCCTTTGTTTCGTTGTTCATCTGCGGGGTGCTTCTCGGTAAACACCCCTGAAATGCCGCGACGGCCGCCCCACGCGAGAGAGATCACGTGGAGCGGCCGTCGGTTCAGGCGGGTGACGTTAGGACGCGTCGCCTTCGAGGGCGCTCATCACACGGTTGGTGACCTCGTCGATGTCGCCCAGCCCGTCGACGTGGCGGACGATACCCCGTTCGAGGTAACGGTCCACAACGACCTGGGTCTGCTTTTCGTAGACATCCAGGCGGTGCCGGATGACTTCCTCGGTGTCGTCTGCCCGGCCTTCGACCTCGGCCCTCTTGAGCAAGCGTGCCACCAGCTCATCGGAGTCGGCGGTCAACTGCAGGACGATATCCAACGAGGTCTTGTTTTCCTCTAGGATCGCGTCGAGTTCGTCGACCTGGGCCGAGGTGCGCGGGTAGCCGTCCAAGAGGAAACCTTCGGCCACGTCATCCTGCTTGAGACGGTCGCGCACCATGCGGTTGGTGACCGAATCGGGGACATAGTCGCCGGCGTCCATGTATTGCTTGGCTTCGATCCCCAACGGGGTTCCGCCCTTGACGTTGGCACGGAAGATGTCGCCCGTGGAGATCGCAACGATCCCCAGCTGCTCCGTAATACGTGCTGCCTGCGTTCCTTTGCCCGAACCAGGCGGGCCAATGATCAAAAGTCTGGTCATCGCAGAAGTCCTTCGTAGTGTCGCTGTTGCATCTGGGCGTTGATTTGCTTAACCGTTTCCAGTCCCACACCAACCATGATGAGGACCGAGACGCCGCCGAACGGGAAGTTCTGATCGGCCTTGATCAGGACGAAGGCGATCAATGGCGTCAGGGCGATCAGGCCAAGATAGATGGCTCCGGGGAACGTGATGCGGCTGAGCACGTAAGACAGGTAGTCCGCCGTGGGCTTGCCGGCACGGATACCCGGAATGAATCCACCGTACTTCTTCATATTGTCCGAGACCTCGATCGGGTTGAACGTGATCGCGACGTAGAAGTAGGTGAAGAATATGGTCAGCAGCAAGTAGACGAGCATATACAACGGGCTACTACCGCTGAAGTTGCTTTGGATCCAGGCGGCCCAGCCGGGCAGCGAACCATCGGGGTTCATATTGAACTGGATGAGCATCTGCGGCAGCGCCAACATCGATGACGAGAAGATCACCGGGATCACGCCGGCCATGTTGACCTTGATCGGGATGTAGGTGGAGCTGCCCCCGACGGTGCGTCGACCCACCATGCGCTTGGCGTACTGCACCGGCACACGACGCTGGGACAGTTCGACGAAGACGACCAAGGCCACGACGCACAGCCCGATGATGATGACTCCGGTGAAGACGCCCCACCCCTGGGTGCTGGCGATGGAGCCCATCGAGGAGGGGAAGCCCGAAGCGATCGACACGAAGATCAGGATGGACATGCCATTGCCGACACCCTTTTCGGTGACGAGTTCGCCGAGCCACATGATCATGCCTGTGCCGGCGGTCAAGACGATCACCATGAGCAGGATGTGCACAATGCTCTGATCGGGAATGATCGGCAACTGGCAGCCTTGGAAGAGGTTTCCGCTGCGGGCCAACGACACCAAGGTGGTGGCCTGCAGGAGTCCGAGGGCGATCGTGAGATAGCGGGTGTACTGCGTCAGGGTCGCCTGACCGGCCGCGCCTTCCTTATGAAGGTCTTCGAACCGGGGAATGACCACGCGCAGCAGCTGCACGATGATGGAAGCGGTGATGTAGGGCATGATCCCGAGTGCGAAGATCGAGACCTGCAACAGGGCGCCGCCACTGAAGAGGTTGACGAACTGGTAGAGCCCACCGGAAGTATCGCCCATTTCAAGGCATTGTTGGACGTTGCCGTAGTCGACCCCTGGCGCGGGAATGTAGACGCCGAGACGGTAGATGGCAATGATGCTGAGCGTGAACAGCAACTTACGTCGCAGGTCAGGCGTCCGGAAGACCCGGGCAATGGCGCTGAGCAAGCGTCCTCCTGAAAGGTGTGGTTTCGGCCTGATGCCGTAATGGACTTCTGAGAGTCTACCGGTTCTCGGGACTGTTCGAAGCAGTGGGACGGCCGGTGCCACCGTGAAGTGGCCCCGGAACTAGGTGCCCGGCAGGTGGTGGGGTTCTCCCATCGTTCCGTGGGGCGGGATGCGAAAGGTCCCCAGCGCGCCGGGACCTGCCCGGGCGTTGGGGACCTTTCAGCTGTGCCGTGCTTTCATCGGGACCTTAGAGCGAGGTCACCGAGCCGCCGGCGGCAGCGATCTTATCCGCGGCTGACGCCGAGAAGGCGTCGGCCTTGACGTTCACCTTGACGGTGATGTCGCCGGAACCCAGGACCTTGACGGGCTGGTTCTTACGAACCGCACCCTTCTCGACCAGGTTGTCGACGGTGATGTCGCCGCCTTCGGGGAACAGTTCCGAGATCTTGTCCAGGTTCACGACCTGGTACTCGATACGGAACGGGTTCTTGAAGCCGCGCAGCTTCGGCAGGCGCATATGCAGCGGCAGCTGCCCGCCTGCGAAGCCGGCCTTGACCTGGTAGCGGGCCTTGGTGCCCTTCATACCACGGCCTGCGGTCTTGCCCTTGGACGCTTCACCGCGACCCACACGGGTCTTGCTGGTCTTAGCGCCTTCGGCGGGACGCAGGTGGTGTACCTTCAGTGACTTTTCGTTACTGGCCATGATTACTTCGCCTCCTCAACCTTTACGAGGTGCTGAACCTTGTTGACCATACCGACGGTCACGGCATCGGCGTCACGCACCACTGTGTGGTGCATACGCTTCAGGCCGAGTGACCGCAAGGTGTCACGCTGGTTCTGCTTGCCGCCAATGACGGACTTGGTCTGGGTGATTACCAGCTTCGCGTTGCTCGCGACAATGTTCTTCGCCACAGCTTACGCACCTGCCTTCTGGTTGAGCGTGCGCAGCATCTGGGCCGGCACGACTTCGTCCATCGGCAGTCCACGGCGCGCAGCAACTGCGGCCGGCTCCTCCAGGGCCTTCAACGCCGCGACGGTGCCGCGAACGATGTTGATCTGGTTGGCGGAGCCCATGGACTTCGACAGAACGTCATGGATACCAGCGCACTCGAGCACGGCACGCACCGGACCACCGGCGATAACGCCGGTACCCGGAGCAGCCGGACGCAAGAGCACAACGCCAGCGGCGGCTTCACCCAGCACCAGGTGCGGGATGGTGGTGCCGACGCGGGGAACGCGGAAGAACGACTTCTTGGCTTCTTCAACGCCCTTGGCGATGGCCGCGGGAACTTCCTTGGCCTTGCCGTATCCGACGCCGACCATGCCGTTGCCGTCGCCCACCACAACAAGTGCGGTGAAGCTGAAGCGGCGGCCGCCCTTGACGACCTTGGACACGCGGTTGATAGCTACCACGCGCTCAAGGAACTTGTCCTTGTCATCGTTGCGGCTGTCCTTGGAATCGCGGCCGCGGCCACGTCCCTCGCCACGGCCACGGCTTTCGCCACGACCGCCCTTTTCGCCGCTCTTTTCGTTGCGACGACCGGCGGAGGTGTTCTCCGTCGTGGTCGTAGCTGCCTCAGTGGTTTCCGACACCTGAGTTTCCTTCTCGTTAGTAGCTTCGCTCACAGTGCCAGCCCACCTTCCCGCGCGCCGTCCGCTACCGCGGCCACTCGGCCGTGGTACCTATTGCCTCCGCGGTCAAAGACCACGGTATCGATGCCTGCGGCCTTGGCACGCTCAGCGATCAGTTCGCCGACGCGCTTGGCCTTGGCGGTTTTGTCACCGTCGAAGGAACGAAGGTCCGCTTCCATGGTGGACCCGGATGCCATCGTGACGCCCTGGCTGTCATCGACAACCTGGACGAAGATGTGGCGAGCCGAACGGTTGACCACCAGGCGCGGGCGCAGGCCCGAACCGGTGACACGCTTGCGGACGCGCAGATGGCGACGGCTGCGAGCTGCGGCCTTGCTCTTACCCTTAATTGAAAGAGCCATGTTTACTTACCAGCCTTTCCGACCTTGCGGCGGATAACTTCGCCTTCATAGCGGATGCCCTTGCCCTTATAGGGATCCGGCCGACGGAGCTTGCGGATGTTGGCTGCAACTTCGCCAACCTGCTGCTTGTTGATGCCGGAGACAATCACCTTGTTGTTGCCCTCAACGGCGAGCGTGATGCCCTCCGGAGCTTCAACGGGGACCGGGTGCGAGAAACCCAGAGCGAACTCCAGGTTGCTGCCCTTGGCCAGCACGCGGTAACCGGTGCCGTGGATTTCCAGCTTCTTGGAGTAGCCGTCGGTGACCCCGGTGATCATGTTGGAGATCATCGTGCGGGTCAGGCCATGCAACGAACGCGATTCGCGCTCGTTATCCGGACGCGACACCGTGAGGACATTGTCCTCCAGGGCAACCGTGATCGGGGAGACAACGGTGAAGTTGAGCTCGCCCTTGGCGCCCTTGACGGCAATCTCGGATCCGTTGACCTTCAGGTCGACGCCGGCAGGGATAGTGATTGGAAGTCGTCCAATACGTGACATGGTGCTTCTCCCTTCCCGTTACCAGACGTAGGCGAGGACTTCCCCACCTACACCCTTCTTGGCTGCCTGGCGGTCCGTCAGGAGACCCGAGGACGTGGACAGAATGGCGATGCCGAGTCCACCAAGGACATGCGGCAAGTTGGTGGACTTCGCGTAAACGCGGAGGCCCGGCTTGGAAATACGGCGGACGCCAGCGATGGAACGCTCACGGCTCGGACCGAACTTCAGGTTGATGGTCAGGTTTTTGCCTACCTCGGCGGCCTCTTCGACGAAGTCGCCGATGTAGCCTTCCGCCTTGAGGATCTGGGCAACGCGCACCTTCAGTTTTGAAGACGGCATGGACACGGTGTCGTGGTATGCCGAGTTCGCGTTGCGCAGACGAGTCAGCATGTCTGCGACAGGATCTGTCATTGTCATTTGGGCTGAGGCCCTTCCTCGCTACGGTTTCCGCTCCCGCGGACCTGCAACGTAGTTGATCTAGTTATCGTCGGTCCTGAACGGGAAGCCCAACGCCTTGAGGAGCGCGCGGCCTTCTTCGTCGGTCTTGGCGGTGGTCACCACAGTGATGTCCATGCCGCGGACCCGGTCAACCTTGTCCTGGTCGATTTCGTGGAACATTGCCTGTTCCGTGAGACCGAAGGTGTAGTTGCCGTTTCCGTCGAACTGCTTGCCGTTCAGACCGCGGAAGTCGCGGATACGCGGCAGAGCCAAGGTGACCAGGCGGTCAACGAATTCCCACATGCGATCGTTGCGCAGCGTGGCGTGGGTGCCAATCGGCATTCCCTCGCGCAGCTTGAACTGTGCGATCGACTTGCGGGCCTTGGTCACGAGCGGCTTCTGGCCTGTGATGGCCGTCAGGTCGCGAACAGCGCCTTCGATGAGCTTGGAATCCTTGGCTGCCTCGCCGACACCCATGTTCACAACGACCTTGACCAGGTTCGGGACCTGCATCACGTTCGTGTAGCTGAACTCGGTCTGCAGAGCTTCGCGGACCTCGGAGCGGTACTTCGCCTTCAGGCGCGGCTGAACCTTTACTGCTGTTTCAGTCATTAGAGTGCCTTTCCGGAAGCCTTGGCGTAACGAACACGCACAGTCTTCTTCACGCCATTCGTTTCCACGGTTTCTTCGCGGAAGCCAACGCGGGTCGGCTTCTTCGACTCGGGGTCAATGACCGCGACGTTCGAAACGTGGAGGGGAGCCTCAACGACCTCAATGCCGCCCGTGGAGGCGCCGCTTTCGGTCTGGCCGGCCCGAGTGTGCTTGGTGACGCGGTTGATGCCCTCGACGAGCACGCGGTTCGCCTCGGGGAACACCTTCAGGACCTTGCCCTGCTTGCCGCGGTCTCCACCGCGATCGGCCTTGGCGCCGGTGATGACCTGAACCAGGTCACCCTTCTTGATTTTTGCGCCCATGGTTACAGCACCTCCGGAGCCAGCGAAACGATCTTCATGAACTTCTTATCGCGAAGTTCACGCCCGACGGGACCGAAGATACGGGTACCCCGCGGCTCGGTGTCCGCCTTGAGGATGACCGCTGCGTTCTCGTCGAACTTGATGTACGAACCGTCGACGCGGCGACGTTCCTTCTTCGTGCGGACGATGACGGCCTTAACCACATCGCCCTTCTTGACGTTGCCGCCAGGGATTGCATCCTTGACGGTGGCGACAATAGTGTCGCCGATGCCTGCGTAGCGACGTCCGGATCCACCGAGAACACGGATGGTAAGGATTTCCTTAGCACCGGTGTTGTCAGCCACCTTGAGTCGCGACTCCTGCTGAATCACTTTCAACTCCTGTCGTCTCGCCGGTTCTCCTAGGGAGCCTTGCGGAACGGATATGGTCCATCTGCGACGCTCGCTTACCCCCATCTCCAACACAGGCAGGATTCACGGGGAATCCGATGCTGCTGGGGAAATCGGGCCGAGGCGAAATGCCGCAGAGCCGTGCCGCGCACCGAGCCCGGATCAGACCGGGCCGCGCACGAATGCCTGCCATGAAGGTGGATAGTCCTCGCAACAGAGCGCACAGGCTGTCGAGTCTACGCCAGAGGTGCGCTGAGGACCAAACCCGTGATATGGGGGCCACGCAAGCGGCCTCTTAACAAAAGCACGACGCCGGTGCGCTCCCCTCTCGGGGCGCTCACCGGCGTCGTGCTTTAGATCCCTGCGGATCGGGAGGAGGCTACTTGGCCTTCTCCACGATCTCGACCAGGCGCCAGTTCTTGTCCTTGGACAAGGGGCGGGTCTCAGCGATGATCACCAAGTCGCCGATACCGGCGGTGTTGGCTTCGTCGTGAGCCTTGATCTTCTTATTACGACGCATGACCTTGCCGTACAAGGCGTGCTTCACACGGTCCTCGACGTCAACGACGATGGTCTTCTGCATCTTGTCGGAAACCACGTACCCGCGGAGGGTTTTGCGGTAACCGCGAGCTTCTGCTGCTTCAGCCACTGCGTTCTCCTTCTCGCTCATTACTTGGCTTCCTCAGGTGCATCGGCCGGCTCGGCCGTCTTCGAGGACTTCTTGGCCTTCTTATCGGCCTTGACTTCCTCGACGGGGGTCGAAACCTCCGCACGAATTCCGAGCTCACGCTCGCGCATCACGGTGTAGATGCGTGCGATATCGCGCTTGACCGACTTCAGACGACCATGCGACTCGAGCTGACCGGTGGCGGACTGGAAACGAAGGTTGAACAACTCTTCCTTCGCCTTTTTCAGTTCCTCGACCAGACGGGCGTTATCGTAGCCATCCAGCTGTTCGGTGGCGAGATCCTTGGATCCGATTGCCATACCTATTCACCACCCTCACGACGCACGATGCGTGCCTTCAGCGGCAGCTTGTGGATCGCCAGGCGCAGGGCCTCGCGAGCTACCTCATCGGTAACACCGGAGAGTTCGAAGAGAACCCGTCCCGGCTTGACGTTTGCAACCCACCACTCAGGTGAACCCTTACCGGAACCCATACGGGTTTCGGCAGGCTTCTTGGTCAGCGGGCGGTCCGGATAAATGTTGATCCAGACCTTACCGCCACGCTTGATGTGACGGGTCATGGCAATACGGGCAGCTTCGATCTGACGGTTGGTCACGTAGGCCGGTGTCAGGGCCTGGATTCCGTAGTCACCGAAGGAGACCGTGGTGCCGCCGCTAGCCATGCCCGAACGATCCGGGTGGTGCTGCTTGCGGAACTTTACTCGGCGTGGGATCAGCATTTAAGCCTGCCCTCCTTCTGCGGACGCCGGAGCCTGAGCCGCCGGAGCAGCTTCGGTTGCCGGAGCGCCGGTGTTGCGGTCGTTACGACGACGGCGATCTCCACCCGGTCCACCCGGACGTCCACCGCCACGCTCGCCACGGCCACGGGCCGGGGCAGCAGCGTTCTGTGCAGCAAGTTCCTTGCTGGTCAGGTCGCCCTTGTAGATCCAGACCTTCACGCCAATGCGGCCGAAGGTGGTCTTCGCTTCGAACTTGCCGTAGTCGATGTTCGCGCGCAGGGTGTGCAGCGGCACACGACCTTCGCGGTAGAACTCCTTGCGGGACATTTCCGCACCGCCCAGACGACCAGCGCACTGGACACGGATGCCCTTGGCGCCTGACCGCATGGCGGACTGCATGGCCTTCTTCATCGCACGGCGGAAAGCCACGCGTGAAGCAAGCTGTTCGGCGATGCCCTGGGCAACCAGCTGAGCTTCGATCTCGGGGTTCTTGACCTCGAGGATGTTCAGCTGAACCTGCTTGCCGGTGAGCTTCTCCAGCTCGCCGCGGATGCGATCGGCTTCGGCGCCGCGGCGGCCGATGACGATGCCCGGGCGGGCGGTGTGGATGTCAACGCGGACACGATCGCGGGTGCGCTCGATCTCCACCTTGGCGATGCCGGCACGGTCCATGCCGGTGGTCATGAGCTCGCGGATCTTGACGTCCTCGCGGACGAAATCCTTGTAGCGCTGACCCGGCTTGTTACCGTCGGCGAACCAGTGCGACACGTGGTCCGTGGTGATGCCGAGACGGAACCCGTTTGGGTTGATCTTCTGTCCCATTTACTTTTCCCCACCCTTCTCCGGGCTTGAAACAACCACGGTGATGTGGCTGGTGCGCTTGTTGATGCGGTAGGCGCGGCCCTGGGCCCGCGGCTGGAACCGCTTCATCGTCGCACCTTCGTCAACGAAGGCTTCGCTGATGAACAGCTCGTCCTCGTTGAACGCAACACCATCACGGTCGGCGGCGACACGGGCGTTTGCCACGGCCGACGCAACTACCTTGAGTACCGGCTCCGAAGCACCCTGCTGGGCAAACTTCAGAATCGCCAGAGCCTCATTCGCCTGCTTGCCACGAACAAGGTCGACGACGCGCCGGGCCTTCATAGGCGTTACGCGGATATGGCGCGCAATTGCCTTGGCTTCCATTGCTTTCCTTCTCTCGTCTATCAAAGGGATGCTCAGCGCTCAATAACCCTTGCGGGTTAGCGGCGCTTACCCTTCCTGTCGTCCTTTACGTGGCTGCGGAATGTCCGCGTCGAGGCGAATTCGCCGAGCTTGTGCCCGACCATCGACTCAGTGACAAACACGGGAATGTGCTTGCGTCCGTCGTGTACGGCGATCGTGTGCCCGAGCATGTCGGGGATGATCATCGAACGGCGGGACCACGTCTTGATGACGTTCTTGGTGCCCTTTTCGTTCTCAGCAGCTACCTTCACAAAAAGGTGCTGATCGACGAAGGGGCCTTTCTTCAGGCTGCGTGGCATGTCTCCAGGCTCCTATCGCTTGTTCTTGCCAGTACGACGACGACGCACAATGAGCTTGTCGCTTTCCTTGTTCGGACGGCGGGTACGGCCTTCCGGCTTGCCGTTCGGGTTGACCGGGTGACGACCGCCACTGGTCTTGCCCTCACCACCACCGTGCGGGTGGTCGATCGGGTTCATAACCACACCACGCACGGTCGGGCGAACGCCCTTCCAGCGCATGCGGCCGGCCTTGCCCCAGTTGATGTTCGACTGTTCGGCGTTGCCGACATAGCCGACCGTCGCACGGCAGCGAACGTCCACGTTCCGGATTTCGCCGGAAGGCAGGCGGAGCTGCGCGAAGCGGCCCTCACGGGCAACCAGCTGGACCGAAGCGCCAGCCGAACGTGCCATCTTGGCACCCCCGCCTGGACGCAACTCCACTGCGTGGAGCACGGTACCGACCGGAACGTTGCGCAGCGGCAGGTTGTTGCCCGGCTTGATGTCGGCGTTCGGGCCGGCTTCAACCGAGTCTCCCTGGGAGAGCTTGTTCGGAGCGATGATGTACCGCTTGGTTCCATCAATGTAGTGCAGCAGCGCAATGCGGGCGGTGCGGTTCGGGTCGTACTCGATATGAGCGACCTTGGCCGGCACGCCGTCCTTGTCATGACGACGGAAGTCGATCAGACGGTATTGGCGCTTATGTCCACCACCCTTATGACGGGTAGTGATCTTGCCGGAACTGTTGCGTCCACCGGTCTTGGTGAGCGGGCGGAGCAGCGACTTTTCCGGGGTAGTCCGGGTAATTTCTGCGAAGTCGGCCACGCTCGAGCCACGCTGGCCCGGGGTAGTCGGCTTGTATTTACGGATTGCCATGTTTTATTCCTCGTTAAAGTGGTCTCCGCTTATGAAAGCGGACCGCCGAAGATGTCGATCGTGCCTTCTTTAAGGGAGATGATCGCTCGCTTGGTAGCTTTGCGGGCTCCCCATCCGAAGCGGGTGCGCTTGCGCTTACCTGCACGGTTGATGGTGTTGACGGAGTCAACCTTGACGGAGAAGATGCTCTCCACCGCCAGCTTGATTTCCGTCTTGTTCGAGCGCGGGTCGACCAAGAAGGTGTATTTGCCTTCGTCGATCAGGCCGTAGCTCTTTTCCGAAACGACCGGCGCCAGGATGACGTCGTGCGGGGACTTTGAGAAGGTGGCGCTCACTTGGCGTCCTCCTTGTTGACCAGGGCATCGAATGCGGCCTTAGTGAATACCACGTCATCGGCAACCAGAACATCGTAAGTGTTCAACTGGTCGACGTAGAGAGCGTGGACGTCCACGAGGTTGCGCACGGAGAGTGCTGCAACATCATTGGCGCGGTCGATGACTACGAGCAGGTTCTTGCGCTCGGTGAGAGCGCGCAGGGTGGCCAGTGCTTCCTTGGTGGACGGCGTGGTGCCGGCAACCAGGTTCTCGATCACGTGAACGCGATCGTGACGGGCACGGTCCGAGAGGGCTCCGCGCAGGGCGGCGACCTTCATCTTCTTGGGGGTGCGCTGCGAGTAATCGCGAGGCGTCGGTCCGTGGACGATGCCACCACCGGTCATCTGAGGTGCACGGATGGAGCCCTGACGAGCCCGGCCGGTGCCCTTCTGCTTGAACGGCTTGCGACCTGCACCTGAAACCTCGGCGCGGGTCTTGGTCTTGTGCGTACCCTGACGGGCGGCAGCAAGCTGACCTACGACGACCTGGTGCAGCAGCGGAATGTTGGTCTGGACATCGAAGATCTTGCCCGGGAGCTCGACCTTGAGTGCTGTGTTAGCCATTTGCTTATGCTCCCTTCACGGCGGTGCGCACGAGGACGACCCGGCCGCGGGCGCCGGGAACGGCACCCTTGATCAACAGGAGGTTCTTCTCGGCGTCGACTCCGTGAACCGTGAGGTTCATCGTGGTCACGCGCTCGTTGCCCATGCGGCCAGCCATGCGCTGTCCCTGGAAAACGCGGCCGGGCGTGGATGCCCCGCCGATGGAACCGGGCTTGCGGTGGTTCTTATGTGCACCGTGCGAGGCACTGGCGCCGTGGAAACCGTGGCGCTTCATGACGCCGGCGAAGCCCTTGCCCTTGGAGGTGCCCACGACGTCGACCTTCTGGCCGGATTCGAAGACGTCCACGGCCAGTTCCTGGCCCAGGCTGTACGTATCGGCATCCGCGGTACGCAGCTCAACGACGTGGCGACGCGGGGTGACCCCTGCGGCCTCGAAGTGACCGGCCAACGGCTTGGTGACCTTACGCGGGTCGATCTGGCCGTAGCCGATCTGAACCGCTGAGTAGCCATCCCGTTCCGCATTGCGGAGCTGGGTGACGACGTTGGAATCTACCTGCACGACAGTGACGGGGATGAGGTTGTGGCTCTCATCCCAGACCTGGGTCATGCCGAGCTTCGTGCCCAGCAGGCCCTTTACATTACGGGTTGCGGTCATAGTTTCTCAGCACCTCCCCTAAAGCTTGATTTCGATGTTGACGTCCGCCGGCAGGTCGAGACGCATCAGCGAATCAACAGCCTTCGGGGTCGGATCGACAATGTCGATCAGACGCTTATGCGTGCGCATTTCGAAGTGCTCACGGCTGTCCTTGTACTTGTGGGGCGAACGGATCACGCAGTACACGTTCTTCTCCGTCGGCAGCGGCACTGGGCCGACTACGGTTGCGCCTGCGCGCGTGACCGTCTCAACGATCTTCCGGGCAGAAACGTCAATGACCTCGTGGTCATACGACTTCAGCCGGATGCGGATTTTTTGTCCCGCCATGGCGTCATGCCTCTTTCTAAGTAGCACTCTCTGTACAGTTACTGTGCACTAACGGGCCCTTACGGACCGGCACACCTCGCACGGGCTGAATCCGGGTAGACCCGGGTTCCTCACCCCGCCGAAGCTCCGACCCCCGCGGTCGGGCGTGTCGCCTAGATTTGGCTTCACGCTCCACAGGAATGGGGGCGGGTCATATTTGGTCCTCGATATTTCCGTCGTATCCGCCCCTGCTCCGGGCATTATCCCGGACGGGACGCAATCTCGGTCGAAACCGGCCCCTGCCCCGGTATCGGCGAACCGATCGGCGAGCACAAGGCACAAAGAGGCGCTTGAACAACTTATCCAGTGTGTCAGAAGTTCGCTGGATTTACCAATCAGGCGAGGTTGGGGGTCTAGCTCTTCGTCTGGCGGCCGTCTACCTCTTCTGCTGCTCCGGGGCCGGCACTCCCGTTTGTTTTTCCTGCGTGGGAGCCGGAGGCGCCGAATCCGGTCCCTCCGGTTCCGGGACGGGAGCCTGCGGCACCTCCTTGTCCTTCCCCAGCCGTTGGAGTCGCCAGATAGCCAGGGCAATCAACCCGGCAGCCAGGAACGCGAGCAGCAGGATCGTGAATCCACGCAGGAACCACAGGATCATCAGTGCAGCGGCAACGGCACCCCACACCACATACAACCGTCGGTTGAGCAGGAGTCCGGCTGCCAGCAGCAGGACATGAGCCAAGAGAAGCCAGGCCTGTCCCCACCCTTGTTCCAGAGCCAGACCGAAGGGTGCCGAGCCGGAGAGCAATACCGCCGAGGCGATCAGTGGGTAGTCGGCGTCCTTGCGTCGACCAGCCCTGATTTCGTAGGCCGCAAGCAGAGCGAACAGGATGACCCAATACTGTGTCATCCAGAACCAGCCGGGTTGCCCGTAGGCCAGATGCCAGGCATGTTGGGCACAACCGGCAATCACCAGGGCGGCGACCTCGCCGCTTCGTTCACGGTGCCTGCGGGGGAATTCCGCGACGGTAGCGACTGCGGCAACGGCAATCATGAAGGTCCCGATGTAGGCCAGTGTCGTTGCTGGTCCTGCGGGGCCCTCACGGGACTGCATCACGTTGGCTTCGAAACCGTCAATGAACAACACAACGATCGCCCCGCCCGTCAAGAAACGAGCATGTAACCAGGACCAGCTGCGCGGTGCGGTAATGAGACCCGATTCATCCCGCGTCTGTGGACGCTGTAACCATCCGGCGGCATAAAGCAGGACGGCCGATGACACCGCCGAGATCATGTACACCTTCGACAGGACCACCCTACTTTCGGGATCCCCGACCCACTGGGCCAAGGCCAAGGATACCGCCCACGGCAGGAACACGATGGCCCCCGAGAGCAGCAACGGCAGTCCCCTCGTCACCGCGAACACCACACAACCGGCGGTTGCGGCCAACAAGATCGCCGCAAACCAGAGGTCGCCCCCCGGAACCGTTGCCGGGTTGGAACCTGCAGAGGTGTTTGAGCCGCCGAGGACGACTGCGGCGGCGAAGCCCAAATAGCCGGCCACGGCAATAGCCCGCGCCATCGGATGGGCGCTGTTCTCGGGGCCGGGGCCGGATCGGCCCAGCAATCCAGCCCCTTCCCTTCCTGCCAGGAGCGAGGTGACACGTCGGCGTAGGGCAGTATCGGGAGCCAGCGCTTCGAAACCAATCATGAGCACGGAGAACATGAGCAGCAAGACCAGCAATACCTTTGTGTTCCACAGCGGCTCCGTCAACCAACCACCTTGGCGTAAGGAAATCAGGCCCGAGGGAATGAGCAGCAGCCAGACCCACGCATAGGCAACCACCAGGATCTGCATCCTGGTCACGGTCCGCCACATGCTCGAGGCGGTGTTCGGCGCCGCCACATCGGTGCGCCACTTCAGCAGCCCCACGGACAGCAGACAGAAGTACTGCACCAGAAGCGAGACCATATCCACCCCGGATCCCGGGCCACCATGGATTCCGAAGTACACCAGGGGCCCCAGGAACAGCAGCACGAGGGTCGCGTTCGAAATCGTCGAGCCGTAGGTCGACGGGGTCCCATCGCCCCGCCGACGCGTCCAGAGCCGTGCCGTCTGCCCCACGGCCAGGCTGATGGCAAATACAGCCCACCGTACGTGTGCGTCAGCATGTAATTGGTAGGACAGTTCGAGGATCGAGAGGGAGAAGAACAGCTGCGCCGTCACGGCATAAGCCAGTCGTTCCTTCGCCCCGACGGCTCGGAACAAACGCCAGGCAGCGTGAGACAGTGCTGTCAGACACACGGCAAGAACCAGCCAGCGGTTCTCGATCTCGAAGCTTGCCAACCAGGTGCCGACAATGACCAGTGGTGCCACGCCCTGGGCGATGAGGCTCTTGCGTCGCGCGGCACGTCCGCTCCCCCTGGAGAGTGTTTCCAAAAGGGTGTTGGAGCCGAGGACAGACAGCACTAGGGCGGCCAGGGCCACGGCGGTCGTCCACGGGTCACCGCCGGACTCCAGCGAGCTCAGGCGGACTTCGGTGACGACCACCACGACCAAGCTGCTCAACATGAAGCCAGCTTCCAACGTCCAGGCCGCCAGTGCGGCGAGTGCCATCCACGAGATCACAAAGATGAGGATGGCGATGATCATGAGGTCTCGGGTCTCAGTTCCCCCTTCGGCCCACCGGCTGGGGTCACCGAAGAACCAGGCAGTCAGGCTCGGTCCCGATGTTGAGGTCGTGACGAGGAATCCGCTGGCGGCCCAGGCGCCGATCGCTGTAAGCCCGATCGGCAGGACGGCGAGGATTCCACGACGCAGCCTGCGGAAATGGCGGCCAACGGCCAGCCGGAGACCGGGGACCGCGCAGGCCAGCCCCACCACCAAGAAGGCCACCTGGCGCCACGGTGAGAGCACAACGCCGGGTTCCAGAAGGCCTGCCAGCCCCATGAGCAGGGCAATCCATGGAAGGAATTTTCTGCCCCGCGCGCTCAGTGCCGCCGAGCTCAGCGCCACCAAGAGGAGCAAGTAGTTGATCGAGGCCCAGCCGGTGGAACCACCGCCGTTGAATGCTTCGTTCAGCACGAGCACCAATGCCGCTGCCCCGGCGAGCAACCCTTGGATTTCGATGCCAACCAGCGCGCGAACCTGCGGGGCCACGAAGCGCCGGTACCGCTCCCCCGCATAGTGCACGGCGACGGCTTGGAGCAGGAGGACGATCCCCAGGGTACGTGCCATCCCCCAGGGGCCAGCACCAAACACGTATGCGAGCAGCACGATGGCTCCGGTGGCACAGACCCGTCCAGCGACCAGATTCAGGGCGCGTTCTGCGGCCGGGCCGAAAATGGTCACCGCCACGTAGTAAATGGTGCCCGCGATCAGGAGCAGGCTCAGGTCCTCGGCGCCGAGCGTCTGCCCCAGAAGAATTGCGGCGAGCAGGGTGGCAGGTGCGAGGAAGCGATGGGTCTCGGTGAAGGCCCTGAGATACAAGTTGCCCAGCCAGCCCGGGCGCCCGTAGGCCAACGCCGTGCCAACCGCGGCCAGCACCATGGAGAACATGAAATACCAGAACAGCCCCCGGTTCAGCACCGCACCACCCGCCCATGCCGAGGAGACCAAGAAGGTGAGGCTGAGATAGGCCACGACGCGGCTGTCCAGTCTGGCGGCAGCATAGACGAACGCGGCGGTCCCCACGAGCGACGTGACCCACCACGCCGTCACCGGGTCATGCACCACCAGGGCAGAAAGTGCCAGACCGCTCACGGGAATCAAGGCCAGCCCCGTCCCGGCGAAGGCCATGCCTGCGGGGCGAAGCCGCTCACTGAACGCGTGGATCAGTAGTCCTGCGACATAGAACATGGTGGTTACGGCGACCAGCCCGCCGAACTTGGCCAACGGCGGCATGGCCAGACCGATGAAGAGCGAGGCTGCTGCCACCAACAGCAGAGAGGCCGCGTAGAGAGTGATGTTGATGTTGCGCAGCGTGGCCTTCTCACGTTCTTGCGCGGACCGCGGTGGAGGTGGCTGCCGAACGCCCACCATGGGAGGCGTTTGTCCAGGCGCGGGAACCTGATGATGGCTCGGAGCTAGGGGAGACGGATGGGTCTGATACCGCTGAGCAGGAATTCCGTCGACGTTCGCCATAGCGTGCACCGGTTTTGGCCCGTCCTCTAGTGGGCGCGGAAGGACGGGAGGGAAGTCGCCATCTTTGGCCAGGGCGGTGGCTGGTGTGAAGTCGCCGGGGGCACCTGTCTCTACCGTCGGCAAAGACGCGGAGGCCTCTTCACGGAGAGCGGAGTCGCGTCCCTCTTGCCAGGCTTGCGCCAGTGCAGACGGCTGGATGCCGCCGGAGGTGACCTGCGCTTTGCCATGCCGGGAACCCAACAGCCAGCCAACGAAGCCACAGGCCACTAAGGCCACCAAAACCAGAACGGATCCCACGCAGACTCCCACGCCGTCGAAGATATTTATTCACAAGACTAGTGAAACCCTACCTTGACTCGTGGGGATACCGGCGGACAGCGCCCCGGCCACGGATGGGCCCTGTTCAAGATGGTCAGGCACACAGACACGAAAAGGCCCCGCTGTCGAAACAGCGGGGCCTTTTTTGACCAATGGTCAGATCATTAGGTAGTGACTACTTGGTGATCTTCGTGACGCGGCCTGAGCCAACGGTGCGGCCACCCTCACGGATGGCGAAGCCGAGGCCGTCTTCCATGGCGATGGGCTGGATCAGCACAACGCTCATTTCGGTGTTGTCGCCCGGCATAACCATTTCCGTGCCCTCGGGCAGGGTGATGACACCGGTGACGTCCGTGGTGCGGAAGTAGAACTGCGGGCGGTAGTTCGAGTAGAACGGGTTGTGACGTCCGCCTTCATCCTTGGAAAGGATGTAGACGTTGGCCTCGAACTCCGTGTGGGGAGTGATCGAGCCCGGCTTGACGATAACCTGTCCACGCTCGACATCGTCGCGCTTGATGCCGCGGAGCAGCAGGCCACAGTTCTCGCCGGCCCATGCTTCGTCGAGCTGCTTGTGGAACATCTCGATACCGGTGACCGTGGTCTTCTGGATCGGACGGATACCGACGATCTCGATGTCGGAGTTGATCTTCAGCGTGCCACGCTCGGCGCGGCCGGTGACGACCGTGCCACGACCCGTGATGGTGAAGACGTCTTCAACCGGCATCAGGAACGGCTTGTCCTTATCGCGGACCGGGTCCGGGATGTACTCGTCCACTGCCTGCATCAGGTCCTCGACGGACTTGACCCACTGCGGGTCGCCTTCAAGAGCCTTCAGCGCGGAGACACGCAGGACCGGGGCGTTGTCGCCGTCGAACTCCTGCGAGGACAGAAGTTCGCGAACTTCCATCTCCACGAGGTCCAACAGCTCCTCGTCCTCGACCATGTCGGACTTGTTCAGCGCGACCAGCAGGGTGGGGACACCAACCTGGCGGGCCAGCAGAACGTGTTCGCGGGTCTGAGCCATCGGGCCGTCGGTTGCTGCAACCACGAGGATCGCACCATCCATCTGGGCGGCACCGGTGATCATGTTCTTGATGTAGTCAGCGTGACCCGGCGCATCGACGTGTGCGTAGTGACGCGCTTCCGTCTGGTATTCGATGTGCGAGATGTTGATCGTAATGCCGCGCTGGCGCTCTTCCGGGGCGGAGTCAATCGCCGTGAAATCACGCTGGTCGTTGAGATCGGGGTACTTGTCAGCAAGCACCTTCGAAATGGCAGCCGTCAACGTCGTCTTACCGTGGTCAACGTGACCAATGGTGCCGATGTTAACGTGCGGCTTAGTCCGCTCGAACTTTGCCTTCGCCACAGGTTCCTCCTAGAACGTTTTCAGAAGACTTACCCCGCCTGCGCGGTTCGCAGGCGAAACTTAATAAAGTCTACTGGGGGCTTGTTTACTTTTTGAAATTGCGGTTTCCGTCCGGCCCCGCTATGGGAACCCTTCGTTCGCCTTGGGGAGGCCAGCCGGACATTGCTGCCCGGCTGGCAAACCCGGTGTCGCTCACCTTTCGGCCTGCGACTAGTTTAGTTCCCTGGGGTGATTACTCGCCGCGGGACTTCTGGATGATCTCCTCGGCAACTGCCTTGGGGACCTCTGCGTAGCTCTCGAACTTCATCGAGTACACGGCACGACCTTGGGTCTTGGACCGCAGGTCGCCAATGTAGCCGAACATCTCCGAGAGCGGAACGCCGGCCTTGATGACCTTTACGCCCGACGCGTCTTCCATCGACTGGATGGAGCCACGACGGGAGTTCAAGTCACCAATGACGTCACCCATGTACTCCTCAGGAGTGCGGACCTCAACGGCCATCAGCGGTTCCAGGATGATCGGGTTGGCACGACGTGCGCCCTCCTTGAATACCTGGGATCCGGCGATCTTGAAGGCCATCTCCGACGAGTCAACGTCGTGGAAGGCACCATCGAGAAGCGTTGCCTTGACCCCGACCATCGGGTAGCCGGCCAGGATGCCGAACTGCATGGCGTCCTGGATGCCTGCGTCAACCGAGGGGATGTATTCGCGAGGGATACGTCCACCGGTGACAGCGTTCTTGAACTCGTAGAAGGTCCCGTCGCTGGTGTCCAAGGGCTCGAAAGCCATCTGGACCTTAGCGAACTGGCCGGAACCACCGGTCTGCTTCTTGTGGGTGAAGTCGACCTTCGCGACCGAAGACTTGATCGTTTCGCGGTAGGCAACCTGGGGCTTGCCCACGTTGGCTTCCACACGGAACTCGCGCTTCATGCGGTCCACCAGGATATCCAGGTGGAGTTCTCCCATGCCGCCGATTTCCGTCTGGCCGGTGTCTTCGTTCAAGGAAACGGTGAACGTGGGGTCCTCGGCCGAGAGCTTCTGGATGGCGGTGGAGAGCTTCTCCTGGTCACCCTTGGTCTTCGGTTCGATGGCCACGAAGATCACCGGGTCCGGGAAGGACATCGACTCAAGCACGATCGGCGCATCCAGAGCCGACAAGGTATCACCGGTAGTGGTGTCCTTGAGGCCAATGGCTGCGTAGATGTGCCCGGCATGTGCTTCCTCGACCGGGTTTTCCTTGTTGGCGTGCATCTGGAAAAGCTTTCCGATGCGCTCCTTCTTGCCCTTGGTGGTGTTCATGACCTGAACACCCGGGGAGGCCTTGCCGGAGTAGACGCGGATGAACGTCAGCTGACCGAAGAACGGGTGCGCTGCGATCTTGAACGCCAACGCCGAGAACGGCTCGGTCTCGCTCGGCTTGCGCGTCATCGGGATTTCCTCGTTGCGAGGATCGTGCCCGATCATCGGCGGCACGTCGATCGGTGACGGCAGGTAGGAGATGACGGCATCGAGCATCGGCTGGACGCCACGGTTCTTGAATGCTGAACCGCAGAAGACCGGGTAGGCCTCAGAGTTGACAGTCATCTTACGGATGCCGGCCACCAGTTCCTCGTTGGTGATTTCCACACCTTCGAGGTACTTCTCCATGAGCTCATCGGAGGACTCGGAAACATCCTCAATCAGCTTGGCCCGGTACTCCTGGGCCCGCTCCTGCAGGTCCTCGGGGATCTCGCGGGTCTCGTAGGCGGCACCCATGGTGACATCGCCCTTGGAGTCGCCAGGCCACACGAGTGCCTTCATCTTGATCAGGTCAACGACACCGATGAAGTCGCTTTCGGAGCCGATCGGCAGCTGCATGACCAGCGGCTTGGCACCCAAACGCTTAACGATGGTGTCGACCGTGTAGTAGAAGTCAGCGCCCAGCTTGTCCATCTTGTTGACGAAGCAGATGCGCGGAACGACGTACTTATCGGCCTGGCGCCAGACGGTCTCTGACTGCGGCTCGACGCCTTCCTTGCCATCGAAGACGGCAACGGCGCCATCGAGTACGCGCAGAGCGCGCTCGACCTCGACCGTGAAGTCAACGTGGCCAGGGGTGTCGATGATGTTGATCTGGTTGTCGTCCCAGAAAGAAGTCACGGCGGCAGACGTGATCGTGATACCGCGTTCCTTCTCCTGCTCCATCCAGTCAGTCGTCGATGCACCGTCGTGCGTTTCGCCGATCTTGTGGTTCACACCCGTGTAAAACAGGATGCGTTCCGTAGTAGTGGTCTTACCGGCATCGATGTGCGCCATGATGCCGATGTTGCGGACCTTCGTGAGGTCGGTGAGCACGTCCTGTGCCACGTTGTCTCCCTTTGTCTATGGTTTCGAGTCACACGGCGGCGAGGCACCGGGGTGCCTCGCCTCGCCGTCGTACAAGAGGCGATTTACCAGCGGTAGTGGGCGAATGCCTTGTTGGATTCAGCCATCTTGTGAGTGTCTTCGCGGCGCTTAACAGCGGCACCGAGACCATTCGAGGCGTCCAGGATCTCATTCATGAGACGCTCTACCATCGTCTTTTCGCGGCGGGCCTTGGAGTAGCCAACGAGCCAGCGCAACGCCAGAGCCGTCGCGCGGCCCGGCTTGACCTCGATCGGCACCTGGTAGGTTGCGCCACCAACGCGACGGGACTTGACCTCAATGGAAGGACGGACGTTGTCCATGGCCTTCTTCAGGGCAACCACCGGATCGGCATTGGTCTTGGCCTGCACGCCTTCGAGGGCACCGTAGACGATGCGCTCGGCGGTGGACTTCTTGCCATCGACCAGGACCTTGTTGATCAGCTGGGTGACGAGCGGTGATCCGTGGACGGGATCGGAAACGAGGGGGCGCTTGAACGCCGGACCCTTACGAGGCATTACTTCTTCTCCTTCTTGGCGCCGTAGCGGGAACGAGCCTGCTGACGGTTCTTCACGCCCTGCGTGTCGAGCGCGCCGCGGACGATCTTGTAACGGACACCCGGGAGGTCCTTCACGCGACCGCCGCGAACGAGCACGATGGAGTGCTCCTGCAGGTTGTGGCCTACACCGGGAATGTACGCGCTGACTTCCACGCCGCCGGCCAGGCGCACACGGGCAACCTTACGCAGTGCGGAGTTCGGCTTTTTCGGGGTGGTGGTGTACACGCGGGTGCACACGCCACGACGCATCGGGTTGCCCTTCAGGGCAGGGGCCTTGGTCTTGTTGACCTTCGGCGAGCGGCCCTTCCGGACCAGCTGCTGAATAGTAGGCACTTTCGTGTCCTCCGGTTTCTTGGTTCTGCTGCGCCCGACGCCCACATGCGGCGTTCCGGACACTGCGCTTTTGGTCGTTTCATCGCAGCGCTTGCGGAGTCGACCGTAGGCGTGCAAAAGTGTGGCATTTGTTGCGCAAGTTCCCCGCAACCCGGACCGTGTCCATTTGCCACACATAAAAACAATTAGTCGTAGCTTATCACGCCGTCCAGTCCGACCGTAACCAGCAATCACGAGGCCTCGATCACGCCCCGCTGCTGGGCACCGTCACCATCACGGGTCGCAGGTCACTCATCATCCACCGCCCATCGTGACGTCGACGATGAATAGTCGTCTTTACATCCAGTGGACTACTCCCCTATCCATACGATGTGTTGTGATTCGCAGGGACCTGTTCGCCCAGCACCGCGTCCAGGCCGCTGCCAGGGTCCCGGTTCGTGGAAGGCTCGGAACCAGGGACAGTTTTGTCCCCGCCCCCCACAGACGACTATGGCCGGCACCCCGCGAGGGATGCCGGCCATGATGCCGATCAGCTGATCAGCTGGTGCCTAGCGGAAATCGTTGCCGAGATCGTAGTCATCCATCGGGATGGCGTGGAACTCCGGGCTCATACCCGGCTCGACACCTTCATAATCGAAGCCCGTGAAGGCGCTCGGACCCGTGAAGAGGTTGGCCTTGGCTTCCTCCGTCGGTTCCACCGAGACCTGCGTGTAGCGTTCCAAGCCGGTACCGGCCGGGATCAGCTTACCGATGATCACGTTTTCCTTCAGGCCCAACAGCGGGTCGCTCTTGCCTTCCATCGCGGCCTGAGTCAGAACACGCGTTGTCTCCTGGAAGGAAGCGGCCGAGAGCCAGGAATCCGTGGCCAACGAGGCCTTGGTGATGCCCATGAGCTCGTCACGACCCGATGCCGGAGTCTTCCCTTCGGAAACCGCCTTGCGGTTTTCGCTGGTGAAGCGGGCACGGTCTGCCAACTCGCCCGGCAGCAGCCCGGTGTCGCCGGATTCGATGACCGTGATGCGGCGAAGCATCTGGCGCACGATGACTTCCACGTGCTTATCGTGGATGCCCACACCCTGGGACTGGTAGACCTCCTGGACTTCGCGGACCAGGAACTTCTGGGCCTCGCGGGGTCCGAGGACACGCAGCACCTGCTTCGGGTCGATGGCGCCGGCCACCAACTGCTGGCCCACCGCCACCGAATCTCCGTCGGCCACGAGCATACGTGAACGCCGAAGCACCGGGTAGGCGCTTTCCTCGGAGCCGTCATCGGGGGTGATGACGATCCGCAGCTGCTTCTCGGCGTCCTCGATGGTGACTCGTCCAGCAACTTCAGCGATTGGCGCGACGCCCTTGGGGGTCCGTGCTTCGAAGAGTTCCTGAATACGGGGCAGACCCTGGGTGATGTCATCCGCGGAGGCGACACCACCGGTGTGGAAGGTACGCATGGTCAGCTGGGTGCCCGGCTCACCAATCGACTGTGCGGCAATGATGCCCACCGCTTCGCCGATATCCACGGTCTTGCCGGTGGCCAACGAACGGCCGTAGCACAGGGCACAGGTGCCGACGGCGGATTCGCAGGTCAGAACCGAACGGACCTTGATCTCCTGGACGCCCGCTGCAAAGAGTTCGTCGATGAGGATATCGCCCACATCAGCGCCGGACGCTGCCAGCACCTTGCCATCGTCGCCAACAACGTCGACGGCCAAGGTGCGGGTGTAAGCCGAGTTCTCAACGGTCTCGTGCATACGCACGGTACCGATCTCGTCGACGTAGGCAATCGGCACATTGAGGCCGCGTTCGGTGCCACAGTCCGCTTCACGGACGATGACATCCTGCGAGACGTCCACCAGACGACGCGTCAGGTAGCCCGAGTTAGCGGTCTTCAGCGCGGTATCCGCGAGCCCCTTACGGGCACCGTGGGTAGCGATGAAGTACTCGAGAACCGACAGACCCTCACGGTAGGAGGACTTAATCGGCCGCGGGATGATCTCACCCTTCGGGTTCGACACCAGTCCACGAATACCTGCGATCTGGCGCAGCTGCAGCCAGTTACCACGAGCCTTCGAGGTCACCATGCGGTTGATGGTGTTCAGTTCCTCCATGCCGGCCTGCATGGCCTCGGCTACCTCGTCGGTGGCCTTGGTCCAGACATCGATCAGCTCCGAGCGACGCTCGTCATCTGCGATCAGACCCTTGTCATACTGCGACTGGACCTTCAGCGCCTGCTCCTCGTACGGGGCGAGGATGGACTTCTTGTCCATGTTCGAGGTGATGTCAGAGATGGCCACGGTGATACCCGAGCGGGTCGCCCAGTTGAAGCCGGAGTCCTTGAGATTGTCCAGCGTTTCCGCGGCGACGTTCTTCGGGTACCGCTCGGCTAGATCGTTGACGATCTCCGAGAGCACATCCTTGCCGGTGACCTGGGCAACCCAGGGGTAGTCGGCGGGGAGCGTCTCATTGAACAGAACCTGCCCGAGGGAAGTCTCGATCAGCGCCGGGGTGCCTTCTTCCCAACCTTCCGGGGCCGGCTGCTCGGAAGAAGGCACGAAGCCATCCACGCGCATCTTGACCAGGGCGTTCAGGTGAAGGTCGCCGCGGTCCATGGCCATGATCGCTTCAGCCACCGAGCTGAAGGCATGACCTTCGCCGGCTTCCCCGGGACGCTTGGTCGTCAGGTGGTGGAGTCCAATGATCATGTCCTGCGACGGCAGTGCCACGGGGCGTCCATCGGAGGGCTTGAGGATGTTGTTGCTCGAGAGCATCAAAATCCGTGCCTCGGCCTGGGCCTCGGGGCTCAGCGGCAGGTGTACTGCCATCTGGTCACCGTCGAAGTCGGCGTTGAACGCTGCACAAACCAGCGGGTGCAGCTGCAGGGCCTTGCCCTCCACCAGCATTGGCTCGAAGGCCTGGATACCCAGACGGTGCAGGGTGGGTGCACGGTTGAGCAGCACCGGGTGTTCGGTGATGATTTCTTCGAGCACGTCCCAGACCTGCGGGCGGTACCGCTCGACCATGCGCTTGGCGCTCTTGATGTTCTGAGCGTGGTTCAGATCCACCAGACGCTTCATCACGAACGGCTTGAAGAGCTCCAAGGCCATCTGCTTGGGCAGACCACACTGATGCAGCTTCAGCTGCGGGCCGACCACGATGACCGAACGGCCGGAGTAGTCGACACGCTTGCCGAGAAGGTTCTGACGGAAGCGTCCCTGCTTGCCCTTGAGCATGTCGGAGAGCGACTTCAGCGGACGGTTGCCCGGTCCGGTGACCGGGCGACCGCGACGGCCGTTGTCGAACAGCGAGTCAACAGCTTCCTGGAGCATGCGCTTTTCGTTGTTCACGATGATCTCGGGAGCACCAAGATCCAGCAGCCGCTTCAGGCGGTTGTTGCGGTTGATCACGCGACGGTACAGGTCATTCAGGTCGGAGGTCGCGAAACGGCCACCGTCCAACTGGACCATGGGGCGCAGCTCCGGCGGAATCACCGGGACGGCGTCCAGGACCATGCCCATGGGGCTGTTGGTCGTCGTCAGGAACGCGTTGACGACCTTCAAACGCTTCAGGGCGCGGGTCTTACGCTGGCCCTTGCCGTTCTTGATGATGTCGCGCAGCAGTTCGGCTTCGGCTTCCATGTCGAAGGAGGCCAGACGCTTCTGGATCGCCTCGGCGCCCATGCAGCCTTCGAAGAACAGGCCGTACTTCTCGCGCAGGACGCGGAACAGTCCTTCATCACCTTCGAGGTCGGCGACCTTGAGGTTCTTGAAGCGGTCCCAGACCTGCTCGAGACGCTCGATCTCGGCGTCGGCCCGCTTGCGCACCTGGGCCATGGTCTTATCGGCGAGGTCGCGGACCTTCTTCTTCTCGGCAGCCTTGGCACCTTCGGTTTCAAGCCGCGCGAGGTCGTTCTCCAGGTCGCGGGCGATGGCCGCGATATCGGAGTCCCGGTTGTCCACGAGCTGCTTGCGCTCGACGTCGTGCTGGGCCTGCAGGTTCGGCAGCTCAGCGTGACGACGCTCCTCGTCAACCGAGGTGATCATGTAGGCGGCGAAGTAGATGATCTTCTCAAGATCCTTCGGTGCCAGGTCCAACAGGTAACCCAAACGCGAGGGCACGCCCTTGAAGTACCAGATGTGGGTGACCGGGGCGGCGAGTCCGATGTGACCCATCCGCTCACGACGCACCTTGGCACGGGTCACCTCGACGCCGCAGCGCTCACAGATGATGCCCTTGAAACGAACACGCTTGTACTTGCCGCATGAGCATTCCCAGTCGCGGGAAGGACCGAAGATCTTTTCGCAGAAAAGACCGTCCTTTTCCGGCTTCAGGGTGCGGTAGTTGATGGTTTCCGGCTTCTTGACCTCGCCGTAGCTCCAATCGCGGATCTCTTCCGCGGTGGCCAGGCCAATGCGCATATTTCCAAATGAGGATTCGCTGGACATATGGTCCCTGTCTCTCTCTTGTTCTGAAGAAGTCTAATGTTCTGCGGCGGGCACTAGGCCCGCTGGGGTGGGGAAAAGGAAAGCGGTCGACGACGGACGCCCGGCATGGATGCCGGGCCCCCGCCCGTCGTGCTAAACCTCGTCGACGGAGCTTGGCTCGGCCCGGGAAAGGTCGATGCCCAGCTCTTCCGCAGCCCGGAACACTTCTTCGTCCGAGTCCCGCATCTCAATGGGATTGCCATCGGTGGAGAGGACCTCCACGTTGAGGCAGAGTGACTGCATTTCCTTGATGAGCACCTTGAAGGACTCCGGAACACCCGGTTCCGGGATGTTCTCGCCCTTCACGATGGCCTCGTAAACCTTCACGCGGCCGTGGATGTCATCGGACTTGATGGTCAGCAGTTCCTGCAGCGTGTACGCCGCGCCATAGGCCTCGAGGGCCCAGACTTCCATCTCACCGAAGCGCTGGCCACCGAACTGTGCCTTACCACCCAGCGGCTGCTGCGTGATCATGGAGTACGGTCCGGTCGAACGAGCGTGGATCTTGTCGTCGACCAGGTGGTGCAGCTTCAGGATGTACATGTAGCCCACGGACACCTGGTCCGGGAAGGGCTGTCCGGAGCGGCCGTCAAACAGCTTGGCCTTGCCGGAGTTGCCGATCAGGCGATCGCCATCCCGGGTGACATTGGTGTGGTCCAGCAGTCCGCGGATCTCGTCTTCCTCTGCACCGTCGAACACCGGAGTGGCGACGGTCGTGGGGCCTGATTCGCGGGGCAGGTTGGGCAGTTCCTTCACCCAGTCCGGCTCACCCTCGATCTTCCAACCCTGCTTCGCTGCCCAGCCAAGGTGGATTTCCAGGACCTGTCCGACGTTCATACGGCCAGGAACACCCAACGGGTTCAAGACGACGTCGACCGGGGTGCCGTCCTCCAGGAACGGCATGTCCTCGACCGGCAGGATCTTGGAGATGACGCCCTTGTTGCCGTGACGCCCGGCCAGCTTGTCGCCGTCGGCGATCTTGCGCTTCTGGGCCACGTAGACGCGGACCAACTGGTTCACGCCCGGAGGCAGTTCGTCGTCGTTATCCCGTTCGAAGATCCGGACCCCGATGACGGTGCCGGATTCGCCGTGGGGAACCTTCAGGGAGGTGTCACGCACTTCGCGTGACTTCTCGCCGAAGATGGCCCGCAGCAGGCGCTCTTCAGGGGTCAGTTCCGTTTCGCCCTTGGGGGTGACACGGCCAACGAGGATGTCACCGGCCTCGACCTCGGCACCGATGTGGATGATGCCACGTTCGTCGAGCTGTCCCAGAATTTCTTCGGAAACGTTCGGGATGTCTCGGGTGATTTCCTCGGCACCAAGCTTGGTGTCGCGGGCATCGACCTCGTGCTCTTCGATGTGGATGGACGTCATCACGTCGTCGGAAACCATCCGCTGGGACAGGATGATGGCGTCCTCGAAGTTATGTCCTTCCCAGGACATGAAGGCCACCAGCAGGTTCTTACCCAACGCCAGCTCACCATTGTCGGTGGACGGGCCGTCGGCGATGATCGACTGGTATTCCAGACGTTCGCCTTCGGAGACCCGCACCCGCTGGTTGTAGGCGTTGCCGTGGTTTGAACGGGCGAACTTCATGATCGGGTAGGCGGAGTCGGTTCCGTCGTCGTTCATGACGGTGACCAGATCGGCGGACACCTCGGTGACCACGCCCGGCTTGGCAGCGGTGATGGAGTCGCCGGCGTCGACCGCCACGTACTTCTCCATGCCGGTACCCACCAGCGGGGCTTCCGAAGCCAACAGCGGCACGGCCTGGCGCTGCATGTTCGCACCCATGAGGGCGCGGTTGGCGTCGTCGTGCTCCAGGAACGGGATCAGCGCGGTGGCCGCGGAGACCATCTGGCGCGGGGAGACGTCCATGTAGTCGATTTCGGCCGGTTCGACGAGCACGGGCTCGCCGCCGCCGCCACGCTCACGGCAGAGGACCAGGTCCTCGGCGAAGCGCAGGTCATCGGTCATCGGTGCATTCGCCTGGGCGATAATGCTTTCGAGTTCCTCGTCGGCGGTCAGGTAGTCGACCTGGTCGGTGACCTGGCCGTTGACGACCTTGCGGTACGGGGACTCGATGAAGCCGAAGTTGTTGATGCGGGCGTAGGTAGCCAGCGAACCGATCAGGCCGATGTTCGGGCCTTCGGGGGTTTCGATGGGGCACATACGGCCGTAGTGCGAGGGGTGCACGTCACGGACTTCCATGCCGGCTCGGTCACGGGACAGACCACCCGGGCCCAGCGCGGACAGTCGACGCTTATGCGTCAGTCCGGCGAGCGGGTTGTTCTGGTCCATGAACTGCGAAAGCTGTGAGGTTCCGAAGAACTCCTTGATCGCAGCGACCACGGGTCGGATGTTGATCAGCGTCTGCGGCGTGATGGCCTCGACGTCCTGGGTGGTCATCCGTTCACGGACGACGCGCTCCATGCGGGACAGGCCGGTCCGGACCTGGTTCTCGATGAGTTCGCCGACGGCGCGGATGCGACGGTTGCCGAAGTGGTCGATGTCATCGACCTCGACCCGGATATCCGCCTTTACGCCCTTGCGGACGCCAGGAACGGTGGGTTCACCGGCGTGCAGAGCAACGAGGAACTTGATCATCGCGACGATGTCGTCGATGTTCAGCACCGATGCGTCAGCAGCGTCCAGCGGGGTCTCCACGCCGAGCTTGTGGTTGATCTTATAGCGACCAACCTTGGCCAGGTCGTAACGCTTGGAGTTGAAGTAGAGGTTGTCAAGCAGCGCTTCAGCGGCATCGACCGTCGGCGGCTCACCCGGACGCAGCTTGCGGTAGATGTCCAGCAGCGCCTCCTCCTTGGTCTCCGTCGCGTCCTTTTCCAGGGTCGCGCGGATGGAGTCGTACTGGCCGAACTCCTCGAGGATGCGGCCTTCGGTCCACCCGAGGGCCTTCAGCAGTACGGTTACTGACTGCTTGCGCTTGCGGTCCAGACGCACGCCGACCTGATCGCGCTTGTCGATTTCGAGTTCGAACCAAGCACCACGGGACGGGATGATCTTCGCCGTGAAGATGTCCTTGTCACTGGTCTTGTCCGGGGTGCGCTCGAAGTAGGCGCCCGGGGAACGCACCAGTTGGGAGACCACGACACGCTCGGTGCCGTTGATGATGAAGGTGCCCTTGCCGGTCATCAACGGGAAGTCACCCATGAACACGGTCTGCTGCTTGATTTCGCCCGTGTTGTTGTTCATGAACTCGGCCTTGACGTACAACGGCGCGGCGAACGTGGCGTCGCGGTCCTTGCACTCGGCTTCGGTGTACTTCGGGTCCGCGAACTCCGGTTCCGAGAAGCTCAGGGACATGGTGCCCTGGAAGTCCTCGATCGGGGAGATCTCTTCGAAGATCTCTGCCAGACCGGACGTGTCGGCGACACTGGTGATGCCCTCGGCACGCGCCGTCTCCAGACGGGCCTTCCAGTTATCGTTGCCGACGAGCCAATCGAAGCTCTCGACCTGCAATGCCAGCAGGTTCGGCACATCCAGAGGTTCGTGGATCTTTGCGAATGAAATTCGGCCAGCCGCTTCAGCGGTACGAGCCGAACTAGCGGTTTGATGATTTGAGGTGCTCGAGGCGACCAAGAGGGATCCTTCCACAGACCGTCAGGTTTCCGGCGCCAACCCCCGCCCGGGATGAGGAACCCGGAACACCACCGAACATCGGGCCCACCGCTATATGAAGGCCGATTGGAAAGAGGGAAGACGCAAAGATCCACAGTACACGTCCGTAGAGAATCTGTCTACCATACTAGATGCTCGCAAGAAATGCCCGTAGGCCGGAAAAATAATTTCCGACCCCGCCTTCAGTCTGCGCCATCTCCGAGCGAAGCAGCCCGCTTTGGTCTTTATGCTCCACGTCACGATAATTGAACATGAAGTAGTTCCCCCAGCGAAAGCGAGCACCACCATGTCCGATCCACGTGAGGCAGTCCTCGTTTCAGGAGCCCGGACCCCCTTTACCCGCCTCAAGGGCCAGCTTGCGGGCTTTAGCGCCGTAGAGCTCGGCGCTGCCGCCATCACCGGCGCCCTGGAGAAGGCCGGCGTTCCGGCCGCCGATGTGCAGTCGGTCATCATGGGCCACGTCGTCCAGGCCGGCTGCGGACAAAACCCTGCCCGGCAGTCGGCCATCAAGGCAGGCATTGGATGGGACGTGCCCACCGTGACCATCAACAAGGTCTGCCTTTCGGGCCTGGCCGCAATCACCGACGCCGCCCGCATGGTCCGCCTGGGTGAAGCAGACGTCGTTGTGGCCGGCGGTCAGGAATCCATGACCAACGCCCCGCATATTCTGCCCGGCAGCCGCAAGGGGTGGAACTACGGAAGTTTCACGGCCATTGACTCCGTCGATCACGATGGGCTCACCGACGCCTTCGACGGCCAGTCCATGGGCGTCAGCACCGAGACCCGGAACGGCGAACTCGGCATCGATCGGGCCTCACAGGACGAAGTCGCCGCCGCGTCCCACACCCGGGCAGCAGCTGCCCGTGAAGCCGGGATCTTCGACGAAGAGATCCTGTCGCTCTCCGTTCCGCAACGCAAGGGCGATCCGCTCACGGTCGACTCCGACGAGGGTATCCGGCCGGACACCACGGCCGAGAAGCTCGGTGGCCTGCGCTCGGCTTTCGCCAAGGAAGGCACCATTACTGCCGGAAATTCCTCCCCGCTCTCCGATGGTGCCGCGGCAGTGGTGGTGGCATCGCGCGAATACGCGGAAAAACATGGCCTGGAGATCTTGGCGGTCATCGGCGCTCCGGGGCAGGTTGCCGGCCCGGATACGTCCTTGCACTCACAACCTTCCAATGCCATCACCGCGGCCCTGGGCAAGGCCGGCTGGACGGTATCGGACCTGGACTTCATTGAAATCAACGAGGCCTTCGGTTCGGTCGCCTGCCAGTCGCTCAAGGATCTGGACTACCCACTGGAGAAGACCAACCTCCACGGTGGCGCCATCGCCTTGGGCCACCCGATCGGCGCCTCGGGTGCCCGGCTGGCCTTGCATGCAGCACTCGAGCTGCAACGCCGAGGTGCGGGCAAGGCAGCTGTCAGCCTCTGCGGCGGCGGAGGCCAGGGCGAGGCATTGCTGCTCTTCCGTGATGCCTGATAGGTAGGAGCATTCCGCCTTCGGGCGTCAGGGAGCGGTCCGCGGCTGGTTGTCGCGGACCGCTTTCAGTTTCTTTTCAGTTCCTGGCCTCCCCGGCCGGTGCATGGCCACGGCACCCCGGGACCGCCAACCTTCCAGTCCGGCCTCGGCTGGTCCGGCTCGATGCGGTGGCGGAACGCTGCCGGGGTGAACGCCTTGCGCCGTTGCCCGTTTCCGCATCACCCCCTCCGGCTAAAGGCCCCGAGTGATTCCTCCTTGGGTATGGGGAACCACGCGGGCGGCCGACTGGCGCCGGGCGTCGGCTCGATTGACCCGTTCGGCGAGTCCCCTCCCCCTGTCCAGCAAGACTGTCAGGTCATCGACCCGCGCGGTGACGGCTTTGCCCAGGCGCCGGCCCAGTGTCTGCTCGACGAACCGATACACCAGATAGGCGGCCACCGCCGCGGCCCCCATGGCGATCATCAGGACCACCGGCCGCGGGAGGTATCCGCTGAGCTGGTCGATGATCCACCAACCCCAGATCTCGTGCAGCAAATAGATGGGATACGTCAGCGCCCCCGCCAACGCGAGTCCAGGAAGATTGACCCGACTCAAGGGCGTCAACGTCAGCAGGGCGATCAGGGCGAAGATTCCGACGACGATAGCCCAGTAGGCCTGTTCCGGGATCTGGTATCCGACAAGGCTGGCGGCTTCCTCCGCCCCCTTCTGACCGGTCAGCACCGCAGCTTGGACCACGTTCAACCCCAAGGCAGCCCATCGCATCGGCGTGTGGCCGAACCGGTAGATGAGGAAGAGGCAAATGCCGCCAGCAAAAAGGGCAGCATGTTCGGGGATCAGTGCCTGCCGAACAAAGTTACTGGGAATCAGTGGAGCTAGGAGGCCGACCAGCGGCCAGATCACGGCAAACGCCAGAATCCGACGACACGTCACCCAGCCCAACATCATCAACAACAGGACCAGCCCGTAGAAGCGCATTTCGGCCCAAAGGGTCCAGTAGACGCCGTCGACATACGGGACGTTGAAGCCGCGCTGCATCATCGTCAGGTTCACGGCCCAGTCGGAGAAGGAAAGCCGCTTGCCCATCACTGGCCAGATGAAGAAGATGAGCACCCCGGTGGCGAGCACCGCCACCCAGTAGGCGGGAAAGAGCCGGCCGACACGTGAACCGATAAATTGTGCCGGCCGCTTCCCATAGGCCGAGAGCAGGATGACGAAGCCGCTGATGACGAAGAACAGCTGGACTCCCATGTTCCCGAATACTGACAGACGGGAGAGATTTGGCCAGGCGGCCTTGGCCGGCTCGACGCCCCAGTAGCCGTGGTGCCATGCCGTGTAGTGGTAGAGGATCACTCCCACGGCGGCTACGAGACGTAGCCCGTCAAGCAAAGCCATACGAGGTTTGCCGCGGGGAGCTTGTCCCGGATCCGGCGGAGTACTGCCAGCCTCGGCTGCCGTGGTGACAACCCCGGTGGGGGCCTGCTTTTGGAGTGTTGCCGTGCCGTAGTCCATGCCGCCCACTCCTGTCGCTCTCCGTCTACGTTATCAAGTCGTTACATGTCACGCTAGCAAAGCGGAGTAGAACTTCTTCAACAATATGACGGGCGTCACGAGGGCTGGCTCCTTCTGGCCACCGGTTAAACAGCGTTGCCCCGCCCACCTGGTCGGTGGACGGGGCAACGCTCATGTTGCTTGCTGGTTACTTGAGAGTAACGCTAGCGCCGGCGGCCTCGAGGGCCTCCTTGGCCTTGTCGGCAGCATCCTTGGATGCGCCTTCCAGGACGGCCTTCGGGGCGCCGTCAACGAGGTCCTTGGCTTCCTTCAGACCCAGTGAGGTCAGTGCGCGGACCTCCTTGATGACTGCGATCTTCTTGTCGCCGGGGCCTTCGAGGATGACGTCGAATTCGCTCTGCTCCTCGGCTGCCTCAGCGGCACCGCCGGCCGGGCCGGCAACAGCAACGGCTGCAGCGGTGACGTCGAAGGTCTCTTCGAAGGTCTTAACGAACTCGGAGAGCTCGACGATGGTCATTTCCTTGAAGGCCTCAAGGAGCTCTTCTGTGCTGAGCTTCGCCATGATGTGGCGTCCTTTCAGTGGGGCGGCACGCTATGGTGCCACGAGATTTTTGGTGGTTTGAAGAGCCTTTAGGCTTCTTCGGTGGCAGCGTCGGCAGCAGGTGCTTCCTCGGCCTCGGCGGCAGAAGCTTCGGCCGGAGCCGACGCTGCACCACCTTCTTCACGCTTGGCGCGCAGTGCATCGATGGTGCGGACTGCGGCGGAAGCCGGAGCCTGCAGGACACCGGCGATGCGGGCCAACTGGTGTTCGCGGGACTCAAGCGCACCGAAGGCGACCACCTGAGCGGCGTCCATGGACGCACCCTCGAAGTAGCCGGACTTGACGATCAGCTTTTCGTTGGACTTCGCGAAATCCGTCAGGCTCTTGGTCGCGGCCACTGCATCGCCCTTGATGAAGGCGATGGCGGTCGGGCCGGCCAGCTGGCCATCGAACGAATCGATGCCGGCTTCCTTGGCTGCGATGCCCGTCAGGGTGTTCTTCACAACCGAGAACTTGGTGTCTGCACCAAGCGCACGGCGCAACTCCTGGAGCTGTGCAACGCTGAGCCCACGGTATTCGGTCAGGACAGCGGCGCTCGACTCCTTGAAGTCGTTGATGATTTCCTGAACTGCTGAAATCTTGATTTGCGTTGCCATAACCCTCCTTCCGGGGATTGTTTATGAGTCGGTCTGACCGGTCCACGAGCCCGGAAGGGCTGGCATAAAAAACGCCCCGCGCAGATGCACGGGGCTTGGCTTTTTCCGACGGGTAATCGCCAGCAAAAGAAAGGCTTCGTTCACCTGCGTAGGCCGCCCAGAAGCTGGGACTTTCGGATGGTTTCCCATGCTGGCACGGGCTACCACCGACCGACGGTCTTTGGTTCGTCTAGTTTATCTGTAGACCTACCCGAGTACCAAATCGGGTCTGGGTGGCGCCGTCGAGGTTCCGCGGGCGCCACCCCATCCATCAGCGCAGCAGGCTAATGAGGATGCCGCCGACGGCGACGATGCCTGCAATGACCACGAAGACGTTGGAGGCCCTCCCCCGGAACCGGGCCAGGGCGGGAACCTTGTGGATGGCGTACATGGGCATCAGGTAGAGCACAGCGGCGATCACGGGGCCAGCCAACGATTCGATCAGCGACAGGATGCTTGGATTGAGGATGCCCGCTACCCAGGTCGTGACGATAAGGAAGGTGCTCACCCCGATTTTCAGGGCACGGTCGCTGATGCGCTTCTGTTGCGGATCCACCATGGTCCGGACGATCGCCGTGGCTCCTTCGGCGGCACCTAGCCAATGGCCGAAGAAGGAGGAGGCGATGGCGGCAATGGCCACCGCTGGGCCCAGCCAGGCAATGATCGGCATGTCCATGACATTGGCCAAGTGGGAAAGGACCGGCAGATTCGCATCCTTGGCATCCTGTAGCCCCGCCGGGCCTAGGGCCAGGACGCATGACCATACGAAGCCCATCGTGAAGACGACCAGCAGGGTTGCGACCCCGCGCAGGATCGATGAGGCCTTATCCACCGACCCGACGCCATAGCGTTCGCGTAAAGACACGGAAAACTGGGAGATGGCCGGGGAATGGTTGAAGGAGAAGACCAGGACAGGAATCATCAGCCACAGCGACATCGCGAAGTCGCCAACTGCGGGAAACGCACCGAACCCTTCGAAGGACCAGGACGGGATGAGCAGGAGCGTGACCGCCAAGAGCACGGCGATGAGCGGGTAGACCAGCCATTGGGTGACGACCAGCATGACTTTCTGACCGGCGACCATCACCGAGGACAGCAGGAGGATGAGCAGCCCGGCCAAGAGCCAGCGAGGCCACGGGTCCATCCCGAGCTGATTGACCATCAGGCTTTCGACGGTATTGGTGATGCCCACCCCGTAGATCAGCACAATGGGGTAGATCGCCAGGAAGTACAAGAACGTGACCACGCGGCCGGCGTTCTCCCCGAAGTAGTTCCGCACTACCCCGGTGATGTCCTGGTCCGGGTTCGGCGAGGCGCAAACGATACGGGATAGCGCCCGGTGGGAATAGTACGTCATCGGCCAGATCAACACCGTAGCGATGAGTAGCGGCCATAACCCTCCCAGCCCGGCGTTCATGGGCAGGAAGAGAATGCCTGCGCCGACCGCGGTACCGAACAGGCCCAGAGTCCAGCTGGTGTCGAACCGGTTCCAGGCCGGAACGACGGCCCGCCTGGTGGAAACCGTCTTCTCGGGAGGGACGGGTGGTTGGCTCGTTGACATGGGAGAACTCCTCCGTTGGCGGTTCTTCAACATTTGGCATGGAGCCCCGAAGACCAACAGAGTGTTGGGCCTGGGCAGCAAGGGGACTTTCATCTGCCGGTGGTGTGGGACCTCGGGATCTGACCGATGCCGCAGCATTGGGTCGCAGAAGGCTCCGCTGCCATCTTCCCCCAGAACGGACCTTGAACGCCATTTAGCCGTTGGGGGGCAGGGGCACCCCCGAGGTCCGGGTCCATTCGCCTTCGACCATGCAGGCGGCGAACCCGAGGGCCTCATTGACGTGGAGCATGTAGGAATTCTCCGCAGCATTCCAGGTATAGATGCGCTCGACCCGGGGCAAGGCGTCCAGGATCCGCCGATGGTTGGCCGCCTTGACCCGTAAACCGAGGCGGTGGCCCCGATGTTCCGGAAGAACGAGTGTCCCCTCTTGGAAGGCGATCCGTTCCTGCCCGTCGAAGACCACCAGCTCCGTATAGGCCACGAGTTGGCCACTGCCGAGGTCCCGGGCGACCGTGACCACGGAGGTGGTTCCCTGCTTCCGTCGCCGCGCCTCCATCGTGCGCAGCCGATCGCCGTCCCAGCGCGAGGGTTCGAAGCTCAGTCCACCTGCTGGAGGGTCGATGTCCATTCGCTCAATAATCCTGCAGTAATCTGCCACGTGGGCCTCGGGAACCGGCCCCGTCCAGGATTCGAGAACGTACCCGGGCCCGGCCACGGCAGCTTGCTTTTCCAGGCGCACCAACGAAGCACCGTCTGCTGCGCTGATCCCCACTCGGCTGCCACGGTCCACCAGGCCCAGCGTGAAGCCGTGCCGGTGGGCAAAGGCGGGCCCCGGCGCCGCGGTGCTGATCCATCCGGCCCCCGAATCCGGCCTCAGGATTCCCTCCGCAGGGTCCGCGGCCACCCCCTCGCCGCCGTTTTCCAGCGAGACTCCGGTATAGAGGTTCAGTACGGTGCGGTTGTCTTCCAGGCAGAGGTCGGCAACCCGCCGAAGGAGCCGGCTGCCCAGCCCGTGGGACCGCCTCGGCCCAGCCACGACGAGATCGATGTCGGCCGACTGGCGGTTTTCGGCCAGCGGCAGGAAAACGATGGCCGCAGCAATAATGTCCGCTCCCGGCTCCTCTCCGTCACCAATCATGTGGATCATATGCCTGCCGTAGGCGCTGGGTTGGACACGGGCGATTTCGACGGCGTCCCCGGTGACCAGGTCATCGTGTCCGAGCTCTTCAATCCCCGACTGTCGGAAGAGGCTGCGGATGGCCGAGAACTCGGCGCCGCCGGGCCCTTGCAGGGTGGCCGGAATGGGCAGCTCTCGAAGCGTGAGTTGTTCTGGCATGGCGGCCTTCCGCTGGTGGTCAGAGCGGCAGACAGCTACATCAAACCACTGATTGGCACTTCTCAATCAATATTCTAGCGAGTCCGGTCCTCCCGGGTAAAGGGGCCGGCCGATCCACTTTCCGCTCGCACGGGTTAACCCAAAAACCCCCGCACCGTGAGGTGCGGGGGTTCCTGCGGTTCCACCTGATCGGGGAGCCTCTGCCAATTAGGCGTCGGCGATGACCTTGGTCACGTTCGGGTCCACCGGGATGCCGGGGCCGAAGGTGGTGGCCACGGTCGCCTTCGAGATGTAGCGGCCCTTGGAAGCCGAAGGCTTCAGGCGCAGAACCTCTTCGAGCGCTGCTGCGTAGTTCTCCGCCAGCTTGTCGGCGTCGAAGGACACCTTGCCGATGATGAAGTGCAGGTTGGAGTGCTTGTCGACGCGGAAGTCGATCTTGCCACCCTTGATGTCGTTGACGGCCTTGGCGACGTCCATGGTCACCGTGCCGGTCTTCGGGTTCGGCATCAGGTTACGCGGGCCCAGGACCTTGCCCAGACGTCCAACCTTGCCCATGAGGTCAGGGGTGGCCACGGCGGCGTCGAAGTCGGTCCAGCCGCCCTGGATCTTTTCAATCAGGTCGTCGGAGCCAACGAAGTCGGCGCCGGCGGCGATGGCCGCTTCGGCCTTATCGCCGTTGGCGAAGACCAGCACGCGGGCGGTCTTGCCGGTGCCGTGGGGCAGGTTGACCGTACCGCGGACCATCTGATCGGCCTTACGGGGATCGACGCCCAGGCGGAAGGCGACCTCTACGGTCGAATCCGTCTTCGCGGAGCCGGTTTCCTTGGCCAAGGCAATGGCCTCGGTCGGGGAGTACAGGTTGTCGCCATCAATCTTGGCGACAGCTGCCTGGAATGCTTTGCTGCGCTTTGCCATCTGCTTGTTCTCCTTATGCAGTCGTGGTCATTCGTGGATCGCGCTGGACCCTGCCACTAGGACGTCGGTGGCTGCCACCGGTTGGAGGCTTCCGACGTCGTTCTTTGATGTTTGGTGGGTGTTTCCGCCGGGACGGAAACGGTGAGGCGGTCTTAGCCTTCGACGGTGATGCCCATGGAGCGGGCAGTGCCGGCGACGATCTTTGCGGCGGCCTGGACGTCGTTGGCGTTCAGGTCCTCCATCTTGGTGTTGGCGATCTCCTCGACCTGTGCGGCGGAGAGCTTGCCGACCTTATCGGTATGCGGCGTGGAGGAGCCCTTGGCAACGCCCGCAGCCTTCTTGATGAGCTCAGCAGCCGGCGGCGTCTTGGTGATGAAGGTGAAGGAACGGTCTTCGTAGACCGTGATCTCCACCGGGATGACGTTGCCGCGCTGGGATTCCGTGGCGGCGTTGTACGCCTTGCAGAACTCCATGATGTTCACGCCGTGCTGACCAAGTGCCGGACCGATCGGCGGGGCCGGGTTGGCGGCACCTGCCTGGATCTGCAGCTTGATGAGGCCGGAAACCTTTTTCTTCTTCGGGGCCATATCGGGACCTTCTTCTCATTGCGTTTCCCGCGGAACACAGGAGCGTGTTCCGGGGTGGTGGCCGCCGTGGCGCGACGGCCTTGGTCGTTTCCAGCTGCGGAAAGCGGCCGCGCTGGGAACGAAGTCTTCGGTGATCCCTACTGGATCTTCGTGACCTGGCTGAACGACAGCGTCACCGGGGTCTCGCGTTCGAAGATCGACACGAGGACCACGAGTTGCTGGGACTCGAGCTTGATCTCGCTGATCGTTGCCGGGAGGGTTTCGAACGGACCATCGTTGACGGTCACGGACTCCCCCACGGTGAAGTCGACGTTGACCTCGGTGATCGGGGCGCGCCCCGGCTTCGAGGAGCCGCCTTCCTGCGCGGGTTCCTCGGTCACGATGGTGTGCTCGAGCATGGAGAACACCTCGTCGAGGCTCAGCGGTGTCGGGTCATGGGCGTTGCCCACGAAACCTGTGACACCGGGGGTGTGACGTACGGTGCCCCACGATTCGTCGGTCAGCTCCATGCGCACCAGGACATAGCCGGGGATGCGCACGCGGCGAACGATCTTCCGGGTCGTGTTCTTGATTTCCACGACCTCTTCCATGGGGACCTGGATTTCATAGATGAAATCCTCCATGCCCAGGGTCTGGGCGCGGGTCTCCAGGTTCACCTTCACACGGTTCTCATAACCGGCGTAGGAGTGGATGACGTACCAGTCACCGGGCTGGCGGCGCAGCTTGGTCCGGTATTCCTCCTTGGCGGCCGCAACGGCCTCCTCGGGGGACAGTTCGGGAGCCCCTGCTGCTTCGTCCTCGCCCGTGGCGGTGGATTCATCGGCGTTGGAGGCGTCGTCCGCGGTTTCCTCGGACGCCTCGGCGGCCGGGGTCTGTTCCGAAACGACGGAATCGACCGGCGCCTCTACGGCGTCGGCCTCGGTTGCCTGCTCAACGGCGTCGTCGTTGGCCTGCGGTTCGAGTTCCTGCTCGGACACTGCGGTTCCTGCTTTCTTTGACTGGTAAACCAGAACATTTCATCGTGGCTGGGCCGAGGGATACCGACATCGCCCTCTTCGGGGGCGTCGGCAGCCGCTACTGCTCCGGTGGGTTGGTGAAGACCAGGATCGCGCCGTTTCCGAACAACAGGTCCAGCCCGCTAACGATCAGCATCACCAGGATCACGAAACCCAGAACGGTCAGCGTGTAGTTCACCAACTCGCTACGGGTCGGGGTGACGACCTTCTTCAGCTCGGAAATGACCTGGCGGAAGAACAAGGCGATACGCGCAAAGAAACCGCCCTTGGCGGGCTTGCCGCCTCGGGGGGAGCCCGTGGAGCGTCCCGTTGTTGCTTCGGTCACTGTGCCTCGATTCGAGTTCTTCGCATCTTGAAACAATCACGGTGTACCGCGGCCTGTCGGCCGCAACACACCGTGACGTGGATTTCGCCGAGCCCCCACATCCAAGATGTGGGTTGCCACTGCGCAGGGCAGACAGGACTCGAACCTGCAACCTGCGGTTTTGGAGACCGCTGCGCTACCAATTGCGCCACTACCCTTCGGATTGGTCGTCCGTCCCGCCGTGGTGGCCCTTCAAGCACACCGCGTCGAGGCGTAATCCAACACCGAGGGAACAGTCTACGCATTGACCACCCACAAGTCGAACCGGATCGACCTCGCGGACCGACTGTCTTGGCCTGACTTCCATGGGCCTGGTGACGCATTCTGTGCCGCCCGGCGGAGCGCGGCTAAGCTGGAATCAGCTAGGCCCCACGCCCTCGACCCCAGGAAGCGAACCCATGTCACGCATTTCCCGACGCATCGGATCGATCGCCGAATCAGCCACGCTCGCCGTGGACGCCAAGGCCAAGGCGCTTAAGGCCGCCGGGCGTCCCGTCATCGGGTTCGGTGCCGGCGAACCCGATTTCCCGACGCCCGACTATGTTGTGGAGGCCGCGATCGAAGCGGCCCGCAACCCACGATTCCACCGCTACTCCCCCGCCTCGGGCCTGCCGGAATTGAAGGCAGCCATAGCAGCCAAAACCCTGCGGGATTCGGGCTATGCCGTGGAGGACTCCCAGGTCTTGGTCACCAATGGTGGCAAGCAGGCGGTGTACAACACGTTTGCGACCCTGTTGGATCCTGGCGACGAAGTCATCGTCCCCACCCCCTATTGGACGACCTACCCCGAAGCGATCCGCTTGGCGGGCGGCGTGCCGGTGGAGGTCTTCGCAGGTCCCGAGCAGGGGTACTTGGTGACAACCGAGCAGCTCGAGGCAGCGCTGACCGAGCGCACCAAGATCCTGGTCTTCGTTTCCCCCTCCAACCCGACCGGCGCCGTCTACCCTCCGGAGATGGTCGCCGAAATCGGCCGGTGGGCCGCGGCGAAGGGCCTATGGGTCGTCACCGACGAGATCTACGAACATCTGACCTACGACGACGCGAAGTTCACCTCGATCGCCACCGCAGCCCCGGAATTAGGTGACCGGGTCGTCATCCTCAACGGCGTGGCCAAGACCTATGCGATGACCGGTTGGCGGGTGGGTTGGATGATCGGCCCCTCGGATGTCATCAAGGCGGCCACCAACCTGCAGTCCCATGCGACGTCGAACGTCGCCAACGTCCCCCAGATGGCAGCTTTGGCTGCCGTCGCTGGCCCGTTGGATGCCGTGGATGAGATGCGGACTGCCTTCGACCGTCGGCGCAAGGCCATCGTTGCTGGGCTGAATGCCATCGACGGGGTGGAATGCCCCACCCCGAAGGGCGCCTTCTACGTCTACGCCGATGTCCGCGGTCTTTTGGGCCGGGAGATTGACGGCGTCCGCCCGCAGACATCTGCCGAGTTGGCGGCCTTGATCCTGGAAAAGGCCGAGGTGGCCGTGGTCCCCGGGGAGGCCTTTGGTCCCTCGGGTTTCCTGCGCTTGTCCTACGCGCTCGGTGATGACGATCTGGCCGAAGGCATCGGTCGGATCGCCACCCTCCTGGGCCGCGCCGCCTAGGTGCACCGGTCCCCGGTCGGGCCGTGGAGCCCAGGATCAGAGAATCCGGCGGTCCACGGCCCATCGGGTGAGTTCGTGACGGTTGGACAACTGCAGCTTCCGCAGGACCTTGGAGACGTGGGTTTCCACGGTCTTCACGGAGATGAATAGTTCCTTGGCCACTTCCTTATAGGTGTATCCCCGGGCGATGAGTCGCATCACCTCCAGCTCCCGGTCGGACAGCAGGTCCAGTTCGTCCTCGGCGCTGACGCCGGCCTGGGTGCCGAAGGCGTCCAGGACGAAGCCAGCCAGTCGCGGGGAGAACACCGCGTCTCCTGCCGAAACCCGGATCACAGCGTCGGAGATCTCGGCACCGGAAATCGATTTGGTCACGTAGCCGCGGGCCCCTGCCCGGATGACGGTCACGACATCTTCGGCCGCATCGGAGACGCTGAGCGCCAGGAAACGCACGTCGCCGAGTAGTTCTGAGCATCCCGCCAAGACTTCCGCACCTCCGCCCCCACGGCCGCCGGGCAGGTGCACATCGAGGAGGACGACGTCTGGACGTCGCTCGCTGACGGTCCGGATGGCCTCTTCCACGGTGGCGGCCTCGCCGACCACCCGCAGCCGATCGTCCAGATCGGATTTCAACCCGGAACGGAAGATCGCGTGGTCATCGACCACCACGACACTGATCTGCCGAGCTGCCGCTGTCGGTTCGAGGGTATTCACCGGTTCTGCTCCTCCATCGGTTCGTGCTTTATGGCCAGGTGCACTTCGGTGCCCCCGGTGGTGCTGGAAATCGTGGCGGTACCTCCGTTGCGGTGCATCCGGCCGATAATTGATTCCCGCACCCCCAGCCGGTCCTGTTCCAGGTCCTCTGGATCGAAGCCGGGTCCGCGGTCACGGATGAAGACATCGACCCTTCTCGGCGAGGCCTCCACATAGACGGCAACCGTCCCCCCGGCATGTTTGGCAGCATTCAGCATGGCCTCGCGGGCCGCCTGCACCACGGCATCGTGCCCTTCGAGACCTTCGAGGTCCCCCACGGCGACGACGTCGATCACCGCGTCATGGGACTCCTCAAGCCGGGCAGCTTCGACGCGGATGTCCTCACAGATACCGCCCTCCGCCCGCGGAGTGTCCCGGTAGAGCCATTGACGCAACTCCCGTTCCTGGGCCCTGGCTAGCCGGAGTACTTGGGCCTCGTCTCCGGCGCGCATCTGGATCAGGGCCAGGGTTTGCAGGACCGAATCGTGGAGATGTGCGGCAATTTCTGCTCGTTCCCCGATTCGGACCCGACTCGCCCGTTCGGATTCATAGTCCCTCCAGAACCTCAGGCCCCACGGGGCGAGGACCAGCAACACCCCAGCCAGGACGATGACCGCGACGAAGACCCCGTTCCACAACGCGTCCAGGCTGACGGCGCCGGAGACCAGGAAGATCAGTCCCAGCACGACGAGGGCAACACCGCCCACCAAGCGCACCACTCCTGCTGCCCGCTCGGCCCCAGCGGCCTTGCGTAAACCTTGCCGGCGGACTCCGTCGAGTTGCAGCCAGGCCAGAACGGCACCGGCGATAATCAGCACGGCAGGCCAGATGAGCCCCCACGCCACCGGCAGGCCCTGCATCTGGGCGAAGAGCAACAGGCTCAGCAACAGCAGCCCGGCCCCGGCCAGGACCTGACGGCCTGCCAGGCCGCCTAGACGCCAGTGCAGCCAGGCACCGGTCCCCTGCGGGGCGGCAGGATCACCGGTAGCCTGCTGTTCCCCTCCTGCCCCGGTCCCGAGGAAGCCCCCGGTGTCGGTGGCCAACGAGATCGGTGCCCCGGCACGGGAGCGTTCGGCATCCTCGAGGGCGTCCTCCCGTGAGGGGACCATGACCCACAGCCAGCCATACAGGACAATCCCGGCACCGGCGAAGAGGGTCAGCAGAGCCATCCCGAACCGGATATTGCGCACCGGGTACTCCAGGTGGACCGCCAATCCGGCGCAGACTCCGCCCAGCACGCGAGGTTCAGCACGCAACAGGGGCGGGCGGCTGCGCGTTTCGGTCATGACCCCATACAAACATGCCCCGGACCGTTCGCTGGTCCCACTCAGGGGAATCGGGGGAAGGATCAGGGGCCGTTCAGGGCAGACCCCGATGGTGGCAGGAGCCCTAACAGGCAAGGATGAAAACATGAATCACGCACCTGTAGAAAATTCCTTCTTCCGTTGGCTCCGGGGGCTGGGCGTCGAGCGCGGTGAACACCACTGGATTGGTGGTGTCTCCTCGGGCTTGGCGCGGCGCTTCGGCATCGACACAGCCCTGGCCCGCGGCCTGCTGCTGATCGTCGTCATCTTCTCCGGAGTCGGGCTCCTGCTGTATGGCTTGGCGTGGGCCCTGCTGCCGGGCCCCGATGGACGTATCCATCTCCAGCAGGCAGGACGCGGGCAGTGGAGCAGCGGGATGACCGGTGCGCTGATCTTCGTGGTCATCGGACTGGTCAACGGGCCCTCCTTCTTGGGCGGATGGCGCTTCGACACCAGCGATTCATGGTGGAGCAGCCTCATCTGGACCGCCGTTTGGGTGGGGGCCATCATCTGGTTCTTCTCCACACGGTCGTCGCGTCGACAGAAGCGTCTGGATCATCAGGGCCTCCCGGCCGACGGCGTCCCGGGCCAGCCTGCGCCCGGTACGGACCCCACCCAGGGCCCCTCCGGGTCCGCTGCGACTCCTCAGGCTGGCGCGGGTGCGGACTCCGAAATGAATACGGGCATCACCCACCCAGGAAAGGCCCCCACGGCCAAGAACCGCCAGCCCCGGCCATCCCGGGTCCGCCCAGCCATTCCGGGTCACCATGTCGCGATCTTGCTGGGCGTGGCCGTTCTGGTCGCCGGGGCCGTCATGCTCACCGCGATGGAGGCGATCTTGGACTACGGCGGCCGCGAGGTCACAGTGGCTCTGGCTGCCGCACTGACGGTACTGGGCGCCGGCCTGGTCGGCGCCGCCCTGCGCTCGTTGCGTGGAGGGGCCCTGACCGGATTCACGATCGCGCTGCTCGTCCCCACCCTCCTGGTCGGCGGAATCGGCACCCAGTACGCTCCGAGCACCAGCTGGCCTGGACCAGTCGTGCAGCGCTCTGGCAACGAATACACCTACGTCTTCAACAACGGAACCCTTGACCTGAGTCGGTACGGGCAGGACATGACGGAGGACACGAAGCTGAAGGTGAACAACGTCTTCAGCAGCCTGAAGGTCATCGTTCCGGACAACCTCCCGGTGAAAATCACCGCCGACTCAGCCTTCTACTCGCTGCAGGTACCTGACGGCGAGGGGGTCCGAAAATACTCGGGGATCGCCAGTGGAGACACCATCAACATCAACCCAGAAGCCGATGGCCCGATCCTGCACCTCGACATCGACGGGGCCTTTAATTCCATCGACATCACCTCCAAGGAGGTCACACCATGAGCGATCCCAGTACCGGACATGAGCCCGAACAGGGCCCGGTAGAATCTCAGCCGGAGCAGCCGACCCGTCCCATCGGCCCCCCGGAACATCCGACGACACCGATCGGCAGTACCGGGCCGACCCCGTCTCCGAAGGAACCCGGCCCGATGCCAGGGGAACCGACGACGAACGCCGACTTCTTCACGGCACGACCCGGGCCGCTGGGCGTCCCTGCCGAAGAAGCACCGCCGATGGCCCCAGAGAACCACGGCATGCCGTTGGGGACGTTCGTCTTCGGGCTCGTGGTCATGGCCATCGGACTGTTGATCCTGGTTTCGGTCTTCTACAACATCACCCTGAGCGGAAGTACGGTGGCCATCGTCCTGTTCCTCGGTGCTGGTCTGGTGTTGATCGTCGGCGGCCTGGTGGCCGCACGCCGTTCCTCCCGGACACACCCCGCCCGCTCCTGATACCGTCACAGTCCAGCAGCACACCTTGAAAGGAATCCCCATGGAATCCGTTTATCAGTCCCTCCGGGCCATCCGCTTCCGCCGCGGGCCGAAGCGGATGGCCGGCGGCATCGCCGGCGGAATCGCCCAGGCCACCGGCTGGGATGTGACGATCGTCAGGATCGCCATCCTGCTCAGTTTCCTGCTCCCGTTCATCGGGGTGCCGCTGTATCTCGTGCTGTGGCTCATCCTGCCCTTCCACGACGACAGCATCCCACTGGAGCGCATCATCAAAACGGCCCGCTCGTAGCGTCGCCGGCTGCCCTGCCCCGCTGAACGGGGCAGGGCAGTGTGACGCGTTCCGACATCGCTGTGGTGGCCGTCTCATGGGCCAGTTGCTAGCATCGAGGTGTTGAGCTCAACGTCGCGCTCCCCTGAAGGTCCCACAGTGGGACGAGAACCCGACGAAAGCACACACATCACCATGCGCATCGGAATCCTGACCAGCGGCGGAGACTGCCCGGGGCTGAACGCCGTCATCCGCGGGGCGGTCCTGAACGGCATCAAGAGCCACCACCACGAATTCGTCGGTTTCCTCGACGGCTGGCGTGGAGTCGTCGAAGGTGATGTGGTCGATTTGCCGCGCGAACGCGTCCGTGGCATCTCCAAACAGGGCGGCACCATCCTGGGCACCTCACGCACCAACCCCTTCGATGGGGAAAATGGTGGACCCGAGAAGATCCAGCAGACCCTGGACCGGCTGGGTATTGACGCCGTGATCGCCATCGGCGGTGAAGGAACACTGGCCGGGGCCAAACGACTGACCGATGCCGGGCTGAACATCGTAGGGGTCCCCAAGACCATCGACAACGACCTCGACGCCACGGACTACACCTTCGGCTTCGACACCGCCGTCGCCATCGCCACCGAGGCCATTGACCGGCTTCGGACCACCGGAGAATCCCATCACCGCTGCATGGTGGCCGAGGTCATGGGACGGCATGTGGGCTGGATCGCCCTGCACTGTGGCATGGCCGCTGGTGCCCATGCGATCCTCATCCCCGAACAGCACACCACCATGGAGCAGATCAACGCCTGGGTCCTCGAGGCCCGGGACCGCGGGCGTGCTCCGCTGGTCGTCGTCGCCGAGGGATTCGTCCCCGAAGGCTCTGAAGAGGCCTACTCGGATCGCGGCCACGATTCCGTCGGCCGCCCCCGGCTGGGCGGGATCGGCGACCAGTTGGCCTACCGCATCGAAGCAGACACCGGCATCGAAACCCGGGCTACCGTCCTCGGACATATCCAACGGGGTGGCGTTCCCAGCGCCTTCGACAGGGTTCTGGCCACCCGGCTGGGCATGGCCTCGGTGGACGCCGTGGAGGAGAAGGCTTGGGGGAACATGGTGGCCCTGCGCGGCACCAACATCCACCGGGTTCCCTTCCAGGCCGCCCTGAACAACCTCAAACGGGTTCCGCAACAACGCTACGACGAGGCCTCGCTGCTTTTCGGCTAGCCCAATGGGACTGAAGGCCCGGCGATCAGTAGTGTGGTGATCATGGAACTGGAGACCGGAACGCTGGCCATCATCGCGTTGGCGTGGGCCCGACGACTGCACATGGAGGACTCCGCCCTCGCCTCCGTGGCGATGGGCGGTGACACCCCGCTGCGCATCAACCACATCGACGAAGAGTCCTCAACGGTGACGTTCCTGCGCTTCGGCGCCGGGTCGGTGCTCTGCGGTCCCGACTGGCTGCTCCGGGCCGCCGCCGAGACCTCGGATGAGGAGCTGGCGGCCGAAGCGGTCCTGCTGGGCCTGCTGCGCGACCACGGCGATGTGTCGGCCAGGGGGTTGGGCGAATCGCTGCTGTACCATGCCGACCAGCCGCCGGAAATCGCGGAATCGACCACGACCCTAGTCTCCGATGAGGTATCCACCGCCGTCGAGCTCGAGGAGTTGTGCCCCCGTGACGATCTTGCCGGGGTGCGTCTTTCCCACCAGGACAAATCCTTCACCCTCATCTCCGAAGAGGGCCAAGCCCCTCTAGCAGGCGCCGGGTATTCGGTGTGGGAGGGTCTCATTGCAGATCTGGCGGTTCTCACGGCGCCCTCCCTGCGCCGGCACGGATTGGGGACCTATATCGCAGCGGTGGCCGCCGACGATGCCCTCAGTGAGGGGTTCGTCGCCCAGTTCTCCGCGGATGTGAACCATAAGGGTGCCCAGCGGCTGGCCGATGCGTTGGGCCTCGTGCTTTCCGGTTCCCTCACCCGGGCGAGCCTGGGCGGAGAATAACACGGACGACGACGGAGCGCCGCGGAAGGCCTAGCGGCGCGGGCGAAGGAAACCGGTAGCCCGGCCCACGACTTGACCGGCGTCCGGAGTCACGATGGTTTCCTGGTTCACCGGGTACTCCTCTTCACCGTCCAGCACGGTCAAGACCGCTTCGGGGTCGGTATTGCGGCGTACGACGGCCAGGGCGACCGGCCCGGCTTCGTAGTGCCAGGCGACGGAAGTGACCTTGCCGACGGTCTTCTCCCCCAGCTTCACCTCGCTCCCGGCGGCAGGATGGGAGTGCATGCTGCCGTCCAGGTGGAGGAAGACCACACGCCGCGGTGGACGGCCGAGGTTGTGAACCCGGGCGATCGTCTCCTGGCCCTTATAGCAGCCCTTATCCATATGGACCGCGGTGCGCAGCAGATCCAGTTCGTGGGGAATCGTCTTTTCGTCGGCGTCCACGGCCACCCGCGGGCGCCATGCCGCCACGCGAAGCGCTTCGGCTGCCATCGTCCCGGACAGCCGGAGCTGACCGACGGCGACTTCCAGTTCGACCCGCGGAACCAGATATTCGATCCATACCCGGCCGGCCGCCGGATGGTCGGGGGTCGAGTAGGCGTAGCCGCCGGCGCTGATACCGGGCCAGGGGTCATGCCAGGCGGTGAAACCGGCCAACGACTCGATGGGGGCACCCGCGCCGACAACAGCCCAATCGGCCGTGGCATCGTGGACTTCGACGCGCAAGGTGAAGCGCATGGAGTCCAGCCATGCGGCCAGTGGAGCGGCATCGGCAGCCTCCACCAAGAGCCAGGCCGTCTCGCCATCGTCGACGACGTGGCAGGCGTATTCGATGCGTCCCTGCACGGTGAGCAGGAGTGTTTCGGCGCCTTCTCCCGGAGCCAGGCCGAGCAGCAGCTGACTCGAGAGGGTGTTCAGCCACGACAGCCTGTCGACACCGGCGACGGTGACGACCCCGTGATGTGACAGATCGACGACGGCGTCGCCCTCGTCGAGTCGGCGTTGTTCGGGCAGCGGTTCGCCATAATGGGCGGCGACACCTGCGTCGATTCCCGTGCCTTCGATGGCCCCGTCACGTCCGAGCAACGGCGATTTCCACGTCATGTCATGCCTCTTTCGTCAGGGCGGCAGAAGCATGCGCCGCCAAGGCAGTACCGCCGGCCGCGACATCCCAACGCCAGAACAGCTGTCCGTTGACCAAACCGAACATCCGTGTGGCCGCAGAAAACTCCTTGGAGTTCGAACCGCGGACCACCATATCCGTGGCCAACTCGATGCGCGGCCCGTTGATGCTGCCGTAGTACAGCTCACACACTCCACGCGGGTGGGCGATGTTCACCACGATATTGAACCCGCCCTCGGGCGCGCGGAGCGCCTCGACGTCGTCGGCGGTGCGCAGGGTGGGAACGATATCGCCGGGGATCAGGCCGGGACCGCCGTCGGAGTCCTCCAGCGGGCGGTCCAGCCCCCAATAGCCCTGTTCGGTGGCCAGCGGGCGCAGCTTATTGCCCTTTTCGTCGCTCAGCCAGCTCTCGGCCCGGTAGGACAAATAGGGCGTGGAGTCGTGGGTGAACTCGACACGCTGCACAAAGTGGGCGTCCTCGCCCTCGCCTTCGCCCAGTCGACCGGCACCTTCCCAGGTGCCAATCAGCCAGGAGAGCGGGACGAGCTCGGGGGTCAGGTCGGTAGGTAGCTCAATGGGCATGCAGCGTGGTCCTGCTACCTCTGGCCCTTGAACAGGCGCGTGACGACCAGACCGGCAAAGCCGGCCATCCCCAGCCCGGCAACCACCAGCAGGGTGATGAAGAAGATCTCTAGTGCCATGTAATTCGATTCCATGCCACCATCCTAACGCCGTGTCGGCACGAAAGGGATTCGGTGTCCGGCACGGGGGTCGCCACTTAGTGCAGGAGCAGGCGTTCCACGTAGTAGACCAGCGCCCCCGAGGCGATGACCGAGGCCACGCCCACGGCAATGGCCCCCCAGATACCCAGGACGCCGGAGGGGGCCACCGTCGCGCCCTCCGGCGAAGAACCCGGAGTGCCCGCGGCTTCGTCGGCTGCCCCGGCAGGGGCACCGGGCACCCCCGGGGCCACGGCTGAGAAGGAGCCTGCCCGCAGCACCTGGGCCTCCGAAACCACGAGCACGTGGAAGCAGACGACGACCGAACCCACCACGGCCCCCACCACCACGGCAGGGATCACGGGAACATCAGCGACCAGAACACTGGCGACCCCACCGACCAGGATGGCGGCCAGCAGGCCCAGCGGCGCCGTGAGTCGCTCGGGCCACGGAATGGCGCTGACCAGGACGGCGGAGGCAATACTCAGTCCCGAGAGCAGCATCATGGAACCGTTGGTGGCGTTGGGGGTCAGCCGATCGGCGGCGACCCATCCGCTGCCGAAGACCACCACGAGGACGCCCGCGCAGCCGCCCAGGGTCGATTCGAGGCGTTGCCGCTGGCCCGTCCCGCGCACTAGTTGGGTCACGAAGACCAAGATCACCCCGACGGCGCCGAAGGCCCCCATCCACTGCAGCGGAGAGGGCATCGGGGCCACGGTGGCCGCCGTCGCCGCTCCGATGCCGGCGAGCGCGATCACCGTGCTCACGGGCAGCGGGGCGGGCATCCCGACCAGACGGGGATATCCCCAGGCAAACACGAGGATGCAAGCACAGACCACCGCCCAGATGGCCCAGCTCCCGGCTCGGTCCGGGCCGATGTAGCTGGAGGCGACAAGTGCGGCGACCGCCACGAGCGACGCTGCGGCAAAGGTTTTGGTTCTCACGCCTTATATCCTGCCCTATATGAGCCCGGTCGTGGCCAGCACGGTGTCCTGTCCTCCGAGGTGACGTCGAACCACGACGCGCCCCGACAGGGGTCGCGGGCTGCACAAGCAGGTCCAGCGGGGATATGTTGGGTGCATGAGCGCGACCCAGAACACCGATTGGACCATCACCCTTGTCAACGGCAGGCCTGATCAGGACCTGCTGCGGCGGATCACCGCCCTAGCGGCGGAGGCCGAGGACAGCGACGGTAATCCGCCGCTGAGCGACCAGACGATCGTGGAACTGCGGACCGGGGAGGCCTCCGAGGGCCTCATGGTTGTCACCGCTTGGCTCTGCGACGACGATGGCGCGGTTTCCGGGGAGTTGGTGGGCGTCGCCGTGGCTGTTTCCACCGGCGATCCGACCCCCGGGACCCTTGAGCTGGTGGTCCACCCCGAATACCGTAACGATGGGATCGGTGCCGCACTGCTGGCCTCCCTCGATGCCCGTTCCCCCTTGGAAGCGATGCAGGCGTGGTCGCACGGCAACCATGCTGCTGCGTCCCGGCTGGCGCAGCGCCACGGGTTCGTGCCCATTCGTGAGCTATGGCGTATGCGTTTGATGCACGACGCAGGACTTCCGGCCGCCGAGATGCCTCCCGGGTACCGGCTGCGCCGGTTCGTTCCCGGACAGGACGAGGAAGCCTGGTTGGCGGCCAATGCCGCGGCATTCGTGGACCATGCGGAGCAGGGTTCGATGACCCGGGCAGACCTGCTGGCCCGGATGGACGAGGACTGGTTCGACCCCGAGGGCTTCCTGATCGCCGAGGCTGGGGACGGTTCGATCGCCGGCTTCCATTGGACCAAGGTCCACCCGCCGTTGAAGGACAGTGCCACCGGAGCGCACCAGAGCCTGGGGGAGGTCTATGTGGTCGGTGTGGTCCCCGCAGCCCAGGGCACCGGGCTGGGCAGGGCCCTGACCATTGCCGGCATCGAGCATTTGCGCTCTCGTGGCCTCCAGGCCGTCATGCTCTACGTCGATGCCGACAACACCGCCGCCGTCGGGCTCTATAACAAGCTCGGTTTCACCCGTTGGGACGTGGACGTGATGTATGCGCACGGCACGACGACCGCCGGGTAAAGTAAAGCAGGAACGCACCGTCGCGCCTGCGCCGGAATCGTGGGCGCCCCGGAGCTTGTCGCAACTCCACACATTTGTACGTTAGGACGGACCCGATGGACAGCACCTCCGTAGCCGCAGCGAGCTTTGGCGACGGTGATGTGCCATCGGCCCGGGCGACCCAGGACCGCATCGAACTACCGCTCTTCGATCCGCCGCTGGGTCCTGAGGGGGATTTCACTCTCGACCGTTTCCTGGACCGTGAGGTCAGCTGGCTGGATTTCAATGCCCGCGTACTCGAGCTCGCGGAGGATCCCGACCTGTACCTGCTGGAGCGCATCAGCTTCCTGTCGATTTTCGCCTCCAACCTCGACGAGTTCTTCATGGTCCGCGTCGCCGGTCTCAAACGCCGGATCGCGACCGGTTTGGCGGTCCCTTCGGCCGCCGGGGTGAGCCCCATCGACCAGCTCGAGGAGATCCTGGTGATGGCCAAGGATCTGCAGTTGCGTCATGCTCGGGTCTTCGCCGAGACGCTGCGTCCCGCGCTGGCCGCCGAACAGATCGAGATCACCCGCTGGAACCAGCTGGACCAGTCGGCACAAGAGGAGATGCGGCGGTGGTTCGTCGCCCAAGTCTTCCCGATTTTGACTCCCCTGGCCGTGGACCCGGCCCACCCGTTCCCCTACATTTCGGGGTTGTCGCTGAACCTTGCGGTGATCGTGCGCAACCCGGTCAGCAGCAAGGAGCTCTTCGCCCGGCTGAAGGTCCCCGATATGCTGCCGCGGCTGATTTCGGTGGACGGGCCCCGCGCCGGAAACACTGCAGGACGACTGGCCCGGTTCATCCCCCTCGAAGATGTCATCGCCCAACACCTGGAATACCTCTTCCCGGGGATGGAGGTCGTCGAACACCACACGTTCAGGGTGACCCGCAACGAGGACCTTGAAGTCGAGGAGGACGACGCAGAAAACCTGTTGCAGGCCCTCGAGAAGGAACTGCTGCGCCGTCGTTTCGGCCCTCCGGTCCGCCTCGAAGTCGCCAGCGACATCAACCCCACCATCCGGGACTTGCTGGTGCGGGAGCTCGGGGTCGAGGAGGACGAGGTCTTCGAGGTACCCGCGCCTTTGGACCTGCGTGGTCTTTCGGTGATTGCCAACATTGATCGCGCCGACCTGCACTACCCCAAGCAGTTGGCCCACACCAGCCGCGATTTGAACCCGTCGGAGACCTCGAAGGCCGCCAATGTGTTTGCTGCGATGCGCCGCCGGGACATCCTGCTGCACCACCCCTACGATTCATTCTCGACCTCGGTGCAGGCCTTCCTCGAACAGGCAGCCTCCGACCCGAAGGTCCAGGCCATCAAACAGACCCTGTACCGCACCTCGGGGGACTCCCCGATCGTCGATGCCCTCATCGACGCCGCCGAGGCGGGCAAGCAGGTCTTGGCCCTGGTGGAGATCAAGGCCAGATTCGATGAACAGGCAAATATCTCGTGGGCCCGGAAGCTCGAAGAGGCGGGCGTCCATGTGGTGTACGGGATCGTGGGCCTAAAAACCCATTCCAAGCTGTCCCTGGTCATCCGTCGTGAAGGTGACCGGCTGCGTCGCTATTGCCATATCGGCACCGGCAACTACCACCCGCGCACGGCCAGGTACTACGAGGATCTCGGCCTATTGACCACCGATGAGCAGGTCGGAGAGGATCTCTCCCGGCTGTTTAATCAGCTCTCTGGCTATGCTCCGCGTTCGACCTTCAAACGCCTGCTGGTGGCTCCCCGATCACTTCGTTCCGGACTGATCGACCGCATCGACCAGGAGATTCAGCACCGCGAGGCGGGGCGTGAGGCCCGGGTGGTCATCAAGGTCAACTCCATGGTCGACGAGGCCATCATCGATGCCCTCTACCGGGCCAGCCAGGCCGATGTGAAGGTCGATGTGATCGTCCGGGGCATCTGTTCGCTGCGCCCCGGGGTACCCGGGCTGAGCGAAAACATCAGGGTCCGCTCCATCTTGGGCCGTTTCCTGGAGCATTCACGGGTCTTTGCCTTCCATAATGATGCGGACCCGGTGATCTACATCGGCTCTGCAGATATGATGCACCGCAACCTGGACCGCCGGGTAGAGGCCCTGGTCAGAATCTCCAATCAGGAGGACGTCGCAGAGTTGCAGCGCATCCTGGACCGGTATCTGGACGAGGGGACCGCCAGTTGGCATCTTGACTCGGACGGTGATTGGACCCGCCACCACCTCGGCCCGGACGGGGAACCGCTCTCCGACGTGCAGTCGTGGCTGCTGGAATCCCGCCAGCGCTGGACGGCCCGCCGCTGATGTCACTGGTACTGCGCTCTTCCGATGACCCCCTCGTCACCGGCGGGACCGTCAAGGTGCTCGCGGGCGGGGCGATCCCCTGGCGGATCTCCGAGGGAAACCTCGAGGTTCTCCTGATTCACCGGGAGAAGTACGACGACTGGTCCTGGCCCAAGGGCAAGCTCGACGATGGTGAAACCCTCCCACAGTGCGCCGTCCGGGAAGTGCAGGAGGAAGTGGGCCTCCGGATCACCCTGGGCATCCCGCTTCCGGCGATCCGCTACCCCGTGAAAGCCGGACAGAAGGTCGTCTACTACTGGGCGGCCCACGTCCCCAGCGAGCACTTCGCGCCCGATGGCCACGAAGTCGATGCCGCACGCTGGGTTTCCTGCGCCGAGGCAAGGCGCCAGCTGACGAACCCTTCGGATATCGACCCACTGGATACCCTCGAGGGCGCCTATATCAATGGCCGTCTGGCCACGGTCCCCTTCATCGTGGTCCGCCATGCCAAGGCGAAGCCGAGGTCGAGCTGGACGAAGGAAGAAGGCAAACGCCCGCTCGCCGCCACCGGTAAGCGACAGGCATTGGAAGTGGACGCACTCCTGTCCTCCTGGCGCCCCGAACGGGTCGCCAGCAGCCCCTGGACACGATGCATCCAGACCGTCTCCCCGTATTTGAAACGCCACGACCTGGGCGTGAAGCTGGTTCCTGCGTTGACCGAGCATGAGGCCAAACGCCGACCGTCCACGGCACGCAAGGCAGTGTTGAAGCTGCTCAATAAGGGTGTCCCGCAGGCCGTGTGCACCCACCGCCCGGTCTTGCCCCTCGTGTTCGACGCGTTGGCCGAGCGGCTCCCCGGGCCCTTGGCCCGTTTCCTGCCGGCCGCAGACCCTTATCTGCGCCCCGGTGCCATGGTTGTGTTGCATCTGCCGGTGACGAAACTCCGTAAACCGGTATCCGTTGAGGTCTTTGAAACCTTCGATGACTGATACCCGGCCGTTGGGCAGGTAGTGCCCGGGCGGGGCGCCGAGTAGGCTCGGTGAACAGCTATCCGCCGTTCCAGGAGGTAATGTGACCGCCGACCACGAGCAACAGCCCGCAGTGCCGGGCTGGCGTCCGGAAAAGATCGTCCATGAGGGTCTGCGTCTGGAACATGACGCGGACCGCGGCCGGTATGCGCTCTGGCAGGGCGAGGAATTCATCGGCTTCCTCGGCTACAGCACCGACCCGCAGAGCGGGATCGTGACGCTGCAGCACACCATCATCGATGAGGCCCATGGCCGCCATGGGTATGCCCGGGCCCTGGTCACCCTGGTGCTGGACGAGCTACGTGCGGCACGGCGCCGAGTCATCGTCGAATGCAGCTACATCCAGGACTATCTGGATCGCTACCCCGAATATCAGGACCTGGTCCTCGAATAACCGAATCAGAACGACGTCAGCAGGCGGGCAGCCAACGCCGGACCCCCTAGGATCGAAGGCATGGGGATGACGATCACTGACAAAGAGTTGACCCGCGGTCGTGGAGGAATTTGGCTGACCTATCTGGTGGGGCTGCTGCTTCTCCTCGCCACCCAGCTGTACGGCTTGAGCCTGTATGCGGGGTTGCCCGAAACGGTCCCCACCCACTGGGGACCCTCCGGCGCCCCGGACGCCTTTGCGGATAAATCCCCCGGCGCCGTTTTTGGCATGTTGTGGATCGGCGCGGGGGTCATCGTCGTGCTGGCTTTCATCGCCGCAGTGGTCCCTGCGATGTCACCGGCTCGTACCCGGGCCTCCGAATATCGCCGCGTTCGTCGCGAGGGGATGATCCGGGGAACCATGAACGCCTTGGGCGTGGCCTCGATCGCCCTCGCTGCCGTGTTCTCCAGCCTGGCCCTTCAAGGCTGGCTCAGACCGGAGCACGTGGGCGGTTGGTTTGCCGTCTTCCTCGCGCCGATCCTGCTCGTTCCCATCGGCTGGGCCATGTGGCGGGGTTCGCGCTGGGGCCAACGCCGCGTCGTCGAACTGGGCATCCACCCGGATGAGGACGAAGCCGCCGAGGAACGCCGCTGGGTCGCCGGCGGGCTGTTCTACAACGATCCGGTCGACCCGCAGATCCTGGTCCCCAAACGGGAGGGAACGGGGACGGGGTTGACCATCAACATCGGCAATCCGAAGGGAAAATGGGCCATCGTGATCTTCCTGCTCGTGATCCTCGGCCTGCCCATCGCCATGTCACTGGGCATCGCGGCGGGCACCGCCTAGGCCCCCTGGAGACCGGTAGACTTTGGCCATGGCTATACCCACCCCCTATGAGGATCTGCTCCGCGATGTGCTGGAAAACGGCACCCCGTCCCCGGATCGAACCGGAACCGGCACCCGCAGTGTCTTCGGCCGGCAAATTCGTTTTGATCTGCAAGCCGGATTCCCGCTGATCACCACCAAGCGCGTCCACTTCAAATCGGTGGCCGCCGAACTCTTGTGGTTCCTCCGCGGGGAATCCAACGTCTCCTGGCTGCAGGAACAGGGCGTGCGGATCTGGAACGAATGGGCCGACGAGAACGGCGACCTCGGGCCGGTGTACGGGGTGCAGTGGCGCTCCTGGCCCACCCCTGATGGTGGACATATCGACCAGATCACCCAAGTGGTCGACGCCCTGAAGACCAACCCGCATTCCCGCCGCCATCTCGTCTCGGCCTGGAACGTGGCCGAACTGGAGAACATGGCTCTGCCGCCCTGCCATGTCTTCTTCCAGTTCCATGTCTCCAACGGCAAACTCTCCTGCCAGCTCTACCAGCGCAGCGCCGACACCTTCCTCGGGGTCCCCTTCAATATCGCTTCCTACGCCCTGCTCACCCATCTGGTAGCCCAGCAGGTCGGCCTCGAGGTCGGGGAGTTCATCTGGACCGGCGGGGACGTACATATCTACGACAACCACCTCGACCAGGTCAACGAACAGCTCGGCCGGGAACCCTACCCGGCTCCCCGGCTGCGGTTGACCCGCACCCCGGAGTCCATCCTGGACTACCGGCTCGAGGACTTCGAGATCCTCGACTACCAACACCACCCGACCATCAAGGCACCGGTGGCCGTATGAGCCGCCACTCCGCCGACGCGACCACGGACGCTACGCCGGCAGGCCAGACCGGTGCCGCCGGGCGCATTGGCATGATCTGGGCCCAGACGGTGGACGGGGTGATCGGCCAGGAAGGCACCATGCCCTGGCACCTGCCCGAGGACATGAAGCATTTCAAGAACACCACCATGGGCCACCCGGTCATCATGGGCCGGCGGACCTGGGCCTCGATCCCACCGAAGTTCCGCCCCTTCTCGGGCCGTACCAACATCGTGCTGACCTCCGAAGCCCAGACGGCATCCGAGGTAGCCGAAGCTGGCGCCTCGGTGGCCGGATCCCCCCAGGAGGCACTGGATATCGCGGCCACCGCCGAGGGCCCGGCCGAGACCTGGATCTGCGGCGGTGGTGAGGTCTACGCCGCCTACGAGCCGTTGGCCGACACCGCAGTGGTCACGGTCATCAACATCGACGCCGCGGGCGATACCCGGGCTCCCCGGTTGTCTCCCGTCTGGAAATTGACGCTCAGCGAACCGTCGCAGGGATGGCTGACTGCCGCCAACGGGACCGAATACCGCCACGAACTTTGGGAGCGCAGCTAAGTGAAGGAAGCTTTCAAGGAACTGACGACGAAGCCGGAACCGCTCTTCGCGATCGGTTTCATGCTCTTCCCCCTGTTGGCCCTGATCTGTGCCGCACTCGGGCTCTGGATGATCATCACCGGCCAGGTCATCGGCGGGATCATCGTGTTGTTCACGATCACCCAGGCCTTTGCCCTGGGTGCCTTCTGGGCCATCAACCGCCGCGCCAAACTGCTCTCCGATCAGTAGCCCAGGCCCCACGAAAAAGAGTCAGGATCCGGCTGGGAAGCCCGGCATGGGCGGCTGGGCGAAGTAACCCGGCTGGGGTTCGACCCCCTGCCCACCGTACGATGGTTGAATGACTTCTACCGTTGGATTCATTGGATACCGAGGCATGGTTGGCTCCGTGCTCATGCAACGCATGCTCGACGAAGGGGACTTCGAGGGCATCGACCCGGTCTTCTTCTCGACCTCAAACCCGGGTGGCCCCGCCCCCTCGTTCGCCGCGGGTGCGGACGTTTTGCAGGATGCGTACGACGTCGACCAGCTGGCCAAGCTGCCGATCATTGTCACGGCCCAGGGTGGTGACTACACCCAGCGCGTCCATCCCGAACTGCGGGCCCGGGGATGGAAGGGCCTGTGGATCGATGCAGCATCCACCCTGCGCATGAACGACGACTCGATCGTCGTGCTGGACCCGGTGAACCGCAATGTCATTGACGCCGGACTGGCCGGCGGCACCCTGGACTTCATCGGCGGCAACTGCACCGTCTCGTGCATGCTCATGGGCCTGGGCGGACTGTTCCGCAACGGGCTGGTCGAATGGGGTACGGCGATGACCTACCAGGCGGCCTCCGGTGGCGGTGCCCGCCACATGCGCGAACTGCTCAACCAATTCGGTGGGATCCATTCCTCCGTAGGCACCGAGCTGGCAGATCCTTCCTCCGCCATCCTGGAGATCGACCGCAAGGTCCTCGAGGCCCAGCGCAGCGGCTTGGATGCCTCCGAGTTCGGTGTTCCGCTGGCCGGCTCGCTCATCCCGTGGATCGACGCCGATCTGGGCAACGGCCAGTCCAAGGAGGAATGGAAGGCCGGAGCGGAGACCAATAAGATTCTGGGCACCACCGCGGATAACCACATCATGCTCGATGGTCTCTGCGTTCGCGTCGGCGCCATGCGCTCGCATTCGCAAGCCCTGACCCTGAAGTTGACCGAGGACCTGCCGCTGGATGAAATCGAGCGCATCCTCGCCGAAGACAACGAGTGGGCCACCGTGGTCCCCAACTCCAAGGAGGCCACCATGGAGCAGCTGACCCCGGTTTCCGCTTCGGGAACGCTGGACATCCCGGTTGGACGTCTCCGCAAGATGGAAATGGGCCCGAAGTACCTCTCGGCCTTCACCGTCGGCGACCAGCTGCTCTGGGGTGCCGCCGAACCGCTGCGCCGCATGCTGGCCATTGCCCTGGGGCGCCTCTAGTCCCTGAACCCGCCACGACGACGGCTGCCCTCCGGGAGCCGTCGTCGTCGTTTAAGCGGGGCTGCAGCCCAGCCTGTTGCCTGCACGGCTGCCCGGGTCCAGACTGGCCTGACCAACCAGTTGTGGAGGTGGCCATGTGCCGCTGGCTTGCCTATGTGGGATCACCCATCACCATGGATACGGTGCTGACCAGGCCAAATCATTCACTGTTGGACCAGAGCCTGCTCGCCCGGGATCTCCAACTGCCCTCGCTGGCCATGTCTTCTCAGTTCCGCGACCATGCCTTCCCCACCAACGGGGACGGGTTCGGCTTGGCGTGGGCGGGCGTCAACGGCACGCTGGGGCAGTACCGGGAGATCACTCCCGCCTGGGACAGCCAGAACCTTCGTCATCTTGCGGCGCAGATCTCCTCCGGATGCTTTCTGGCCCATGTGCGTGCCGCCCCCGGGGGAACCATCGCCCAGGACAACTGCCACCCCTTTGTCCATGCCGGGTGGATGTTCCAGCACAACGGTGACATCAACGGCTTCAGTGCCGTCAAACGTGAACTGACCTTCGATGTGGCCCCCGAGCTCTACCCCTTCATCCGCGGTAATAGCGATACCGAGGTCTGCTTCTTCCTGGCCCTCACCTACGGATTGGCTACCGACCCCGTCCGGGCACTGACCCGGATGATCCTCCGGATCGAGCAGGCCCGGAAGGACCGGGGCCTGGCCGAGCCGTTCCGGGCCACCATCGCCGCCTCGGATGGGGAGCGGCTGTACGTCCTGCGGTGGGTCAGCCCCGACGCCCCGGCGGTCAAGGCCCCCTCGCTCTTCCACTCCTCTGGAGCGATGACACTGCATGTCGGCGTCGGCTTCGGGGCCGGCACCGGAGAGTTGGAGATGCTGCCCGCCGACGCCCAGCTGGTGGCCTCCGAACCGCTGGAGCTGCATTGGAGCAAACGGCACTGGGTTGAAGTTCCCCCGGCCACGGTGGGGGTCTTCACCCGCGGCCACGACCCGGTCTTCACCGCCTTGGAAACTACCGGCGGCTAGGCCTGCCGCCGGCTAGGCCCCGGCCACCCGGGCCCGGGAGACGCGAAGGGCGGGGGTACCAGCGGTTCGACCCGCGGTACCCCCGCCCTTCGAGGCATAGCCAACCGGCTCGCGTTGACTCAGGTGTCGTGGCGGGCGCGTCCCACATCCTCATGTGCCGTGTCATAGAGTCGCTGCAGCGAGGCCATCCGCTCATCGCTGATCTCCCCGGCAGCATGGGCCGCCTTGCCCTGGTCGAGCAAGCGTTTGGCTTCCTTCATGTTGCCTTCGGCCAGATCCATCGCGTGTTCCAGGCTCGTCTCGTGTTCCATGCCTCAATAATGCGTCAGTTCAGCCCTAAAAGTCCACGATGACTTGCACGGGGAGGAAATGTTAATCCTTCCGTGTCCTTAGAGCTCAATACCGATGAGCAGCGACTCGTTATGCAGGGTGACCCCGAAACGTTCGCTGACGCCGTCGCGAACGGCCCGGGCGATGGCCAGCAGGTCCTGCGCGGTGGCCTCACCACGATTAGTGATCGCCAGGGTGTGTTTGGTGGAGAGCGAAGCCCTCCCCCCGGCCAGTGAAGCGCCCGGGGTGCCGGGGAGCCCGAAACCTTTGGCGAAGCCGGCTCGGTCGATCAACCAGGCCGCAGAGAGCTTGGTTCCGCCCTCGGCGGGGAAACGCGGTGCGTCCTCGGGCAGGGATGCAGCGGTCTCGGCATCGACGATCGGGTTCGTGAAGAAGGACCCGGAGCTATAGGTATCCCGGTCGGAGGGGTCCAACACCATGCCTTTTCCTGCGCGCAAGCCCAGAACGGTGGAGCGGACGGCAGCTGCCTTCGCCCGGTCGCCCGCTGACACGCCCAAGGTCCGGGCGAGCTCGGCATAGGCGATCGGTGCTCCCCATTCGGAGGTCTCCAGCACGAAGCTGACGTCCAGGACCACGTAACGGGGGGAACCCTCCACCGTGGTCGCCTTGAGGAGGGAGTTCCGGTATCCGAAGTCCAGATCGGCGGCACCGAAAACCACCAGGCGGGCTTCCTGCCGGTCCCAGGCCCGAACAGATTCCAGTGTTTTGGACACATCGGTCCCATAGGCGCCGACGTTTTGTACCGGGGTGGCGCCTGCCGAACCGGGAATCCCCGACAAGGCTTCGAGCCCTACCAGGCCGGCGTCGAGGGTGCGCTGGACGACGTCGTCCCAGGGGTGCCCCGCTTGTACCGTGACTCGGGTCCCACCGGGTGCGCTGGCAATATCCACGCCCCGGGACACCACCCGCAGCACCGTGCCCGGGTAGCCGTCGTCGGAAATGACCAGATTGGAGCCCCCGGCCACCAGCAGGAGCCGGTGGCCGGCGTCGTCGGCTTCCCGCACAGCGGTGACGAGCTCCTGCTCGGTCCGTGCCTCGAGGTAGGTACCGGCGGGCCCCCCGACCCCATTGGTGGTCAGAGTGGACAGCAGTTGGCCCATCAGAGACGGACCAGTGCCTGCGCCTTGACCAAGACCTTTTCGCCACCGGCCATGACCGTCAGGTCCACGCGGGCCGTGCCTGCCTCGAGATCCAGCGCCCCGATCACACCGGTGACGTCCAAGGCGGTGCCCTGCGCGTCGGAGGGGTTCGTGCCGGCCGGATCCTCGACGATGACCGGCTTCGTGAAGCGACTCTGGTAGTCGATGACCGCTCCGGGGTCACCGACCCAGTCCTCCACGAGGGTGACGGCGGCGCCCATGGTGAACATGCCGTGGGCGATGACCCCGGGCAGCCCGACCTCGGTGGCGAAGCGTTCGTTCCAGTGGATCGGGTTGAAGTCACCGCTGGCCCCGGCATAGCGCACCAGATCGGCTCGATTCACGTGCAGCGTGCTGCTGCCGATCTCCTGGCCTTTTTCCAGGGTGGCGACATCGATGTTGCTCATGCTGCTTCCTCTCCGCGGACGAGAATCGACGAAATGGTGGTGGCGACGGATTCCCCGCCGGCCGTGGTGATTTCCGCGCGCGTGGTGATCATCGCGCCGGTTCCCATACCGCGGACCTTGTCCACATGCAGTTCGGCCACCAGTTCATCGCCGGCAACGATGGGGCGGTGCAGGGTGAAGCGCTGGTCGGCGTGGACCACCCGGGAGAAATCGATGCCCGACTCCGGATCGGCAATCAACTGGGCATCGGCCCGTTGGGCGACGATGATCGCGAAGGTCGGCGGCGCCACGAGATCGGCGTGGCCGAGCGAGGCTGCGGCTTCAAGGTCGTAGTGGGCGCCGTGGGTGGCCTTCGTGGCCGTCGCAAATTCGCGAATCTTCTCCCGGGAGACCACATAGGTCCCTCCCGCCGGATAGCTGCGCCCTTCAAGGGCCGGATTGATGCTCATATGTCCTCGCTGTCAGGCACGTCGATGGCTGGAACTGCTCGGCCTCCAGCCTATGACACCGGGCCCCGGCAGGGGGCGAACGATGGTGGAACGTGGCTCGTGTTCCCGGCCACGCCCCCTCCGGTATGATGGATTGATCAAGTCAGCGAGTTGTGGTGAAAGGCGACATGTTCCTGGACGATGAGCAACGGCCCCTATATGAAATCAAGGCCAACCTTTTCAAGGGCCTCGCCCACCCGGCACGCATCCGGGCCCTGGAAATCCTGTGCGCCGCCGAGGGTGGGACGGCCACGGTGTCCGACCTCTTGGAGCAGATGGACATCGAGTCCAGCCATCTATCCCAGCATCTCAGGGTGCTCCGTCGCCACCAGGTGGTGACCTCCGCACGCCGAGCGAGCCACGTCTATTACTCACTCGCCCACCCGGGGATCTCTGAATTGCTGGATATTGCGCGGATCTTCCTGAACGACCGGACGAGCGCGGGACCACGATGAAGGCCATGCGGCGCATCCACTCGTTCCTGCCGACCCTGAACGATTACGCCGAACTCCCCACGACCTGGCGCGCCGACATCCTGGCCGGGGTGACGGTGGGGATCGTCGCCCTTCCTCTCGCCCTGGCTTTCGGCGTGACCTCGGGAGTCGGCGCGGCAGCCGGACTGGTGACGGCCGTCGTCGCCGGATTCGTGGCGGCCATCTTCGGTGGCTCCCATGTGCAAGTTTCCGGCCCCACGGGGGCCATGGTGGTGATCCTCGCGCCCATCGTCGCCACCCATGGGGCGGGCTCGATCGCCCTGCTCTCGGTGATGGCCGGAGTGATCGTGCTGGCCGCAGGATTCCTGGGGGTGGGCCGCGCCGTGGCCTACATCCCGTGGCCCGTGGTGGAGGGGTTCACGCTCGGCATCGGGACCATCATCTTCCTGCAACAGGTCCCGCTGGCCACCGGTACCACGGCCCCCGCCGGACTCAACACCGCGGTGGCTGCCTGGTTGGCCGCCTCGACCTCCCTGTGGCCCACGGCAGCCATCACCCTGGGGATCGTGCTGTTGGTCGCCGCATTGATGGTGTTCGGCCCCCGGATCCATCCAGGGCTACCCGCTAGCCTGGCCGCCGTCGTGCTCATCACCGTCGCCGCCGAATGGCTCCAGCTGGATATTCCCCGGATCGGGGAACTCCCCTCGGCGCTCAGTGCCCCCTCCTTCCCCGGCTTCACGGTGCCCCTCATCGCCGATCTGGCCGGCCCCGCCCTGGCCGTCGCGGCCCTGGCAGCCATTGAATCGTTGCTCTCCGCGCGGGTCGCCGCCGGTTTGGTGGGCCCCAACGGCTCCGCCACGGGCCCATACCAGCCCGATCGCGAGCTGTTTGGCCAGGGCTTGGCGTCGATCGCCGCGGGGCTCTTCGGGGGCATGCCAGCCACCGGGGCGATCGCCCGGACCGCGGTGAATGTGCGCAGCGGTGCTCGCACCCGTTTGGCCTCCGTGGTGCACGCCCTGCTGCTCCTGGTGGTCGTCTATGCGGGGTCCCAGCTGGTGGGACGCATCCCGCTGGCCGTCCTGGCCGGGATTCTCATGGTGACCGCTACCCGTATGGTCTCCCGACACACCATGGCCTCCATTCTGCGTTCGAGTCGAGCCGATGCCGCCCTGTTCGTGATCACCGCGGTCGTCACCGTGGCCTTCGACCTGATCGAGGCCATCCAGATCGGAGTGCTCGTGGCCGCATTCTTTGCCCTGCGCACCGTCGCCAAGGCCTCGGGAGTCGCCAGGGAACCGTTGGAAGGCCCCGCAGCGGAGGGCGACGAACGGATCGCCATCTTCCGGCTCGACGGGGCCATGTTCTTCGGGGCAGCAGAGAAAATCCTGCAGGACCTGCAATCGGTGACGGGAGTCGAGGTGGTGATCCTGCGCCTGTCACGGCTGCGGATGCTCGACGCGACCGGCGCCCACGCCCTGGTGGAGATCATCGGGGCGCTGGAACGCCGCAAGGTCACCGTGTTGATCAAGGGCATCAAACCCGAGCATCTCCAGCTCGCCGATACCGTCGGGGTGATCGCCGCCCTGAGGCACTACCGCCACTCTTTCGATGAGCTGGAACCGGCGATCGACCATGCCCGCAAACATGTACGTGAGAACCGCGAGGCCGACGAGGCCAGCTGAGCGTGTCTTAGCGCCCGGATTTCTGTTGGGGGGCCGGCGGGTTCTGCCGCCGATAGGCCTTCACATCTCGGCCACGGACCATCAGACCCCCCACATGGGTCAGCAGGCCGACCAGGATAATGGCGACCGCCGTGTACATCAGCGGACGGTTGGTGGTGTTGGCGCCGACCAACGCCAGGATGATGCCCAGCCCGGAAATGGACATGGAGGCGATCACCAGGAGCTTATAGAGGCTCGACGCCGATTCCCAGGGTGTGCTGATCATGCCCTCCAGTGTATCGGGGTCAGAACAAGGAGTCCTGCGCGGCGGGTATCGCCGTGGAGTACTCGCCCGGGGTGACCCTGCGCCCCTTGAGCACCGCGGCATCGGCGGCGTAGAGACGTTCCGAGCCCTCCAAACGCACACCCAGGCTCTGGCCCAGCACGGATTCGACGACGAAACCGTGGGTACTGGCGCTGAGCCATCCGGGGTAGGCATAGAGCTCCCCGGCATCCCAGGCAGCCAGCATCATCCGAGCCTGTCGGGGCGGGGCGAAGGCCTCCTCCGCGGGTTCGACCTCGAGCTCGCGGACCGCGGGATCCTCGGCGAGCAGGGCCAGCACGCGCTCCGCTGCCTCCTGGTGCACCCCGGCCAGCGAACCGGCGTCGTACACTCCAGTGGCAGAGGGGCCGCCCTGCCCCGGCTCGGTCAATCCCGAGGTTTTGGCCGAGGACCGCACGGCTTGGCTCAGACCGAGTCGTTCGGTGACCAGGTCCTCGAGTACGCGGACCACACGTCCGTCGGCTGCCAACGCCACGTAGGTGCCGTTGACGGCACCCTGCTGGGCGAGCCGGCGCCACTTATTGCCCTCCCCCGCGGTACCGACCTTGGAGGCCCCGTTGGCGAAGGTGGCGACGTAGAGCCACTGCGGGCGGGCCAGATAGGCGCGTAAACCCGGCGGGGCGATCCCCGAACGGTGAAAGTCGTGCATGAAGCGGGCTTCGTCACGCGCCACGCAGGACCCACATTGGGTTCCGCGTTCGGCACGTGCGGCGTCGGGGCAATCGACGTGTTCCCACCCCTCGGTTGCGTGGACCAACGTATGGCCCAGGCACCAGCGTCCGGGGGCCACGGCGAAGGAGCAGCTTGTTCCCGGTTCCAACACGATGTCGGCTCCTGCGCCGTGACGGGTGCGCCGGGTCCAGGAGGGGGTGGTGCCATCGGCGGGCCATTCGATACCGCTACTGAGCAGGGCCGGTGATTCCATCCCTCCAGCATAGATGGAGGGGTTCGGGATGCTGCGGCCGCGTTAACGACGAAATCCGCCCCGCGAACGGGACGGATTCCTATGGGTAGCGGTGCCGGGACTCGATCCCGGGACCTCACGATTATGAGTCGTGCGCTCTAACCAGCTGAGCTACACCGCCACGAATGTGAAATGCCCGCGTCTGCGTCGGTTTCTCTCGCGAGTCGACACGGACGCGGGCTTTCCATTCAGAGCCCCCCACCGGAATCGATCCGGTGACCTCGTTCTTACCAAGAACGCGCTCTACCACTGAGCTAGGGGGGCAACGGAGAAAAACATTACCAGCATTTCCCGCCCGGATGAAATCGGGGGCACTCCTTGTGTTGGACGCCACATAATGAGCGCACGCACGGACCTCATCGGACCGACGACTACCCCGTCACCGCGGGCCCCTGGACGGACTGAAGGCCGGGCATCCCCGTGGGGACACCCGGCCTTCAAACCTTGTCAGTCGGCGGGCCGCAGTGGGCCCTGCGGCTGCTAGTAGCTGCGGCCGCGGCCGCCTTCGAAGCTGCGCTGGGAGCTACGGGGCTTACGCGATCCGCCGGAGCCGCCACGGCTTCCCTCGTCCTTGCGGTAGCCTCCGCCGCCGCCACGGTTGCCGTCGAAGCCGCCACGGTCCTTGCGGTAGCCGCCCCCGCCGCCTTCACGTTCGCGGCGTGGCGCACGGCCGGTATCCAGCTCCAGGCGGATCAGCTCGCCACCGATGCGGGTGCGGGACAGCGAGTTCCACTGGTCCTTGGACAGTTCGGCGGGCAACTCCACCAAGGTGTGGTCGGCGCGGATATCGATCCCGCCGATCTGGCCGGAGTTGAAGCCGCCCTCATTGGCCAGGGCACCGACGATCGATCCGGGCATCACGCGTTGGCGACGTCCGACGGCGATCCTGTAGGTCGCGTTGCCTTCGGTGAGGGTGCGTGTCGGCCCGCGGGAGCCGAAGCCATCCTTGGCGCCCTTGGACATGCGTGCCTGCTTGGCCGGCGGGGTTGGCAGTTCCTCCATCAGCAGCGGGCGTCCACCCTGGGCCATATGGGCCAGGGCTGCGGCGACCTCCACTGCCGAGACGTCATGTTCGGCCTCGAACTTCTCCACGAGGTTGCGGAAGACGCCCAGCTCCTGGGAGGCCAGGGTTTCGGAGATCTGGCCGGCGAAACGCTCGAGGCGCTTATCGTTGACGATATCGACGCTGGGCAGCGCCATGGCCTCGACCGGCTGGCGCGTGGCCCGCTCGATGGCGCGCAGCATGTGCTTTTCACGCGGGGTCATGAACAGGATCGCGTCACCCTGGCGTCCGGCCCGGCCGGTGCGGCCGATGCGGTGCACATAGGACTCGGTGTCGTGCGGGATGTCGTAGTTGAAGACGTGGCTGATGCGTTCGACGTCGAGGCCACGGGCCGCAACATCGGTGGCGACCAGGATATCGATCTTGCCGCTGCGCAGGTTCTCGACCGTGCGCTCGCGCTGCTGCTGCGGGATGTCGCCGTTGATGGCTGCGGTCGTGAATCCGCGGGCCTTGAGCTTATCGGCAAGGTCCTCGGTGGCCATCTTGGTGCGCACGAAGGCGATGACGCCCTCGTGGGCTTCGGATTCCAGGATCCGGGTCATCGCGTCGAGCTTATGCGCGCCCATCACCTGGACGTACCGCTGGCGGGTGTTCTTGCCGGTGGTGGTCGAGGACTTCACCGACACCTCCTGCGGGTTGCGCAGGTACTGCTTGGAGATCCGGCGGATGGAGCCGGGCATCGTGGCCGAGAAGAGGGCCACCTGCTTCTCCTCGGGGGTGGCCTCGAGGATCTTGTCGACCTCTTCGGCGAAGCCCATGCGCAGCATCTCGTCGGCTTCGTCGAGGACGACGTACTGCAGATGCGACAGGTCCAGGGACCCCTTGTTGATGTGGTCGATCACACGCCCCGGGGTGCCGACGACGACCTGGGCGCCACGGCGCATGGCCGAGAGCTGCGGGCCGTAGGGGGAGCCACCGTAGACGGGCAGGACGGTGAAGTCACCCATGTGCTTGGCGTAGGAGGTGAAGGCCTCGGCGACCTGTAGCGCGAGTTCGCGGGTCGGGGCCAGGACCAGAACCTGGGTATTGCGGGCGGTCCCGTTCTGATCGGCCAATTCGGCCATCCGTGACAGGGCGGGGATCGCGAAGGCTGCGGTCTTGCCGGTGCCGGTCTGGGCCAGACCGACGACGTCGCGGCCTTCCAGGAGCATCGGGATGGTCGCGGCCTGGATCGGGGTCGGGGTCTCATAGCCGAGGTCCTCGACGGCTGCGAGGACGCGGCCATCGATCCCGAGGTCGGAGAACTTCACCGGGGTCTCTTCGGAGGGGGTTTCGGGCGTGTTGGTGGACATGTCGGAAGACACGGGGCATTACCTCATTCATAGGGGCGGATAACCCGTGGCTCTGACGAGGCGGGATCCGCGGCACATTCGGACTCAAACACCAGTCCGGCCGCTCCCCTATGAAGAAACTGCCCACTATTTTGCGGACTCACACACGATGAGCTCCTGCCTCAAGAATTGGGCAGGATGCGAGGGAAGCCGGATATCGGTGAGATCCCAGTCTACAGGAGGGTGCGGCACGACGACGGGCCGAACGCTGTGCGGTTGGGCACACCCAGTAAGCTGGCAGGCGTGAACAAACTTCCCCTCACCCTGCGACTGGCCGTCGGCTGGTGGACCGTGCTGGCAGCCGCCCTGCTGGGTCTGGGCATCGCCTCGTGGGGGAACTCCAAACTCTTGGACGACCGCGGCCCGTCGGGGCTCGTGGCACTCGGAGTGCTGCTGGCCCTACTGGGCCTCGGCGTTGGTTACGGCGCCTGGCGCCTCTCCCGCGGAAAACTGGCTGGGCGCGCCTGGCTGACGACCATCGGACTCATCGGCGGGGTTCCACTGATCCTGCGCGGCCCCCGACTCGGGGTCATCGGGGCGACCCTGCTCATCGGCGTCGTCCTGCTCTGGTTGCCGCCGAGCCTGGCCTATTTCAAGGAGCAGTCCAGGGCAGCACGGGCCGAGCGCAAGGCCCAGCGCCGTGCCCTGCGCAGCCTTCCTCCGAAGTAGCTCGAACACACCGTGTCGCAGCTCACGGTGGGGCGATAGGCTCGGGGCATCCCGTCACCGCTTCGAAAGGGCTTCACCCATGAGTCTGCTGGCCATCATCAACGCGCACGTCGTCCCCATCGAGTCCGAACCCTATGACGGGGCGGTCATCGTCCGTGACGGCAAAATCGAGGCCAGCGGCCCAGATATCGTCGTTCCCGCCGGCGCGGACATCGTCGACGCGAACGGCCAATGGCTGCTGCCGGGGTTCATCGACGCCCACGTCCATTTGGGTATGCACCCCGAAGGGGAGGGTGGCGCCAGTGCCGACGTGAACGAAATGACCGACCCGATCATGGCGGCGGTCCGCGCCATCGACGCGGTGGATCCTTTCGACCCCGGCTTCGACGATGCGCTGGCCGGGGGCATCACCACGGTCAACGTCAACCCCGGATCCGGGAACCCGGTCGGCGGGCTGGCCGTGGCCATCCACACACATGGCCGCTATATCGACGAGATGGTGCTGCGCTCCCCCAGCGGCCTGAAGTCGGCCCTCGGAGAGAACCCCAAACGTGTTTACGGGGAGAAGAAGCAGACCCCTTCCACCCGGCTGGGCACCGCCATGGTGATCCGCAAGGCCTTCATCGAGGCACAAAACTACATGGCCAAGGCCGACTCCGAAGCCATCGATCCGCGCATGGAAGCCCTGGCGATGGTGCTGCGCCGAGAAATCCCCTGGCGTCAGCATTGCCACCGGACCGATGATGTGGCCACCGCCATCCGTTTGGCCGATGAGTTCGGTTACGACCTGGTCATCGACCACGGCACCGAGGCCCATCTGATTGCCGACCTGTTGGCAGAACGCAAGATCCCGGTGTTGATTGGTCCGTTGTTCACCACCAAATCCAAGGTCGAATTGCGCGGGCGTTCACTGGCCAACCCGGGAAAATTGCACGACGCCGGGGTAGAGATCTCCGTGATTACCGACCACCCGGTGGTGCCGATCAACTTCCTGGTCCACCAGTGCACCCTGGCGGTGAAGGAAGGGCTGGACCCGGTGACGGCGCTGCGCTCGATCACCATCAACCCGGCCCGCGTGCTCGGCCTCTCGGATCGCCTCGGTTCCATCGAAGCGGGCAAGGACGCCGACCTGGTGTTGTGGTCGGGGGACCCGTTGGACGTGATGCAGCGGGCCCAGCAGGTGTTCATCGGTGGCCGGAAGGTCATGGAGTTCGATGCCAGGACCCGCCTTCCAGTCGTCGTCGACCGGGCTGTGGCCCGCCCGTAGTTTCTCTCCACTCTTTCGAAAGGAGCCCTCGTGTCCCCCACGAATGCACCGTCCCCCTCGACCGCCGGCGGCCCGTTGGCCGGCTACACCGTTCTGGATCTGACCCGGGCGTTGGCCGGACCTCATGCCGGCATGATGCTCGGAGACCTCGGGGCCCGGGTCATCAAGGTCGAAACCCCCGATACCGGGGATGACACCCGGATTTGGGGCCCACCCTTCGTGGGTCCCGAGGACGACCCGCAGGCCACCTATTTCCTGTCCTGCAACCGCAATAAAGAATCCCTGTCCCTCGATCTCAAATCCGAGGAGGGCCGGGCCACGTTGACCGCGTTGATCCGCCGGTCGGACGCCCTGCTGGAAAACTTCAGGTCGGGGGTGCTCACCCGGTTGGGGTTCTCCATGGAGACGTTGCAGGAGCTCAACCCCCGGCTCGTCATCCTCTCCATCACCGGCTTCGGCCATGACGGTCCGGAGGCGAAGCGCAGCGGCTACGACCAGATCGTCCAGGGGGAGGCGGGGCTGATGTCCCTGACCGGTTCCGGGCCGGATGATCCCCAACGCGTCGGCGTGCCGATCACCGACCTGCTGTCGGGGATGTACGGCGCCTACGGGGTCTTGGCTGCCCTGCTGGAACGGGAGAAGACCGGTCGCGGCCAGGTCGTGCGGACCTCGCTCTTGGCATCGGCCATCGGTGTGCACGCTTTTCAGGGCACCCGGGCCACGGTCGCCGGGGAGGTCCCGAGGGCCCAAGGTAACCACCACCCCTCGATCGCCCCCTACGGTCTTTTTGCCTGCCGCGGCGGCAACGTCCAGATCAGCGTTGGTAGTCATAAACTCTGGAAGGCCTTGACCGGGGCCTTCGGCATCGATGGAGAGGACCCCGACTTCGCCACCAATGCCGAGCGCGTCCACCACCGTGAGAAGCTCATTACCGTGATCGAGGACGCCTTCAGTGCCTATGCTCCTGCCGAGCTGTTGGAGAAGCTGAACGAGGCAGGGGTGCCTGCAGGAAAGGTCAGGACCCTGGATGAGGTTTATGCCTGGGAGCAGGTGAAATCCCAGGGTCTGCTGGTCGACGTCGAGCATCCGGTGCTCGGGACGATCCAGCTGCCCGGCCCGCCGCTACGGTTCTTCGACGCGGCGACCGCCGAGGAGACCACCCGCACCGCCCATACGTCCCCTCCCCTGCTCAACGCCGATGCCGAGTCCATCCGGTCATGGCTCGAGGAGGAGAACCCCGCCCCGTCGGCCGGGGTCCCGGACGCCACGGATTAGGTTCGGCTGCCCCGCTCTGGGGGCGGGGCAGCCGGTTCGGTTACAGCTGGCTGAAGGCGCGTTCGAGGTCGGCGATCAGGTCCTGAACGTCTTCGATCCCGCAGGACAGGCGCAGCAGGTTCGCAGGAACCTCCAGTTCGGTGCCTTTCACCGAGGCGTGGGTCATCTCCGCCGGGTAGTTCATCAACGATTCGATGCCGCCGAGCGATTCGGCAAGGGTGAAGACCTGGGTGGACTCCGCAATTTTCCGCGCGGCCGTCTCGCCTCCGGTGAACTGCACCGAAACCATGCCACCGAAGCCGCTCATCTGTGATGCCGCCAATTCGTGGCCCGGATGGTCCTTCAGACCCGGGTAGAGGACCTTTTCGACTTCGGGACGGCCCAGCAGCCATTCGGCGACGGTTTGTGCGTTCCGGCAATGCCGATCCATCCGCACCCCCAAGGTCTTCAAGCCACGAGTGGTCAAGAAGGCGTCTAATGGTCCGTTGACCGCCCCGGCGGCGAACTGCAGGAAACCGATCTTCTCCGCCAGCCCGGCATCCTTGACGATCACCGCTCCGCCACCGACGTCGGAGTGTCCCCCGATGTATTTGGTGGTCGAGTGGACCACCACATCGGCTCCCAGATCCAACGGCTGCTGCAGGTACGGCGATGCAAAGGTGTTGTCCACGACCAGCAGGGCACCGGCGTCGTGCGTTGCCTGCGCGACGGCGGCGATATCGGTGATCTTCATCATCGGATTCGAGGGCGTTTCCAGCCAGACGAGGGCGGTCTGGCTGGCCGCGATGGCTGCGGCCAGCGTCTGGGGGTCTGCCATGTCCACGGGGGTATTGCCGATGCCCCAGTCCCCGAAGATGCCTGAGATCAGTCGGTAGGTTCCGCCGTAGGCGTCGTTGCCGAGCACAATGTGGTCTCCTGGGCGGGTCAGCGCCCGGATCAACGAATCCTCGGCGGCCAGGCCGGAGGCGAACGTGAAGGCGTGGGCCCCGTTTTCCACGGCCGCCAGCTGCTCCTGCAGCGCATCACGGGTCGGGTTGGTACCGCGGCCGTATTCATAGCCGTCGCGCAATCCGCCGATGCCGTCCTGGGCATAGGTGGTGGAGAAATGTACGGGCGGCACGACGGCGCCGGTGCGCGGTTCGAAGGCTTGTCCCGCGTGGATGGCACGAGTGTTGAAGCCGTTGGTCGGGCTGCTCATGGAAGTTCTGCCTTTCGCTGGAGGGGTGGGTCAGTGGTTCAGGTGGTTCAGCAGGTCCTGTCGGGTCAGCACGCCCACGGGGCCGCCGTTGTGGGTGACCAGCAAAGCGTTGGCTTCCTGCAAGTGGAGACGAGCAGCACCGATCGTTTCTCCGGCACCAATCAGCGGAATGGGATCGCCAACATGTTCGGAGACCGCCTCGGTCAAGGTGGCTGCACCGGAGAAGAGCAGGGCGGTGAGCTCACGTTCGTCGACGCTGCCAACGACTTCTCCCAGACGCACCGGGGGCTCGGCGGAGAGGACGGGCAGCACCGAGACACCGTACTCGTTCATGATGTTGATCACGTCGCGCACCGATTCCCCCGGATGAGTGTGGATCAACTCCGGCAGGGTGCCGGTCTTGCCGGCCAACACCTCCGCCACGGTCCCCTCCTCACCGTCGGTGATGAACCCATAGGACTTCATCCACGAGTCGTTGAAGATCTTCGCCAGGTAACCGCGTCCGCCGTCGGGCAGGATGACCACCACGACGGCGTCTTCCTCGAGGTCCTGCGCCGCCCGCAGCGCGGCCACGACCGCCATACCGGAAGAACCTCCGACCAGCAGGCCTTCCTCGCGGGCCAACCGGCGGGTCATCGCGAACGAGTCAGCGTCGTCCACGGCGATGACCTCATCCGGGATCGCGGGGTCGTAGTTCCCCGGCCACATATCCTCCCCGACACCTTCGACGAAATAGGGCCTTCCGGTTCCCCCGGAGTACACGGATCCGTCGGGGTCCGCGGCAATGACCCTGACCTGACCGGTGGTGCGGTCCGCCGAAACCTCCTGGAGATAACGCCCGGTACCGGTGATGGTTCCCCCGGTGCCGGCGCCGATGACCACATGGGTCACTTTTCCGTCGGTGTCGTTCCAAATCTCGGGGCCCGTGGAGGCGTAGTGGCTGGCGGGTGCCGCGGAATTGGAGAACTGGTCTGGTTTATAGGCACCGGGGATGTCCCGGACCAGCCGGTCGGAGACCCCGTAATAGGACTCGGGTGAATCCGGGGCCACCGACGTCGGGGTCACCACGACCTGGGCCCCGTAGGCGCGCAGGACATCAAGTTTTTCGGCGCCCACCTTATCGGGGGCCACGGATATCGTCTGATACCCCTTGGCTTGGGCCACCAGGGCCAGTCCGACGCCGGTGTTTCCCGACGTCGGTTCGACCACCGTGCCGCCGGGTGCCAGTTTTCCGGATTTTTCCGCGTCCTCGATCATCTTCAACGCAATCCGGTCCTTGATGGAGCCTCCCGGATTCAAGTATTCGACCTTCACCAGGATCGTGGCCCGGACACCCTCGGTGACCTTGGACAGCTTCACCAACGGGGTGTTGCCGATGAGCTCCAGAACGGATTCCGCGTATTTCATGGAACCGACTCTACCGCCGGGCTACCGCGGTTCCCGGGTCGGACGAAACCCTAAGTCATGGACCGGGCACGCACCACCGGCTGGGTCTTGGCGCGCGTCGGTGGGATCATCGGGGGATGACCCCCAGTGCAGCTCCCGGCTACCCGGCACCGGCCGCCCTGCTGCGCCCGACCGGCCCGGTGGACGCCCCGGAGGCCTACGGCCAGTGGTCCGCTCCGCGGGGATACGACCTGGCAGCGACGCTCGGTGTCCTCCAGCGGGGCACTCATGATCCGTGCACCCGGGTGGGCGCGGACCGGGCCTGGTTGTGTTTCGAAACCGGGGAGGGAGCGGCCACCTTGCTGGTGATGCTGCACCGTAGCGGCGCCCGGCAAGCCGATGGTCCCCTTGAGGGGCCGAGGATTTCCCTGCGGGCTTGGGGTCCCGGGGCCTCCCGGGCCGTCCTGTCGGCCCCTGCCTTGCTGGGCGCGGAGGATGACTGGTCAGGTTTCGACGTGGGCCCGCGGGAAGATTTACCCGACTGGATCGGCGAGGCACGACGGCGGAATCCCGGCTTCCGCCTGCCCTCGACGGCGCGGGTCTTCGACGCCTTGGTGCCGGTCATCCTCGAACAGAAGGTCACCACCATCGAAGCCCGCCACGCCTGGCGGTATCTCGTCTCCCATTTCGGTGCCCCGGCTCCCGGTCCGGCGCCCGAGGGGTTGGCGATCGCCCCCGGGGCCCGCCGCCTGCGCCTCATCGGAGGATGGGACTGGCATCGGGCCCGGGTTGACGATTCCCGCCGTCGGACCGTGCTCCGGGCGGCCGAAGCGGCAGCCGGCATCAACCGGCTCGGCGCCCTCGACCTCGCTCAGGATCCGGGTGGGAAATTGCAGTCGCTTCCGGGGATCGGCCCGTGGACTGCCGCAGAAACCGTGCAGCGCAGCCATGGTCACCCCGATGCTGTGTCCATCGGTGATTTCCATCTGCCTGCCTACGTCGGCCATGCACTGGCCGGCACGGCGACCGACGATGCGGGGATGCTACGGCTGCTGGCCCCCTACTCTGGGCATCGCCAACGCGTGGTCCGACTGATCGGGCTGACAGGATTCCGCAAATCGTCCTTCGGACCCCGGCTGGCGCCGATGGATCACCGTGACCGCTAAGGTCGGCACCGCGGGCTAGTTCCCGGCGACCATCCTGATGGCTTCCTGACGCATCTCCACCTTGCGGATCTTCCCGGAGATCGTCATCGGAAAACTGCTGCGGATTTGTACGTAGCGGGGGATCTTATAGTGGGCGATCCGCCCGCCACAGTATTCGCGCACCGTTTCCAGGGTCATCTCCGGGGCCCCTTCGTGCAGAATGATGCAGGCCATGATCTCCTCCCCGTATTTCTCGTCGGGAACACCAATGACCTGGACGTCCTGGACATCGGGGTGTCGGTAGAGGAACTCCTCGATTTCCCGGGGCGAAACATTCTCGCCGCCACGGATGATCAGGTCCTTGATTCGCCCCTCGACCCGAAGATAGCCGTCCTGGTCCATCGAGGCCAGATCCCCGGTATGCATCCATCCGTCGGCGTCGATCGCCGCGGCCGTTTTCTCTGGTTCCCCCCAGTAACCCTTCATCACGGCGTAGCCCCGCGTGCACAATTCGCCGGTCGAGCCCCGGGGAACCACCTTTCCGGAGACCGGGTCAACGACCTTGGATTCGAGTTGGGGCATGGTCCTGCCGACGGTCTGGGTGCGGCGTTCCAAGGAATCGTCGGTGCGGGTCATCGTGGAGACCGGCGAGGTTTCGGTCATTCCGTAGCAAATGGCCACTTCAGTCATGTTCATCTCGGAGATCACCCGCTCCATCACCTCCTCCGGGCAGGTCGACCCGGCCATGACCCCGGTACGCAGGGTGGTCAGGTCGTAGTCGGCGAAATCGGGAAGGGCGAGTTCGGCGATGAACATCGTGGGCACCCCGTACAGGCTGGTGCCTCCATGGGCCTGCACGGCGTGCAGGGTCTCCTCTGGTTTGAAGGCCCGCCCCGGCAAGACGGTTGCCGCCCCATGGGAGAGCGCCCCCAGGTTGCCGATCACCATGCCGAAGCAGTGGAAGAACGGGACGGGCAGCACCACCCGGTCGTTCTCGGTGTAGCCGAGCAATTCGGCGATATGGAAGCCGTTGTTCAGGATGTTGTGGTGGCTTAAGGTCGCACCCTTGGGAAATCCGGTGGTCCCCGAGGTGTATTGCAGGTTGATCGCATCATGGGGATCCAGGGACTTCAAGGTCGCTTCAAGGCTCGCCTGCGGTGTTTGATCTGCCAGCTCCAGTAAGGACTCCCAAGTGAACTCCCGTCCGGGGTTCTGGGCGACATCCGCCGAAGCATCCCATCCGGTGGGATCAAGGCCGTCCGGGCGCGGCAGATGGATCAGATCCTGCAGCGGGTTGTCCTGTGCGGCCACGGTCCGGGCCATCGCGGTGTAGTCACTGCTCTGGTCCGAGGGTGCGACGGCCAGAGCCCGCATGCCGCATTGCCCGACGACGAAGGAGAGTTCCTCCAGGCGGTAGGCAGGGTTCACATTCACCAGAATGATGCCCGCCTTGGCGGTCGCGTATTGCAGCAGCGTCCACTCGGCACAGTTCGGGCTCCAGATACCCAGCCGGTCACCGATGCCGATCCCCGCAGAAATCAAGGCTCGGGCGAGCTGGTCGGTGGCCCGGTCCATCTGTGCATAGGTCCAGCTGCGTCCCGTTGCTACCTCGATGACGGCCGGATATTCAGGGAACCGGGCCGCCACCGATCGGAAGTTCTCCCCGATGCTCTGCTCCAGAACCGCGGGAACGTTGCCCCCGTGAGTGTAGGAATCGGCGCTAGCGGGGTTCTCGGTATCCATCATCGACGGCACCTTTCAGGGATTGCGGTCCAACTGTCTGTGATCCACAACATATCAGCCCCGAGCTGGCCTCTCGCGCCCCTCCCCGAGGGACGTCCTACGCTACTGGCCGGGGGTCTGTTCGGCGAGCTGGGCATGGACTTCCTGCATGTCGATGCCCTTGACCGCCTCGATCAGGTCATCGAACTGGGAGGACCCGATGGCGCCGGGCTGGGAAAACACCAGCACGCGGTCGCGGAAGGCCATGAGCGTGGGAATCGAGGTGATCCCCGCCGCCGCTGCTAGGCCTTGCTCGGCTTCGGTGTCCACCTTGGCGAAGGTGATGCCGTCATGCTTTTCCGAGGCGGCGGCGAAGATCGGGGCGAACTGCTTGCAGGGTCCGCACCAGGAGGCCCAGAAATCGACGAAGACGATGTCGTTGTCCTGGATGGTCTGCTGGAACTGTTCTTCGGTGATGTCGATGGTAGCCATACCTCCACGGTAGCCTCCCGTCCTGCCGCATGTCTGCCCCGGCGTCGTTCGGTGGAGGGGTTTTCCACAGCTTGGCGCTCCCCCTGTGCCGGGCCATGGCATCTACCTAGGCTCATTTCTAGAGGGAATCGACCCTGAAGGAGGAACGCACATGCCACGCTGCACACTGCTGTTCGTGATTGAAGGTGAACTTCTGCGGGAGTCCATCCGGGCCAGCTGCGAACTGGCCGATGAATATCAACGACTCATGCCTCAGGTGATGGAGGTATCCAAGTCCGAGATTTTTGCTGTCGGTGAAGCCCCACGAATCCAACGACGCATGCGGCTTCCCCATCCGCTGGACGACTGCTCCTCGGCTGCCACGAGCGCCGGCCCGATCCACGCCCTCTGGTCTCCTGCCGGGTGGTGGACCCCTGGCGATTGTCCCCCGGCTCCCCCGGATTCCAATGGTGCGACCGCGTGGCAATGGGCCCACTATGGGACCGTCATGAAAGCCAGTCGGGATGCACATCTCATCCTGTGGGATCTGTACATCAGGCACGTCGGCAACGAGCTGGCCGCCTGAAGCTCGTCACTTGACCTATCTCTGCGCGGGCCGGTTCCGGACATGAGAAAACCCCGGACTCGTGAGTCCGGGGTTTTCAGCGGTCCGCGCTGGGACCGTGGGTGGCAGATACTGGATTCGAACCAGTGAAAGCGATGCTAGCTGATTTACAGTCAGCCCCCTTTGGCCACTCGGGAAATCTGCCCGAAGTTCCGTAATGGAACGAGTAGAAACTTTACCGAAATTCCTGCCAAGAATCGAATCGGCTTTCCAACCGGGCTCCGGCGACGTGCTGAAGCCTGGCTCCCGGCGCCTTGATGGGGTGCCCCAGTGCGCCCCTGCCGATAGGCTGGAGGCCAATGCAGGAAATCAACTTGAGGAGGACTTGTGGCCAGTGAATCCACATTCGATGTCGTGAGCAAGGTCGACAGCCAGGAAGTTTCGAACGCGATGAACCAGGCCCAAAAGGAGATCTCGCAGCGCTATGACTTCAAGGGCGTCGGAGCCGAACTCGACTTCAGCGGCGACAACATCTTGTTGAAAGCCAGTTCAGAAGAACGTGTCAAGGCAGTGTTGGACGTCTTCCAGTCCAAACTGGTCAAGCGAAAGATCTCATTGAAGTCCTTGGACGCGGGCGAACCTTACGCCTCGGGCAAGGAGTACCGGATCGAGGCCTCCATCAAGGAGGGGATCGCCCAGGACGTCGCGAAGAAGATCAATAAGCAGATCCGTGACGAAGCACCCAAGGGCGTGAAGTCCACCATCCAGGGCGACGAGCTGCGGGTCTCTTCAAAGTCCCGCGATGATCTGCAGGCGACGATGGAGATGCTGCGCAAATTCGAGGATGTTGACTTGCAGTTCGTGAACTTCCGCTAGCTCTTCACCTCACGCACGCTGCGGGGCCGCCGTCCTGCTGGATGGCGGCCCCGCAGCATCTGGGCTTCAGGTTTAACGAGAGATCAGTTGATGGCCCCGGCCGTTAGTTGTCCGTCTCCGGTGGGGAGGTCAACGTCAAGGTTTCGCCGTCCGGACGCGGGATTTCAATGCCGCCCAAGTCATCGGCGGTCTCAGTACCCATGGCGAGCGTGATCGAGTGATCAACGTTGTCCATGATTTCCACGGGTGGCCGGAGGTCCTGATGGTTTCCGGGGATCGCCAGAATGGTCTTTTTCACTTGTGGCATCTCCATGTCCGGTGGGAGCAGGTGGGCCACCAGACCATCAGAGCCCTCGCCCTGATCCACGCGTACTGAGAGCCCCTGTTGCTGGACCTCCGGAATCGTGCTGCATTGGATTCCGGGGCTTCCGTAATCCACCGGGGTAGCATCCCCGTGGCCCGGGGTCGCCCAGGCGATGAAGCAGAGGTTGTCCTCCGAGTCGGTGGCTATAAATTGTGCGGTATACGACGAACTACCCAGCCAGCGAACACTGTCGCGGTTGATGTTTCCGAGGTCGGCCTTTGCGGGCAGCTGATCATCCTCACCCGGTGTGCGTTTCAGGGCGGGGTAGAGCTCTTCCGCTTGGGGTGGGGGCGTCTGCTGCGCTGTTTCGGTTGCCGGTCCAGAGGAATTACTTCCCTGGACTTCGCTCGAGCTGGCTGGCGCGGATTCGGGTTCTGAAATACAGGCGCTGCTACCGACGAGAACAGCTCCCACCGACAATGTGCTGATGATGAGTCTTGCGTGTTTCACAATCATCGTCTCCTGAGCGTTGTCGCGGACCTACCGTCGTCTCCGTAGGACCGCACCGTGCGTTAATTGCCGCCGTTTTCCAATGATTCAACACACTGAGTCTAGGAAGTTACTGCCGCCACTTCAATGATGCATTACTACGGAATACCAGTGACAGTTTTTGCTCCTGCCTACGAGTGTTTGCGTTATATGGCGCACCGTCGGGTGCTGTCAGGAGCAGCGGCGCGGGTATGGGACAGAAGCAACGGATCAATCTCGCGTGCACCCACTCGCGAGAGACCTCCGGCCACTCATGAAACCTGGCTTCGACGCGATTTTACGTCGCTGACTTGAACAGGCCTTCGCCCAGGTAGCCATCCGGGTCGGTCACCCCTGGGGGAACGGCAAAGAGACCTGACCCCGTGTGTTTCAGATACTCAACCAGTAGATCGTTCTTGGCCATGGCCATTTGCATCGGCACGTAGTGGGTACGCGGATCCACCACGTAGGCAATGAAGAACAGACCAGCGTCGAGCCGCCCCAGACCATCGGAGCCGTCCGTGTAGTTGAATCCGCGGCGCAGCATCCTCACACCCCCGTTCCGGCTCGGATGGGCCAGGGCGACATGTGAGTCCCCCGCAATCAATGGACCTGCGGAACCCTTCATATCGAAGTCGGGTTCGTCGAACTCGGCGCCGCCCGAAAGGGGTGCACCTTCTCGTTTGGTCCGTCCGATGTCCAGTTCTTGTTCGCGCAACGAGGTGCGGTCCCAGGTTTCAATGTGCATCCGGATCCGGCGAGCCACCATATAGGTCCCGGCATTCATCCACGCTTGTCCGCCCGTGGCCCCTGAGACCCACACGTGGTCGGCCACGGCCTGGGTTTCCTGCGATTTGACGTTCGCGGTCCCATCTTTGAAGCCGAAGAGGTTTCGTGCGGTGACCTGGTCGGTCGAGGTGGAGGACGTGCGTCCGAAGCCGATTTGGCTCCACCGCACACGAGCACGACCGAAGCCGATCCGCGCCAGGTTGCGGACGGCGTGGACGGCGATTTGCGGATCGTCGGCGCAGGCCTGGACCACCAGATCACCATCACTACGGTGTTCTTCCAGCGCGTCACCGGGAAAGTGCGGTAGCTCGATCAGCGCCTCGGGCATCCGATCGCCCAACCCGAAACGGTCCTTCCCTCCGTGGGTGAAGAGGCTGCGTCCAAAGCCGATGGTCACGGTGAGGTGGCTCGCGGGAAGATCCAACGCTTCGCCGGTGTCCTCCGGTGGAGCGTCATAGGCGCCCCCCGTGGCCCCCTTTGGGCCCCCGACCGGCTGGCCAGCGGTCATCGATTCGATCGCGGCCGTCCAATCCTTCAGCAGCGAGATCAGCTCGTCTCGGTCAGCTGTCGTGACGTCGAAGGCGGCCGTATGCATCCGGTCCTGTGCTTCGGTCTCGATTCCCGCCTGGTGCTCCCCCCTGAAAGGAACGACGTCTTGTTGTGCTTTCGGAGTGGAAACACGTTCCACGGCGGCGGCCCCCGTGGCACCTGCTGCAGCACCGACCACGCCGCCGATGCCTGCGGCTGCGAACAAGGTCCGGCGTCGTAGACCACGGGCCGGCGGCCCCTGCTCCTGGACCGTTGCCTCTTCGAGGTGTTCTTCCTCCACGGCTGCTACTTCACCACCGCGGCGGTGAGCCGGGATAATGGTTCCGCCAAGGCGTCGACGCCAGCGGCGAGTTCCTGGGTCTGGGTTTCGGTCAATTCGTCGAAGTACACGAACCCGTCTCCACGTTTGTACTGGTCCAGGAGCTTCTGCAGCGCGGTGAAGTTCTTTTCGAGGCTGGCATCGAGCTTCGCGTCGTCCTGGTCGAGCAACGGTTTGAGATCCTCGTAGGCGATGCGGGCCCCGTCGACGTTGGCTTGGAAGTCCCAAAGATCCGTGTGAGACCAGATCTCCTCTTCACCGGTGACCTTCCCCGTGGCCACCTCGTCAAGGAGTTCCTTGGCCCCGTTGGCCAGCGCATCCGCAGTGAACTCGACTTCCAGGGTGCGGGCCTGTAGCTCCTCGGTATCGGCGACCATCTGGTCGGCGATCTTCTGGCGTTGGGCGGAACTCATGTCCTGATAGTCGCCCTTCGGCGGCCACAGGTCCTTCTCCGCCCGGTGCCAACCGGTCCACTCCTGCCCCGGCTCCAGATCGGCTTCTCGGGCGTCAAGGATCGGGTCCAGGTCGCCGAATGATTCGGCCACCGGCTCGATGCGTTCCCAGTGCATACGCGTCGATGCGTAGAGCTTCTTGGCCTGTTCCGTGTCACCTTCCGCGAAGGCCCGGGCGAACTTTTTGGTACCTGACAGCAGCTGGTCGGTCTGATCCTTGACGTAGGCGCTGTACTGCGTGGTGGCGGTCTCCTGCAAGGCAGCCCGGTCGGCGCTGATCTCCTCGCCCTCGGGCACCGGTCCCACAGCAAAATCCGCCCGGATGCCGTCGCCGACCATGCCTGGTTTGCAAGCAGTAGCGTAATTTCCTTCCGGAGCCACCACCACCAAGTCCCGGCTCAGACCGGGCCCGATATTCTCCACCTCTCCAATAATGCGCAGACCGTCTTCTGCCAGCAGATAAAATTCGGTGACCTGGGATCCTTCGTTTTTTACCGAGAATTTAAGCGTTCCCCCGGGCACGCTTTCGGCGCTCACCTCGCAGGTGTCATCGGTGCTGGTCACCGCAATGGTGCCGTCCTCGCCACCGGCTGCGGTCGCATTGTTATCGGTGCAACCGGCCAGAGTGAGCGCGGCTACCGCTAGGGCGGCGATAGCGGGGAGGGCGCGGTTGGAGGTCATGGGGATCCTTGTAGGGTCGAGGCGAATTCGCGGAGGCGACGTAAATTTAGGCGTTTGAACCGACGGCGGTATCGGCCGATGAACTCGTCCGGGCCTTCGGGCTCCCGCGGCGCAGGCCCCGGAAGTAGAAGTAGAAAACGGGGACGACATAAGCTGTCCATGCGGTCGCCTCAAGCCAGGTGGTGGCCGGGGAGAAATTGAAGACCCCCTTGAGTACGGTGCCGTACCAACTCGAGGGCGGGATGATGTGGGAGACGTCGAAGGCCAGGCGATGCAGCCCCGGTAGGATGCCGGCTTCCTGCAGATCGTGGATGCCATAGGCCAGGACACCTGCAGCAACGATGATCAACGCCGCGCCGGTCCAGCTGAAGAACTTGGCGAAGTTGATCTTGACGGCACCGCGGTGGATCAAGGCGCCCAGGACGACGGCGACGGCGAGGCCAAGCCCTGCACCGGCGATGGGTTCCCACGTCTCGCCGGTGGCGCGGGCTGCAGCCCAGATGAACAGGGCAGTTTCCAAGCCCTCCCGGCCAACGGCCAAGGCGGCAACGAGGACGAGCACCCAGGCCTTCCCATCGGCCGCGCCGTCTACTTTATGGCGCAGGTCGGTGGCCATGGACCGTGAGGTCCGGGCCATCCAGAAGATCATCCACGTGACGAACCCGACGGCGACCAGGGAGAGGGTCCCGCCGATGGCCTCTTGCGCTTCGAAGGTCAGGCCGCGCGGGCCGAAAGTCAGCAGCGCCCCGAAGGCCAGCGATACGGCTACCGCGACGCCGACACCTGCCATAATCCGCGGTACCAGATGGGTCCGCCCGGTCTTGCCCAAGTAGGCCAAAAGGAGCACGACGATCAGAACGGCTTCGAGCCCTTCCCGCAGGCCGATCAGAAAATTCGCGATCATTATGGTGCTTCCGGATGGGCGTCAAAGTGTCTAGGTAAGCCTTACCTATGCCCATGACGATACGCAACCCTTGCCCAATGACCAAACGGGCGTTCCAGGGTCAAGGACCTGCCAACGCCCACCCGCCGTTGACGTCAGTGATCCATCCGGCTATTCCAGCGGGCGACCTGCCATCTTTTCCAGCCGGGCAATCCTGTCGGCCATGGGCGGGTGCGTAGCAAAGAGCTTCTTCGCGCCACCGAGGAAAGGATTGGCGATCATGAGGTGGGAAGTGTTGACCAGGTTCTGCTCCTCGGGCAACGGGGCCCGCTGGACTCCCGTTTCAAGCTTTCGCAACGCAGAAGCCAGGGCCAGCGGATCGTTGGTCAACGTGGCACCGTCTTCGTCGGCGTCGTATTCACGGGTCCGACTGATCGCCATCTGGATCAGCGCCGCTGCCAGCGGGGCCAGCAACGCTGTCGCGATCATGGCCAGTGGGTTGGCATTGCGGCGGTCACCTCCGCCGAAGAAGAGCATGAATTGGGCCACGGAGGTCACGACCCCGGCGACCGCGGCCGCCACCGAAGAGGTCAGGATGTCCCGGTTGTAGACGTGCATGAGCTCATGCCCCAGCACTCCGCGCAGTTCACGTTCGTCCAGCAGGTTCAGGATGCCCTCGGTGCAGCAGACGGCCGCGTTTTGCGGGTTCCGACCGGTGGCGAACGCATTCGGGGCCGCCGTCGGGGAGACGAACAACCGCGGCATCGGCTGGCCGGCACTAATGGAGAGCTGGTTGACGATTCGGTACATCGCCGGCTGCTCCTGCTCGGTCACCGGATAGGCCTGCATGGAGCGGATGGCGATCTTATCGCTATTCCAATACCCATAGGCCGTGGTCCCCAGCCCGATGAGGGCGAAGATCCAAATGAACGACGAGCGGCCCGTCCCGGAGGCGATCAGCGATCCGATGACCAACAGCAGGGCGAACATGCCGCCAAGCAGGGCGGCCGTCTTGAGACCGTTGAAATGGTTGTGCACCGGGTTCCACTCCTTGATAGTGCTTCTGACCATCGAGATGACGGCCGGGTTAACTGGTTAACGGCCCGCTTTCCCCCGGTGTTCCGGATGAGCCGCGGATCACACCGCGGGAGAGCCGGAGTAGCGGGCACACCGACCCTTGATCCTATGACACCCTCCGGGGCATCACACAGCCCCCTTGATCAATGGCGGTCGACTTAGCGTGCCCTATCTTGACTTCATCAAAATAGGGAGTTGAATAGGGGTATGGATCACACGGAGCAGCTACACGAATTGGGACTGCGCGTGACACGCCAGCGCCTGGCCGTGCTGCGCTTCTTGGAAACGAATCCGCACTCCTCCGCCGACACGGTGGCTTCCGGGGTGCGTGAGGAGTTACCCGAGGTGTCCATGCAGTCCGTCTATAACGTGCTGAACGACCTCACGGCGCTGGGGATGTTGCGGCGGTTTACTCCGCCCGGCTCCGCGGCCCTGCACGAGACGCGCGTGGACGACAACCACCACCATGCGGTGTGCATGGCCTGTGGACGGATCGAGGATGTCGAGTGCGCGGTGGGCCACGCCCCCTGCCTCTCTCCCTCCGATACGCATGGCATGAACATCCAGATCGCTGACGTGGTCTATCAGGGGGTATGCGCTTCCTGCAGGGAATCTGCGCAGGCCACCGAAGTTGCCGGTTCCGGGGCTCCGGTTCCGGAGAACGTCGCCTGAGACCGCCCAGCCATCGACCAGAAACCATCACCTGAAGGAGAACCTCTTGTCTGAGAACTTCACCACCACACAAAGCGGTGCCCCCGTCCCCAGCGACGCGCATTCGCTGACCACCGGCGCCAATGGCGTCACCGCCTTGCATGACCGTTACCTGGTCGAGAAGCTGGCCTCGTTCAACCGCGAACGTGTCCCGGAGCGCAACCCGCACGCCAAGGGTGGCGGCGCTTTCGGCGAACTGACCATCACCGAGGACGTCTCGAAGTACACTCGTGCCGCGGTTTTCCAGCCCGGTGCGAAGTCCGAGACCCTGGCCCGCTTCTCCTCCGTGGCCGGCGAGCAGGGCTCCCCCGACACCTGGCGTGACGTACGTGGATTCGCACTGCGTTTCTACACCACCGAAGGCAACTACGACATCGTCGGCAACAACACCCCGGTGTTCTTCATCCGCGATGGCATCAAGTTCCCGGACTTCATTCACTCGCAGAAGCGCCTGAACGGCTCAGCCCTGCGTGATGCCGACATGCAGTGGGATTTCTGGACCCTCTCCCCCGAGTCCGCACACCAGGTCACCTACGTCATGGGCGACCGCGGCCTGCCGACTTCCTGGCGTGAGATGAACGGCTACGGTTCACACACCTACCAGTGGATCAACGCCGAAGGCGAGCGCTTCTGGGTGCAGTACCACTTCCAGTCCCGCCAGGGCGTCCACAACATGAACAACGAGGAGGCAGAGAAGCTCGCGGGCTCCGACGCCGACTTCTACCGCCGCGACCTGTACGACAACATCGAGGCCGGAAACTTCCCGACCTGGGACGTGTTCGTGCAGATCATGCCGTACGAAGACGCCAAGACCTACCGCTTCAACCCCTTCGACATCACCAAGGTGTGGCCGCACGCCGACTACCCGCTGGTGAAGGTCGGCCACTTTACGCTGAATCGCAACCCGCAGAACTTCTTCGCCGAGATCGAGCAGGCCGCCTTCTCACCGTCGAACATGGTTCCGGGCACCGATATCAGCCCCGATAAGATGCTGATGGCCCGCGTCTTCTCCTACCCGGATGCCCAGCGCAACCGCATCGGAACGAACTACAACCAGTTGCCGGTCAACCAGCCGCACGCTGCCCACGTGAACACGTACATGCACGAAGGCAACATGCAGTACCACTTCAACGACGCGACGACCCGCCCCTACACCCCGAACTCGTACGGTGGAGCGGCAGCCGAGCCGGAGCGTGCCGGCGAAGGCAGCTGGGAAACCGACGGCACGCTCGTTCGTGCCGCGCAGACCCTGCGGAGCGAAGACAGCGACTTCGGCCAGGCCGGAACGCTGTACCGTGACGTTTTCAGCGCCGAGTCCAAGGAGCGCTTCCACGACAACCTACTCGGCCAGGTCGCAGGAATCACCCGTGACGACATCCGTGAGCGCTTCTTCCAGTACTGGACGAACGTGGACGAGAACCTCGGTCAGATTCTGCGCGATGGCTACGCAGCAGGCAATCAGGGCACGACCGATGGCGCGTCGGAGCAGTCCGGCAAGGCCTAAGCACCCCGCCACCGGTACCCATCGGTGACCCGCAGAAAAGCCCGGGATCCCTTCAAGGGGATCCCGGGCTTTTCTCGTGGCCTCGCGGAACTACTGTTGCTGGGAGATGCGCACCATCTCGTCGCGCTCCACCACTTTGACCCGCTCGCGGGACACGGGCCCGCGGCTGGTTTCCACCGTGCCTGCCGCCTCGCCCAGCGCATGCTCATGGGCGTCCAGCGCGACCCAACCCTCCCAGGTCGTATAAGCGACTTCGCGTTCCGCGAGTAGTTCGATGATCGCCTGCTCATCGGGGTGTATCGCGGCGGGCAGTTCGAGCCGATCCTCGAGCAGGTTACCAATGGTTTCCAGGGCATCACCCTTGGTGCTTCCGATCAGGCCCACCGGCCCCCGCTTGATCCACCCGGTGGCATACAGTCCCGAAATCTTCTCCCCGTCATCGTGCAGGACACGGCCGCCCTCGTTCGGAATCACGCCACGGTTCGGGTCGAATCCGACCTCCGCGAGTTCCGAGCCGAAGTAGCCGATGGCCCGGTAGACGGCCTGGACGTCGTAGTCCACGATGTCCCCGGTCCCGCGCACGTTACCGGTGCCATCGAGTTCCTGGCGTTCGAATCGGATGCCTTCAACGGCCCCGTTGTTCCCGGTGATCTCCACCGGGGCGTGCAGGAAGTGCAGATGCAGTCGCCGCGAGGCAGGGGTCCTGGTACCGGCCTCCTCGGCCTCTTCACGGTCTTCCTGCTCGATGAGCCAGTTGGTGAGGGTGTTGACCATGGTCTTGGCCTGGTTGTTGGTTTTGATCGTCTCATCGGAGGCGGCATCGAATTCGAAGTCCTCCGGGTAGAGGACGATGTCCACGTCCTTCGAATGCGAGAGTTCGCGCAACTCCAACGGGGTGAACTTCACCTGGGCGGGGCCGCGACGGCCAAAGATATGGACATCGGTCACCGGGGAGGCCGCCAGGCCCGCATGCACGTTATCCGGGATCTCGGTGACCAGCAGGTCCTCGGGATGTTTGGAGAGCATCCGGGCGACGTCCAGGGCGACGTTCCCGTTGCCGATGACCGCGATCTGCCGCGCGTTCAGGGGCCAGGTGCGCGGGACGTCGGGGTGCCCGTCGTACCAGGAGACGAAGTCCGCGGCCCCGTAGGCGCCGTCGAGTTCCATGCCGGGGATGTTCAGGTCGGCGTCCTGGATGGCCCCGGTGGCGAAGATGACTGCGTCGTACATGTCTCGAATATCGGCCAGAGTGATGTCTTGGCCATAGTTGACGTTTCCCAGGAAGCGGATGTCCCCGCGGTCCAGGACCTTATGTAGCGCCTTGACGATGCCCTTGATCCGTGGATGGTCCGGCGCGACACCGTAGCGGATCAACCCGTAGGGGGTCGGGTACCTGTCGAAGAGGTCGATGCTGACCTCGAACTCTCGTTCGGCCTTGGTCAGGATGTCCGCAGCGTAGACGCCAGCCGGGCCGGCGCCGATGATGGCGACTCGCAGCGGACGATCAGCAGCAGGGTTGGACACTGTTTTTCCTTTCGGCGGTACTCCTGGGATGTGTCACTCCGGAGAGGAATTAACACACAGCCACCTAGTCTAATTGCACTCACGCCGCCCCGCGTATTTGTGTGGGAGCGCACACACTCATGGGGCGGGTGACCGACCGGCCACCCGCCCCATGACGGACCTCAACCGCAGCGTGATAAACCGCGATCCTTGAGCAATTAGCTCCAGATGCCTTGGACCTTCCCGCTGGCGTCCTTGGCGGTCACGGAGTTTTCTCCCAAAAGCTTCCGCGCCCGATGTACGAGCTGGAGAGTTTCATTGGCGGCATCGATCCAATCCTTTTCGACGCTGGAGTAGGCATCTCCCGAGTTGCTGTCCTCCCAGTTGTCCTTGACGAATTTCGTCTGGGATTCGCGGTCGCCGATGATGCTTTCAATACGTCCGGCAATGCGGATGATGTCGCCTTCGGCGCGCGAGGCGGCGTCGCTGTCAAACTGAATGAGGTCGTCTGCCATGTTCAAATCCTTTGCTGTGGGTCCGTGCCGGACCGGTATATCGGGCTAGTGAGGCGATACCGCCCCGTCAGCAGCGCCCCGAGGCACTGCGAAGCACTGGCTACTGCTAGAAGCGGAAGTTCGAGGTTTTGGCTCCGGACGCCTGGTTTTCGGCTTCCTTGCCGCCGGCTTCGAAGTCGTCATCCATCTGGACGTAATGCTTGGCACTCTCCGCCTGGCCCTGCGAGATGCCCGAGAGGGCCTTGACGAGGTCCTGCTGGACCCGCTGGGACTCGGCCATGAAGTTCTCGTAGGAGACCGCACCGTTGCCCTTGAAGGTGGTCTTCAGATCTTCGACTCCATCGACCAGTTCCTCGACCAACCGCACCAGCTCATCACCTGAACCGCTGGCCTCCTCAGCCGCCTTGCCGATGGCATTGACATCCATCTTTCCCTTAAAGCTCATATCCCTGTTACCTTTCCTCGATGCGGGGCGGACCCTCGCTGTCCGTGCCTTGCTTGCTACCAGCTAACGGCACGGCGATAAACAGGGTCAAGCGTCCTGCATGGGGAGAACTACCCATGCTCCCGGTTTTCTGCCATTTTTCATCCATTCACCTGACATGATGGACTCACACCAACACATCGTTAGATCGAGAGGGAACCGTGGCGACTGAATTCGACAACCAACTCATCGAGTCGGTCGCCGTCCGTCGCAACCGGGTTACCGATGCCCTTCTCTATGGTGAGAATCCGACCGAGCGCCGCTGGAAGGCGACGACTAAGCAGTTCCTGTTCAGCCTCGTCGCCGCGGCACTGATCACTGCCATCTGCATCGGGGTCTCCTTCGTCTCAAACATGCTCGCAACCCGGGCCGCGGAAAAGAAGCAACGGCAGGATCAGATGCAGAGCTCTGCCATCCTTTTCTTGGCGCCTAACCAGTCAGCCTGGCCCTCGCCCAGCCCGAGCCCCGGAAGGATGGGGAACTAGCCCGTCATGGCCCAGCCCTACACACGCGTGACCCTCGTGGGAGAACGCCGCAATGCCGACCTCTTGCTGCCCGCCACCGAATCCGTGGGAACACTGATGCCACAGATCCTGGACCTGCTCGGAGACAGCCCGGGCGACTCCGTCGCCACCAAGGTTCTCCTGACCGCCACCGGGGAGCCCATCCCCTCGCGGGAAACGTTGACCCAAGCGCAGGTCGTCGACGGTGCTCGCCTCACGCTCGTCAGCAACAGTGAAGCCCCACCACCTGCCGTCGTCTATGACATCTCCGATACCGTCGTCGAGCAATCCCGGGAAGTGCGGGGTTCATGGGACCGCACCCATCTGGTGACCGCATCGGGGATCTTCGCCGCGTTGGGGCTCTGGCTCGCCCTGGATATCTTGCTGGGAAGGTACCTGCCTGAGGCCCGTTGGTGGATCCTGCTCGCTGTGGGGGCCGGGCTCCTGGCATTGGGCGCTTCGGTATCTGCTGCGTCCCGGCCCGTCTCCTCTGCCCTGATGGGCGCGGGCTGGGGTGCGGGCATGATTGGCCTGCTTCATTGGTCCGCTACCCCCTCGTTGCGACTGTTATTGGCCGCTGCGGGCACCGCCGCTTTCGTCGCCTGCTTGGCGACGGTGCTCAAACATCCACGAGCCGTCCTGTTGGGCGCCGGTGTTCTGGGGACGCTGACCGGCATCTGGGCCGTGGCCCTGCCCTTGGCCCGTTGGGCATCGGCCAGTACCGATACCGACCTCGAGGTCGGCGTCGGCGCCATCGCGGCAATTTGTTCCATCCTCATCATGGGTCTACTGCCGGCCTTGGCACTGTCACTGTCGGGTTTGTCCACCCTCGACGACCAGCGGGCCAAAGGCACCTCCATCTGGCGCCGAGATGCCATCACCGCCATCCGCTCGGCCCATGCCGGACTCACCCTGGCCACCGTGGCCGCTGCCATCTCCGCTGCCGTCGGGATGTGGTTGGTCGCCACGGATGATCGGCATCCCGTGTGGACACTTCCCCTACTCCTGGCTCTCGCATTGGCAACCCTGCTGCGCTCCCGGGCCTTCCCTCTGGCTCTGGAACGCTACGCGCTCTATGCCGCCACGGGCATCGGGGTCCTGGCCGGCGCAGGGGCACTGACTCGGTTGAACGAAGACACCGTGTGGATCGTCGGGCTGTCCATCCTGGTGCTGGCCGTCGTGATCGGCCTGGGCTTGGCGGTGGATCTGCCAGACCATATCGAGGCACGAATCCGGCAGATCTGCGAACGACTCGAAACCCTGGCCATAGTCGCCACGATCCCCCTGCTCATCGGCTACTTCGGCGTCTACGCCCAAATGCTGGACACGTTCTAGCACGGAGGACCTTCCATGACCGCATCTCAGCATCCCGGCCACCCGGCGGGCGAGCAACAACTCGACCCATGGGGGCAGCCACTCAATGATCCCTGGGCACCCACGCCGGATAGCCGACGGGGTGGCTCCGGAGGGGTTCCCGGCCCCTCCACACGGCGGGCCCGGCCCACCTCCGATACGTTGGGCGCACCGTTGGAGAACGACCGCCGCCGGCTATCCGGTGTCCGGGCCACCGGCGGATCCCTCCGGCGCATCCTCGGGATGTTGTTCGGTGGCAAACACCGCGCGACGGAAATTAGTCAATTCGCTGCCGGCGTGCAGGCCCCGGTCACCACCGGTCGACGGATCGCCGTGGTCTCGACGCGTGGCGGTGCAGGAAAAACGACGGCCGCCGCGCTCCTGGCCCGCACGTTCTCTGCCCTACGGACCGACAGCGTCTGCGTTCTGGACCTCGACCCGGGCCATGGAAGTCTCGCCCTGCGCCTAGGGATCGATGATGCCCTCGCACTAGACTCCATCGTCCCAGAACTCACCAACGGCGCCCAGCCCGGCGCCGCGCATCTGGCCGAGTTGCTTGCCCCGGCCGCCGACGGGCTTTACGCAACGGGGCCACGCTCAGGCTCACCGCAGCGGACTGCGGCTCCGCTGCTACGGGAAGCCGCGTCCACTGTCTCCCGGTATTTCCCCATCACGTTGCTTGACTGCCCCACCGGTCTGGAAGCTCCCGAAACCCAGGCCGCACTGGCTGACTGCCACGGGGCCCTCTTCGTGGTCCCGGCGACGCTCTCGGGCCTCGATGACGCTCTCACTGCCTTGTCCAGGTGGCGGATGAACCCGCTCCTCGCGCCAGTGCCCCTGACGGTGCTGGTGATGCAGCAGGACCATTCATCGGCGCTGCAAGCCCTCGACCAAGCGGGCCGGCTCTCCCGGCTCGGTTTCGATGCCCACGCCATCGGCTACGACCGGCATCTAGCCGCCGGTGCACGAGTCACGCTGCCATTGATGCTTCCGGCTCATCGGGAGGCAGGCACCGTCCTGGCCGCCCGCAACCTCGAACTGGCCAACGGGGTCCAGTAGCAGATGGCTCAGCGAATCATTCACCGCCCCGCGCGGACCTCGACACCGTTGCGTATTTTTCGTCCCTTCCTTCTTGACGGGCCCCCACCGGTCGAGGGCGAAGCACCCGGTCTGAACTTGATGTCTATCGTGCCCATGCTCGGCGGCGCGGTATCCATGACGGCCATGATGATGTTCCGTAACTCCCCCTTCGCGGCCATCGGAGCCATGATGATGATCGTGACCGTGGTGATCGCCATCTTCATGATGTTCTCCAACCGAGGTAAGGCCGTGCGGACCCGCACCCAACTGCGCGAGAACTACATGCGCTACTTGGAACGTTCCCGCGTGAAAATGCGTGCCGACGAGATCGAGGCGCTCGGGGTGGCCCGGCAAAGTGCCCCGCCACCCGAGGCTTTATTCGATATCGTGCGCACGCCCATGCGGCTCTGGGAGCGTCGCCGCGGAAACGAGGACTTCCTGGACGTTCGGCTCGGCTCGGGGGCCCGCCCTTGCCGGGATATCACGGTCAGCGAGGTTTCCGGCGCCACCCAGCAGACCGATTCCTTCATGGCCGCCGAAGCAGAAATCCTCAAACGCCGTTTTTCCACCAGTCCCGATATGCCGGTGACGGTACCCCTCGATTCGGTGGGGAACGTCAGCATCATCGGCGACCGCGAATTCGTCACCTCCACCACCCGGAACCTCCTGATTTCGGCCAGCGCGTTCCATTCCCCCGAAGATTTGGGTCTGGGCATCAGCACCCCCGAACATTTGAGGGACGACTGGCAGTGGGCCACGTGGTTGCCGCATCTGGCGGATCAAAGCCGAAGTTCGGGGGTGGAGTTGGAACGCCGGATCGCCCCCGACCTTGCGTCGTTGGCCGACGTCATGAATACCGATCTGCAACGCCGGGCCAAGATCGCCGTGGAAGCAAAAAAAGTGAATAGTCGGGCGGGGCAGGCCCTGGCACGACTCGTCGTGGTCTCGGATACCCATGGAACACAGGCACAAGAGCTCCCCTTGGCCGACCGGTTCCTCTCCCCCGGAGACCTCGGCCTCACGGTCCTGCACTTGGTGCACGATCGCAGCGAGGAACCCAGCGACATCACCATCAGGATCACCCAGACCGGCGAGGGATTCCAGGTCCAGGACTACCGCTCGGACTCGGTACATCCCGAAGTTTCCTTCGGGTCCTTGGACCCGCTATCCGTCGCAACAGCCGATGCGTTGGCCCATGAACTGTCCCCGCTGCGGCTTTCAGCCGATTCCTTGGAACATGGTGGTTCCGGACAAGGCGCCGAGAGCTTTTTGGGGATGCTCGGCCTCAGCTCGAATCTGGACCGTGCCGATATAGAACGCACCTGGAAACCGCGTGGCGACGCCGAGTTCCTTCGGATCCCCCTGGGACCAGACGACGCTGGCCGTCCCACGGTCCTAGATTTGAAGGAGTCCGCCCAGTTCGGCATGGGCCCACACGGGTTGTGTGTCGGGGCTACGGGTTCGGGAAAATCGGAGATGCTGCGTTCACTCGTCTTCGGATTGCTGGCCACTCACTCCCCCGACGTTCTGGCGATGGTCCTCGTGGACTTCAAAGGCGGTGCCACCTTCGCCCCCTTCGAGGGCGCTCCACAGGTCACGGGCATCATCACCAACCTCTCGGACGACCTTTCCCTGATCGAGCGCGTCTACGCCAGCCTCAACGGGGAAATTTTGCGTCGCCAGGAAGTCCTCAAGGCTGCGGGAAACATTGCCAACATCACCGACTACCAAGTTCACCGCAATGAGCGACTAGCCCGTGGCGAAGACATGGCACCCTTGCCGCATCTGGTGGTGATCATCGACGAGTTCGGTGAGCTGCTCACCGCCCGCCCGGATTTTATCGATCTGTTTCTGTCCATCGGGCGCATCGGCCGATCTATCGGCGTCCACCTTCTGTTGAGCAGCCAGCGCGTTGAATCGGGAAAGCTCAAGGGGCTGGAAACCTATCTGTCCTACCGATTGGGCCTGCGCACACTGTCCGAATCAGAATCGCGCACGGTGTTGGACAGCCCCGATGCCTTCCATTTGCCCCCGGTCCCCGGATACGGCTTCCTCAAGGTCGACACCACGGTCTATACGAGATTCAAGGCCGGCTACGTTTCCGGCCCGGTCGAGGACGTCAGGCAAGATGAGGCAGACGAGATGGCCCCTGCCGAGGTCGCCGATGTGCTCACGGTCCCCCGCTATGCGGGGGAGGAACCGGAAGGGGAAACGAGCACCACCCAGAAGAAGGACGTAGCTGCCAAACGCACCACCGGCCCCACCGTGATGTCCACGCTGATGGACACGTTGCGTTCGTTCCCGCGCTCGGTCCAAGAAATCTGGTTGCCTCCGCTGCCCGCCGCCGTCTCCTTGGATGCCGCAGCTGGCGGCGTCCATCCGGGCAAACATGGCCTTCAACTGGGTTCCGGAGGCGGGTTGCGCGTACCGATCGGCCTGCTCGACGACCCGGCCAAACAGTGGCAGGGTCTCTGGCATATCGATTTCACCTCAGGCGGCGGGAACCTGATGATCACCGGTGGCCCCCAGTCGGGGCGCAGCACGTTATTGAGGACCGTCGTGGCCTCCATGGCGTTGACTCACTCTCCCCATGAAGTCGGCATCTACTGCATCGACCTGCTCGGCTCCGCACTGCTACCCCTTGGCGGGCTGCCCCACGTCGGCGGCACGGCCATCCGTACCAACCGCGAAGTCGTCCGCCGCACCGTGGAGGAACTGGTAGGCATGCTCCTGGTCCGTGAACGAGTCTTCGAACACCACCAGATCGATTCCCTCACGACCATGCGCCGCATGCATGCCGATGGTCGGCTCCCCGAACTACCCAGCGCCGACATCTTCTTGGTGATCGACGGCTATGGGCAGATCGCCGACGACTTCGAAGAGATCCAGGAGAACGTCTTCGCGTTGATCATGCGCGGTGGAGGCTACGGCATCCATGTCGTGACCACCCTGAACCGCAATGCGGAACTTCGCATGGCGCAGCAGGGCTTCTTCGGCAACAAAATCGAGACCGCCCTCGCCGAACCGTCAGACTCGCAGATCGACCGGAAGGTCGCCCCCGGTGTCAATCCTGAGGCCCCCGGACGGGCGTTGTCGGACCGCAAGTTGATCGGCCATGTGGCGCTGCCCCGGATCGACGGAGTCGATGATCCCGAGGACCTCTCCGACGGCCTGAAAGACCTCGTGGCCCAAGTGGCCGAACACACCACCGAAACCGCCATGCAGGTCCGTGTTCTCCCGGCCAGCGTCGGCTGGGAACAGGCGCCCCCAACACCGGGCCAGGGACAGTTCCCACTGGGCCTGCGCGAAGTCGACCTCGGCAACCACGTCTTGGATCTGCAGTCCAAGGACCGGCACCTGATCATGCTCGGTGACGAAGAATCCGGCAAATCCAACATTCTGCGCAATGTCATCGCCACGCTGGTTGATCAGCACACCCCGGATGACCTGCTCTTCGGTGTCTACGATCCCCGCAAGGGACTCGACGACGTCGTACCCGACGACTATCTGGGTGGCTACGCCGGCAGCGCCATCGTCGGGGAACAGCTTTCCGCGGCTTTGGCAGCCGAGTTGGAGCTACGCAGCACGGGAGGTGACGATAACAACAAGCCCAGCAAGGCGAAACTGGTCGTCATCGCCGATGATTACGACGTGCTGACGGCCAGCGGTTCCTCCCCCTTGTCACGCCTCACCAAATACCTGCCCATGGCCGACGAACTTGATCTTCACGTCATTTTGACCCGCAAGGTCCGCAGCGCCAGCCGAGGCATGTATGAATCATTCTTTTCCACACTGCGCGACGCCGGAACGGCTGCGCTGATCATGAGCGGGGACCGATCCGAGGGCGGATTGATCAACAACATCCGTGCCCGGCCCCTGCCCGCGGGCCGCGGGCAGCTAGTCCAGACCGGGCGTCCGGTACAGACGGTACAGACCTACCTGAACCCCGACACGGAATAGTGTCGGAATGTGGAATAGGCCGGGGGCACCCCGGGTTGCCAAGAGTATGCCCCACGAAAGTACCCCCGAAGCCCCTGCACGCCCGGGGATGACCGGCACGACGACACGGCCGAGCCGTGCCGGGTTGGGCCAGGGGCTTGGCGCTTACGCGCTGTGGGGCCTGATGCCGTTGTACTTCATGACGATCGCGATCGCCTCCCCCACGGAGATCGTCGCCAACCGGATCGTGTTCAGTCTGGTCTTCTGTCTCCTGCTGATCACCTTCACCCGCAGTTGGAATGACCTGCGCGTGCTTTTGCACGACCGCCCGGCCCTGCGACGGCTCGCGCTCGCCGCGGTGCTGATCACGGCGAACTGGGTGACCTACGCTTTTGCCGTGCTCAACGGGCACGCGGTGGAGGCGTCACTGGGCTACTTCATCAACCCGTTGGTCTCCGCCGGCCTGGGAGTGGTCTTCCTGAAGGAACGGCTGACCCGGCTGCAATGGACGGCCCTGGGTTTCGGACTCGCTGCGGTACTGGTGCTGACCTTCGCCTACGGTTCGGTGCCGGTGATTGCGTTGACCCTGGCCTTCTCCTTCGGCCTGTACGGGTTCGTGAAGAATCGTGTGGGGCGCACCGCCACGGCCGTGACCAGCCTGACCGTCGAGACTGCCTTTCTGACGGTTCCTGCCCTGGTGTACTTGGGATGGCTGATGTCCCGGGATGAGTCGACGGTGCTCAGTAACGGCCCGGGACACTTCTGGCTCATGGCGGCCAGCGGCATCGTCACCGCGGTACCCCTGCTGCTCTTTGGCGGCGCGGCCCGCAGACTGCCGTTGAGCACCTTGGGAACCCTGCAATTCTTGAACCCGGTGATGCAGTTCATCATTGCCGTGGCGCTCTTCGGAGAGGCCATGCCTCCTGAACGGCTCGCCGGTTTCGCCCTCGTCTGGGTGGCCATCATCCTGGTGGCTGTCGACATGCTGCGCCGACCAGGTCCTCCCCGGATGGCGCGCCGCTCAGCAACTGCCACCGCGCTTAAGCAGGACGGCACCGGACCAGCCAACGGCTGATCCGGCGCCGAACGTCGCCTTGATCGCTCAGGCGTGCCGGCGAATGGCTTCTTCCAGAACATCGAATGCGTCGGCCAACAACTCGTCGGAAATGACCAGTGGCGGCAACAGGCGCACCACGTTGCCGTAGGTGCCGCAGGTCAGGATGATGACCCCTGCGGCCAGGCAATCAGCGGCGATCTTCCGGGTCACCTCGGCGTCGGGTTCCTTCCCTCCGGCCTTGACGAATTCGATGGCCAGCATGGCTCCACGGCCGCGCAGGTCCCCGATGGCAGGCACTTCATGCTGCAGTGGGCGCAGCCGGGTGTAGAAGGTCTCCTCGATGGCCCGGGCGCGGCTGTTGAGGTCCGCTTCGGCCATGTATTCCACGGCAGCCAACCCCGCGGCGACCGCCACCGGGTTGCCGCCGTAGGTTCCGCCAAGCCCTCCGGGGTGAACTGCATCGAGGAGTTCGGCCCGGCCGGTGACAGCCGAAAGCGGCAGGCCACCGGCGATGCCCTTGGCCAGGGTGACGATGTCGGGGACCACGGATTCGTGGTTCACCGCGAACCAGTCGCCGGTGCGGCAGAAACCGGACTGGACCTCATCAGCGATGAAGACGATGCCTTGTTCCTTCGCCCATTCGGCGATGCGCGGCAGGAATCCCGTGGCGGGGACGATGAAACCGCCCTCGCCTTGGATGGGCTCGATGATGATGGCGGCGATCTGGTCCCCACCGATCTGCTTTTCCATCGACAGGATCGCCCGTTCGGCGGCTTCCTTGCCGGAGATGTTCGGGTTTTCCTCACGGAAAGGGTAGCTCATCGGCATCCGGTAGATCTCCGAGGCCAACGGCCCGAATCCGCGCTTATAGGGAGCTGCCTTGGCGGTCAGGCCCATGGTGAGGTTGGTGCGGCCGTGATAGGCGTGGTCGAAGGCGACGACGGCGGTGCGTCCCGTGGCGACACGGGCGACCTTGACGGCGTTCTCCACGGCTTCTGCGCCGGAATTGAAGAACACACTCTTCTTGGCGTGCTCGCCAGGGGTGAGCTCGGCCAGCTTCTCCGCCAATTCCACGTACCCCTCGTAGGGGGTGACCATGAAGCAGGTGTGGTTGAAGCGTTCCGTCTGCTGGCTGACGGCGGCAGCGACCTTCGGGTTGGAGGCGCCCACGGTCGTCACCGCAATGCCGGAACCCAGGTCGATGAACGAGTTCCCGTCCACGTCAACGATGACCCCACCATCAGCGTCCGCGGCATAGACCGGCACTGAGGAGGCGACGCCGGCAGCAACGGTCGCGGCGCGACGTTCGGCCAGGGCCAGGGAGGCGGGGCCGGGGAACGCCCCGGTGATGTTGCGCTTTTGTTCGAGCCGGTATTCGATCTCCACGGCGGCTTCCTTCCATTGGGTACTGCGGTTGGGGCCTTGCATCGGCATTGAGCCTACGGTCAGCCGTCCAACGGACGCTAGGGTGCCTGGCACAGGGCTACCCGTGATGCGTTATGCATCCGCACAGCGCACAAACGGCGGTGCTCCCCATCCCTGGAAAGGGACGAGGAGCACCGCCGGTGAGGGAAGAGGCTAGAGCTCGGGCGCGATGTTCTCGGGCAGGTCGTCCTGGGGCTCCTCGGGGTGGCGGGAGAGGTTGATCAGCGCAAGCGCCAAACCGCCCCAGACCGTCACGATGGCAATGATCAGCATGGTGATCGCAATGGGTGTCATGGCTGGGTCTCCTTGTTTTTCGCGGCCGTATACGCATCCTCGTCGGCCTTGACTACGTCGTATTCCGGGTCGTTATTGGCCTTGGATTTCTTGCTCCAGGGAACGAGCGTCAGCAAGAGGGCGATGACGATCAGCGAACCGGCCATCCCCCATCCGAAGACTCCGTTAAACCAGGCAGGGTATCCGCTGTACTGTTCCGTGGCCTTGTCCTGCAGCTCGGAGATCAGGATGTAGCCGAGCACGATCGGCGTCAGGCCTCCGAGCAAGATCCGCCAGAGCCCACCCATTTTGAGGCTGGACGTGCGGTTGAGGTGCTCGTGCAGTGCCGGCAGCTTGGTCACCCCGACGGTCACCACGATGACCGCTGCCAAGGCCACCGCCATGATGCCGAAGCTATTGACGAAGGCGTCGGTGGTGTCCAGCAACTGCAACCCCGTGGTGGTGGGGAAGAGCACCAATGAAATCAAGGCGATGGGTACGGTCACCACCAGGGTGGAAGAAACACGCCCCCAAGCCAGCTTGTCCTGGATGGCCGCGACGATCACCTCGAGAATGGAAATCAGCGACGTGATGCCGGCGAAGACCAAGGCCCCGAAGAACAACACGCCCAGCACCGAACCGAAGGGTGCCTGCGAGACGATCGTCGGGAACGCCACGAAGGCCAGCCCGATGCCGCCGCTGACGACATCGTCGATCGCCACACTCTGGGCCTGCGCCATGAAGCCCAGCACGGCGAAGACGCCGATGCCCGCCAGCAGTTCGAAACCGGAGTTGGCGAAAGCCACCACTGAACCGGATCCGGTCAGGTCGGTTTTGCGTTTGAGGTAGGAGGAATAGGTGATCATGATGCCGAAGGCGATGGAAAGGGAGAAGAAGATCTGCCCGTAGGCTGCGGCCCAGACCCCGGGGTCCGCCAAGGCGCCCCAATTCGGGGTGAAGAAAGCGTTCAGTCCGTCCATGGCCCCGGGCAGGAACAATGCCTGCACGACCAGGATGACGAACATGACGACGAGCAGCGGCAGGAAGATGCTGTTGGCCTTCGAAATGCCCCGCCGGACACCCAGGACCATGATGGCGATGATCACGGCCCAGACGATGAACAGCGGGATCAATACCCCCGGTACGTAGTCGAAGCTCAGCCCGGGGACTTCTGCGACCTTCAGGAAGTCGCTGGAGAAGAAGGTGTCCGCGTCGTCGCCCCAGGCCTTGTTGAAGGAGAAGATCGTGTACATCGCCGCCCACGCGATGATGACCGCATAGTAGATGGCGATGACGAAGCAGATCAGCACCTGCCACCAGCCCAGCGGTTCGGCGGCACGGTGCATGCGCCGGTAGGCCAGCGGTGCTGAGCCGCGATATTTATGCCCCACCGCATAGTCCAGGAAGAGCAGTGGGATGCCTGCCGTCAGCAGGGCCACCAGATACGGGATCAGGAAGGCGCCGCCGCCGTTTTCGTAGGCAACGTAAGGGAAACGCCAAATATTGCCCAAGCCGACGGCGGAACCGATGGCCGAAATGATGAACAACTTGCGCGAGGAGAAAGTTTCTCGTTTATGGCTCTTGGCTGTCGCTGCCCCGGCCTGAGATGGAGTGGTCATGTCATACACCGTAAACTGCTGTTGCCCTCGTCACAATTACCTCGAGTCGCGTTCGTCATAACACCCAACGATCTCGGTACGCATAAGGCCAATGCACAATCACCGACTAGACTGGCAGACATGGCGATGACGCTTTCCGGACTGCTGTCCTCCCCCACCCTGAATCTGAGGCCTCTGACCGGCGTCGACGACGCCGAAGACCATCCCCTCTCTTGGGCCGCCGTCACCGAATTGGCGGACCCCACACCGTTCCTGGCCGGCGGAGAGGTCCTGCTCACCACCGGCGTCCGGCAGAAGACCGTTGCCTCCCAAACCGGCTTCGTCGACCATGCCGTCCACGCCGGGGTGGTGGCCCTGGGCTATGGGACGGGGCTGACCCACACCAAGGTTCCTGCGGCGGTCATCCGGCGTGCGGCGGAGGTGGGCCTGCCGCTCTTCGAGGTCCCCTATGAGACACCCTTCGTGGCCATCACCCGGATCCTGGCCGAAGCGCTGGCCGCCGAAAACGTGGCCCGGATGGAACGACTGTTGCAGGGTCACCAGCGACTGGCTTCAGCGCTCCTTGGCGGCGGCCTGCACCCACTACTGCGGGAACTAGGCCGGCAACTCCAGCGACCCGTTTCCCTCACCCAATATGGTGCCCGGATCCACGGCCCCTCCCCGGCTGCCGATGGCTGGCAGAGCATACCCGTTTCCACTGGGCTGCAAGATCGATGCACCCTGTTCCTGGAAGGACAGGAGGCTGGCGGGGGGCTCATCGAATACGCGCAGTCGTTGATCAGTGTCGAACTGGCCGGGCGGGCTCGGCTTCGTGAATCCCACCGGACCACCAGCGGGCAGGTGCTCACGGACCTGACCCGTGGAACGGTCGAGGGCCAGGATGCCGCCCTGCGCCTGCAAGCAATCGGCATCGCTCCCCATGCCGCCCACACCATCCTGCTGGTTGAAGCTGTCAGACCGCGCAGCCGGGCCTTATCCACCTTGCCGCTGCCGCCCGGACGGGAGAAGGGCGTCTCGGCCATGGTCGAGGACCGGCTCGCAGTGGTGCTCGAAGCCGGGGACGGCGAAGCCGCTGCCACGGAGTTTGCCGCTTACCTCTCCGGTGCCGGCATCCCTGCCAGGGTCTCCTACGGAGGTTCCTACGCCCAGGTGACGGGTCTGCGCTGGAGCTACTTCGAAGCCATCGAGGCGCTCCGTCATGGGGCCCGGATCAACCACCCCTCAAGAATTTCGTTGACGTCGCTCCTCTTGGCAGCCCATGACGTGCCCCTGCAGGCCCTTGCGGCCGAGGCCCTGGAACCGTTGACTGATTTCGATGCAGCGCACGGCTCCGACCTGATGCTCACCCTGCGGCGGTTCCTGGAGCTCAACGGCAGCGTCGGCACGGTCGCCGAAGCACTGGGTCTGCACCGAAACACCGTCAGGTACCGGCTGCAACAGATCGCCGACCTCAGTGGTTATGACCCGTCGAACACCCCGGACCGGGTCCAGTTGTGGCTGGCGCTTTCGGCCCGCGACGTCTACTGACTCCCGGGACCGATAGTATTTAGGCATGGCTGAAATGTTCGTGGAGAAGTTCCGTTCCCTGATTCCCAAATATCTTGATGACCAGTGGGTTTCACAGGATGGGTTGACCTCCGAAGAGCTCGGGGACGAGCTCTCCGAGGCCGGCGTCGAGATCCCCCAGGTGCTCCAGGAGTTTTATTTGGCGGTCGGCGCTTGCGATGACCTCATGGAGGCCTATTACTTCTTCTTCGACCCGGATGAGCTGGAGATCGAGGACGGCTATTTGCTGTTCATGGAAGATGAGGATGAACAACATGTCTGGGGTTTCCGCGCCGACCAGTTGGACATCCCGGATCCGATCGTCCACCGCCGTCGTAATTCCAATGGATCGTGGGACAGCGAGGAGGGGACCTTCAGCGAATACGTACTCGACATGTTCGAGTGGGTCTTCGAGGAGCTGGAACCCGAACTGGAGGTCTAGCACACGTGCCGGCGCACCCCTATGGAAGTCATGAGCCGCCCGGGTACAACTGCCCCTTCTGCGAGCTACTGGCCGGAGGACCGCTGTCGGAAGACAACCTGTGTGTGCCAACCGACCTGGTGTACAGCGACCCGACCGTCGCCGTCATCATGGCCTGCGATGGATTCGGTGACTACGGCGGGCATGCCATGGTCATTCCGGCCGCCCATCTGGAGTCCCTCTACGATCTGGGCGATAGCGTCGCTGCAGCGATCATGATCATGACGCGCAAACTCGCTTTGGCCATGAAACTGGCGTGGAATCCGGAGGGCACCTCGACCCGTCAACATAATGAGCCGGCCGGAAACCAACATGTCTGGCACTACCACCAACACGTTTTTCCGCGCTATTGGGACGATAACCTCTACCGCCAGCTACGCCATCGGGTACCCGCTGATATCAGGGCCCGCAAGGCCACCGAGTTGTCGGCAGCCCTCGCCGAACTCGGCTGAGCCCCACCTGCGGTGCGAGCCAGCCCGCGCAGTTAGTTCTCCCGCGAGACCACAGCCTCGGCAAAGGCCGCCAGCGAGGACTTCACCGGCCCTTCGGGCAAGGGAGCCAGCGCCGCAATGGCGTCGGCAGACCATTGGCGGGCCACCGCCCAAGACTTCTGGGTGACGTCATGGGCCGCTAGTGCCGCCACGGTGCGGGCCAGGTCCTCGTCACTGGACAGATCGCCGTCGACGAGCGTCAATACCTCGGTCGCGGACCTGTCCCCCGCAGCTGCGGCTTCACGCAGGAGCAGCACCGGAAGGGTGGGGACGCCTTCTCGCAGATCGGTTCCGGGGGTTTTACCCGAAGCCACCTGGGCCCCGGTGACGTCAATGACATCATCGGCCAGCTGGAAGGCCACCCCCACCTTCTCGCCATAGTCACGCATGACCTCAACATGTTCGGCTGCCCCGCCGAACAGCGCGCCAAAGACGCCCGAGGTGGAAATCAGCGATGCCGTCTTATCCCCGATCACGTCGAGGTAGTGCGCCACCGGATCCTCCCCCTCACGGGGACCGACCGTTTCGTGCAATTGCCCCAGGCAGAGCCGCTCGAACGTCTTGGCCTGCAGTTCCACGGCCTGGGGCCCGAGTTCGGAGCCGATGACCGATGCCCGGGCGAAGATCAAGTCACCGGTGAGGATGGCCGTTGAATTGCCCCAAACCTCGTGGGCGGTGGGGGCCCCGCGCCGGTAGGAGGCCGAGTCCATCACATCGTCATGGTAGAGCGTGGCCAGATGGGTGAGTTCGACGATGGCAGCCGCCTTGATGGTCTCAGCCGTGACTCCTTCACCCAGCAGTGACGTCAGGATGACCAGCAGTGGGCGGACACGCTTGCCGCCGGCTTCGACCAGGTGACGGCTCGTGGCGTCGATGAGCGGATCGGAATTAGCGACGGCGGCGCGCAGCACCTTCTCGACCTTGGCCATGCCCTGGGAAATGGCGGGGCCGAATTCTTCGTCCTCGGCGACGGCTCGGAATCCCGGCGGCAGGTTGATGCCGGCGGCGATGGCCGAGGTTTCCGCGAACAGGTCAACGGATTCGGGCACACCGTGTCCGGCGGTCGTCCAGTTGGTCGGGGAATCATTCACGGTTCTAGGACCTGCTTGTCATCTGGGTGGGTCGTTTCTCGGGCCGTGCCCTGGGAGCCTGCCGGTTTTCGGTGGGCGGGGCCAGCCGTTCCAGCACATGGATCACTCTATCCTCAAAAGCGCGTCCACCCTCGTCGGTGAGATTGGCGAGCATCCTGACGACGAACCGCATCAGCGCCGGGGTGCTCATGCCGGTGCGCAACGCCAGCTTCATGATCTTCGGGTTGCCAATGAGGCGGGCAAACAGGCGACCGAGGGTGAAATGGCTGCCCCAGGCGTTCCGCACCATGTCGGGGTAGGAAGCCAGCAGTGCCTCCCGAGCTCCCGGTGTCGTACCGTGCAGACCCGAATGGGCGTCGATCACCAGTTCGGCGGCCATGCGCGCCGATTCCATCGCATAGCTGATTCCTTCTCCGTTGAAGGGCGAGACCATGCCTCCGGCATCGCCGAGCAGCATCAGTCCCGGGGTGTAGTGCGGGGTGCGGTTGAACCCCATCGGTAGGGCGGCCCCGCGAATGGGTCCGACCTGATTCTCCTCGGTGAATCCCCATTCTCCAGGCATGCCTGCCGTCCAATCACGCAGCACCTGGCGGTAGTCCATCTTGCCAAACTCGCGGGTGGAGTTCAGGATGCCCAATCCGACGTTGGAGGTTCCGTCGCCGACCCCAAAGACCCAGCCATAGCCGGGCAGCGGGCGCCCCGACTTATCCGGTAGTTCGAGCCAGCCTTCCATCCAGTCGTCATCGTGTCGTGGGGAAGTGAAATACGTTCTGTAGGCCACGCCCATCGGACGGTCATCGCGCTTATGCAGTCCGCTACTGACCGCAGTACGTGTTGAGTTCCCGTCGGCGGCCAGGACGATATCGGCGTGGAATTCACGGGTCTGGCCCGTTTTGCGGCCCCGCTCGTCCAAGATGTTCGCGCTGACGCCGGTGACACGGCCCGTCACGTCCCGGACCACGTCGGAAACGCCGTGGCGTTCCAGCACCCGGGCGCCACCGGCCTGAGCGTGACGGGCGAGTGTTTCGTCGAATCCTTCGCGGGTACGGATCAGTCCGTAGTCGGGGAAGTCGCTGAGTTCGGGCCAGGGGATCTCCAATGAACGTCCACCCGCGACCAAGCGCAGCCCCTGGTTCCGGCGCCAGATGCCCGTCTCGGAATGGTCGACTCCGAGACGGGCGAGTTCGCGCACGGCGCGCGGGGTCAGGGCATCCCCGCAGACCTTCTCCCGGGGGAAGGCGGTCTTCTCTAAGACCGTCACCTCGATGCCGGCACGGGCCAGATAGCTGGCTGCGGTCGAGCCGGCAGGCCCGGCCCCGACGATCAATACAGACACGGGTGTTCCTTTGTCGACAAAGTGGCTAGCCGGCCGGACGGGCGGCGGACTGGGGGGCCACCGGTTTGGTGGCCCGGTGCACGGCGACGATGCCGCCGCTGAGATTGCGGTACCTGCAGTTTTCCCACCCGGTTTCGGCAACCCAGCCGGCCAGGCCTTCCTGGTTCGGCCAGGCACGGATCGATTCCGCGAGATACACGTAGGCGGCGGGGTTGGAGGTGACCTTCCGGGCCACGGTCGGCAACGCCCGCATCAGGTATTCGGTGTAGACGGTCCTGAAAGGCGCGAAGGTGGGATGGGAGAACTCGCACAGCACCAGGCGCCCGCCCGGTTTGGTCACGCGCAGCATCTCGGCCAGCGCCTTCTGGGGATCGCTGACGTTGCGGAGGCCGAAGCTGATGGTCACTGCGTCGAAGCTATGATCGGCGAATGGCAGATTCATCGCGTCCCCTGCCACGAAATCGATATCCGGGCGGCGCCGTTTACCGACCTCGAGCATGCCCAACGAGAAGTCGCAGGCCACAACTTCGATCCCGGCATCGGCGTAGGGTTCCGAAGACGTCCCGGTTCCTGCCGCCAGATCCAGCACTCGCTGACCGGGCTGGGCCCCAACGGCGTCCACGACGATCTTGCGCCACAGCCGCGCCTGCCCCAAGGAGAGAATGTCATTGGCCAAGTCATAACGCGGTGCAACGTCATCGAACATGGCTTGGACTTCTTCTGGACGTTTTTCCAGCGATGCACGACTCATGTTCTCAGTATCTCAAAATTCGACGTCAGGGCGAAAAGCGCCCCACGGCCGCGGGTAGGCTGGAGCCATCATGAACATTGATCTTCCCGGCTCCGTCGCGCCGGAAACCGGTAGCGCGCAGATGCAGGACGCACCCGCGCCCCGGCTGCGCAGTATCACCATCCCCCGCGCCCCCGGGCAGGAAAGCTCGCTGCTGGACCTGCTCGTCCGCGACGATTCCCTCGTCTGGGGCCGGCGTGGCGAGGGCCTGGTCGGTTTCGGGGAAGCGGTCCGCTTCGTCGCCGACGGGCCGGATCGCTTCCGCAGGCTCCGGCGGTGGTGGGCCGACGTCTCGACCGCCGCTGAGGTCCAGGACGACGTCGACCAGCCGGGAACCGGGCCGGTCGCCTTTTCCTCCATCGCCTTCTCGGGCACCAGCGCCCATGCTTCACGGCTGATCGTCCCGCGCGTGCTGGTGGGGCGATCCGGGGATCACGGTTGGTTGACCCTGATCACCGACGACCCCGAGGCCGAACTCAGTGCTGCCACGGCCGAGGCCGAACTGGCTGGACTACTCGAGGAGACCTCCATCGAGCGCGACCTCAGCCCCGGCAGTGACCAGCTGGTCCCCGGCAGGGTTTCGGAGGACCAATATGAGGAGTCGGTGCGTGCCGGTGTCCGGGCCATTGCTGCCGGAGAACTCACCAAACTCGTCCTCGCCCGGGATGCCGTGGCCGAACTGGGCTCTCCGCTGGCCGTTTCCCAGGTGCTGCGGGAGTTGGCCCTTCGCTATGCCGATTGCTGGACCTATTCGGTCGACGGACTGATCGGTTCAACCCCCGAGATGCTGGTGAAGGTCTCCGGGAACACCGCACGGGCCCGGGTCCTCGCCGGAACCCTGGACCGGGCCACGGCACCGGCCGGTGACGACGGGTACGCCGAGCGGATGCTCTCGGGGAACGAGAAGCAACGCCACGAACACCGGTTGGCCATTGATTCGTTGACGCTGGAGCTGGGACCGCTGGTCACCGGGATGGTCTCCCCCGAGGAGCCCTTTGTCCTGGAACTACCCAACGTCTGGCATCTGGCCTCAGATGTCGAAGCGCAGTTGCGTGTCCACGACGATGGGACCTCACCGTCGGCCCTGGATCTGGCAGAGGTCCTGCACCCGACTGCGGCGGTTTGCGGCACACCGACGGCGACGGCCGCTGACCTCATTCTTCGGTTGGAGAAGATGGACCGCGGCCCTTACGCAGGACCTGTCGGGTGGGTCGATGCCATGGGCAACGGGGAGTTCGGCATCGCCTTGCGGGGTGGAGTCATCGAATCCCCGACGAGCGTGCGCCTCTATGCCGGTTGTGGCATTGTGGCCGCCTCGGATCCGGCCGCCGAGTTGGCCGAGTCGTGGGCGAAAATGCGCCCCATGCGTGAAGCGCTCAATTTGTAATCTTTTTGTCACCAAAACAACTTGTTTACTGGAGCGACACCACTGTAGCTTGTGATGAACATCTCATTCAGCCCATTCCCGGGCTACACTGGCCATCCCGGCGAGGATGTCCGTCGGTTCACTCGAGAAGGACACTTACATGCGGATTCACTCCAGCTTCACTAAAGCTCTGGCCGTTTCGGCCGTTGCCTTGATGTCATTGACGGCTTGCGGCGGCTCGGACGGCGGAAGCGAAACGTCCGCCTCGGCTGGCGGCGATGATCTGGGACTGGTGACCGCGGGCACCCTGACGGTCTGCTCGGACATCCCCTATAAGCCCTTCGAATATGAGGAAAACGGTGAATACACCGGCTTCGACATGGACATGGTGGGCGAGATCGCCAAGGCCATGGACCTGAAGCTGGCCATCAAGGACGTCGGCTTCGACGGTCTGCAGTCCGGCGTCGTGCTCGCCTCGGGACAGTGCGATATGGGGGCCAGTGCCATGACGATCACCCCGGAGCGCGAGAAGAAGCTCGCCTTCACCGATGGCTACTACGACTCCGAACAGTCGCTGCTGGTGCCCAAGGGCTCGGATATCAAGTCCATCGATGATCTGGCCGGCAAGAAGGTGGGCGTCCAGCAGGGCACCACGGGCGAGAAGTACACCCGCGAGAACGCACCCAAGGACGCGAAGATCAAGGCCTATCCCTCGGACGCCGAGATCTTCCCGGCCTTGCAGTCCAAGGGTGTGGACGCGGTGTTGCAGGACCTCCCGGTCAACCTCGAGCACACTCAGGGCGATAAATTCGAGATCGTCGCGAAGTTCAAGACGGACGAGCAGTATGGCTTCGCCGTGAAGAAGGATGGCGGCGAGGCCCTGCTCAAGGAGCTCGACGCCAAGCTCGCCGAGCTCAGGGACAACGGCAAGTACGACGAGCTCTACGACAAGTACTTCTCCACGAAGTAGTAGTAGCCCAGACGGGTTCGCCCCGGGGGTTTCTCCCCGGGGCGAACCCCTGACAACACCCGGAAGGCAACATCGTTGAAACCCTCCACCCGCAGGCGCCTCTTCCGTGGCAGCCTCTACGTCATCCTGCTGCTCGTCGTGGTGTCGCTGCTGTTCATCGCAGACTGGAAGGAGATCAGATACAACTTCCTCGACGTCGACATCGCCAAACAGCTTTTCCCCCAGATCATCATCGTGGCTGCAAAAAACACCGTAATCTACACGGCCGTTGCCTTCGTTGGTGGACTGTTCCTGGGCCTTCTGCTCGCCCTCATGAAGCTCGCCCCGATTGGCCCCTACCGGTGGATCGCGACCGCCTACATCGAACTCTTCCGCGGGCTGCCGGCCCTACTGGTCATCTTCGGCATGGCGTTCGCCGTCCCCTTGGCCTTTGGCTGGAATCCACCGGGAGGTAGCGCCAGCGCGGGTTTGATCGGTTTGATCCTGGTCTCCGGCGCCTACATCGCCGAGACCATCCGTGCCGGCATCCAAGCGGTTCCTGCGGGCCAACGTGAGGCCGCCAGTTCTTTGGGGATGGCGCCGGGCTGGACCATGGTCTCCGTGGTGCTTCCTCAGGCCTTCCGCATCATCACCCCTCCGTTGACCAACGAATTGGTCATCATCATCAAGGACACCTCACTGCTGTTCATCGCGGGCATGGCGCTGGCAGACCGGGAGCTGACCACCTTTGCCCGCGATGCGCTGTCGCAATACGGCAACTCCACCCCGCTAATCATGGCGGGTCTGATGTATCTGGTCATCACGCTGCCGCTGACCCAGCTCGTGGCCAAGCTCGAACGCCACCAAAACAGAGGACGGTAAGGCCCATGAACTCACAGGAATCAGTGGCGGTCCATCCGGCCATCGAGGTCCGCGGCCTGCATAAGAGCTTCGGTGACAACGAGGTCCTCACCGGTATCGACTTCCATGTCGGCCAGGGCGAGGTGGTTTGCGTGATCGGGCCCTCCGGTTCGGGCAAGTCAACGTTGCTGCGTTGCGTGAACCGGCTCGAAGAACCGACCCAGGGAACCATCTTGGTTGAGGGGATCGACATCACCGACCCGGAGACGGATCTGAACAAGGTCCGTACCCGGATTGGCATGGTCTTCCAGCAGTTCAACCTCTTCCCCCACCTGAACGTGTTGGATAATTTGGTTCTGGCCCAGCGCCGGGCCAAGAAGCGCGGAAAGGCCGAAGCCCGTCGGGTCGCGCAGGGGAATCTGGAGAAGGTCGGGCTCGCAGATCGCGGCAAGGCATTCCCCAACCAGCTCTCGGGTGGCCAGCAACAGCGCGTGGCGATCGCCCGGGCGCTATCGATGGACCCGGATATGATGCTCTTCGACGAGCCGACCTCGGCGCTCGACCCCGAATTGGTGGGTGACGTGCTGGCCGTCATGCGCCAACTAGCCGACGAGGGCATGACCATGATGGTGGTGACCCACGAGATGGGATTCGCCCGCGAGGTCGGTGACCGGGTGGTGTTCATGGACGGCGGAGTCGTCGTCGAACAGGGCAAACCCGACGACGTGTTGGGCAATCCTCAGCACGAGCGCACCAAGGGTTTCCTCTCCAAGGTCCTCTAACCCCACGTCACTGGTCCGATAGCGTGGCTCCTGCTCTGGCGGCAGCCACGCTATCCGTTGGGCTGCTGGCCTCCCCGGTGCTCTGACGGCCCCGCGTTTCAGCGACGGCTGCCATGATGCTCTGGTGTAGTCCGCGCACTCCGGCCCGGTCGATCCTCACGTCGACAATGCGGCGGCGCACCTCCGAGTCGGCCGTCGGACCGGCAGCCAGGACGGCTTCCAGGGCCCGGCGGTCCTCAACACGGACGTAGTCCAAGCCGTAGGCTGCGGCCAGTGCGCGCAGGTCCACGCTGTGTGGGGTGGCGAAATAGCGTTCCACGGTCCGCGCATAGGCCGGCTGCTCGGCCAGGGCACCATGTTCGAGCGTGGAGAAGATCGCCCCACCCCCGTCATTGAGCACCACCAGGTCCATCACCGGCACCGTCTCGCCGGCACCGATGAACAGGCCTCCAACATCGTGGAGGAAGGTCACATCCCCCACGAGGACCGTGGTGCGTTCCCCGACGTATTGCTGTGTCCCCAGGGCGATACCCGTGGCGGTGGCTAGGGTCCCGTCGATTCCTGCGAGCCCGCGGTTGGCGTAGACGGCACGACCGGCACGGCCGGGGATGCCGGCGAGGTCGACATCGCGGATCGCATTGGAGGAGCCGAGGACCAACGGCCCGGTGTCGGCGCTCCAGACCAATTCCGCCAAATCCAGTCCGGTCAGCTCCGTCGCCGACGTCGCCTCCGCGATGATGGTGGTGGCCCGTTGTGCAGCCGTGGTCCATTCGTTGAGCCAGGTAGCGGGTCCCCGACCGGCGAAGCCCGCCAGCTCGCCTAACTCGGTGATCACCCGGTCTCCACGGTGTCCAGCATCGAACCAGGCCACCGGCTCTGGGACGTAGAGTGCCGGGGGCAGCTCGCGGTGGGCCAGCAGCCGTCCCACCTGACGATTCAACGTCGGCCTGCCAAAAACCACGACCCGTTCAATCCTGGCGTCGAACTCGGGGATCAGTACCCGATAGGGACCGATCGCGTTGGGACCGAAACGGGCGTTCGAACTCGGCTCAGCCAAAAGCGGTAGGCCCAATACCCTGGCGAATCGTTCGGCTACGGCGGTGGCGTCATGCCCGGCGATGACCACCGTGCGGCGACTCTCGAGCTCCACCTCCCGGAACTGTTCCAGCACTTTGCCCGACGGCAGGTCCTCGGCCGCTGCGGTGTCCTGCCCAGCTACTGTGCCGCGCCCGGGGGCATCCATCAGGTCTTCACGGCTCTCGTCAGTGTCCGGAATGAGCGGGTCCCGGAAGGCGAGGTTGATGTGTACCGGACCTCGGGCAGCGAGTTGGACGGCGGGACGCAGCGCCCTCGAGGCCGGAGTGGGGGTGCTGACGTCCACGGCATGCACTCCGGTTTTGGAACCTGCAAGGGGTAGCCCTTCGCCAGCCAACAGGGCACGTCTGACGTCCGGTGACGGATCCTGACCAGCGGGGATATCCACGCAGTACCGCACATGCACCCCGAACAGGCCGGCCTGGTCGGTGGTCTGGTTGGCCCCCGTTCCACGCAACTCCTCCGGACGGTCGGCGGAAACGACCACCAAGGGCACCGCCGCGTGGTTGGCTTCCATCACGGCAGGGAGCAGCTCCCCCACCGCGGTGCCGGAGGTGGTCACGATCGCTACCGGTCGGCTCGTGGCCAGCGACATCCCCAAGGCGGTGAAACCGGCGTCCCGTTCGTCGATACGGATGTGCACACGCACCTCTCGCCGGGTCTCGGCCTCAGCCAGCGCATACGCCAGCGGGGCACTACGGGAGCCCGGGCACAGCACAACTTCACGGACCCCGTCCTCGGTGAGGGTCCCTACGGCGAACCGTGCCGCGTCCATGGAGGTCAGGAGACTTTCCGACAACGTCATCACCCCATCCTATGACTGGCGGGGCCCCAAAAGCCCGGCACAGCGCCGTAGGCGTTCCCTCCACCAATGCTGCCGTTCAGGAGCCGCAGCATGCCGGCGCAGCAGTTCTTGATCGGCGACCACGTCGCGGACCTGAAGCGACCCCTCATGGGCTTCATACCGGTTGGTGCAGACATCGTCGGCAAAGAGGGACACCGTCCCGAGCCCACAGGCGTGGGGCAGCGCGGGTAAAGCTGCTGCCAAGGCCACCCCGGTACGGATCCCGACGGAGGAATCCAACGCCGAGGAGACAACGGCAGGCAGACCTGCTTCGGCCACGATCCGCAGGGCCGCACGGACCCCTCCCAGAGGCTGGGCCTTGACGATGATCAGATCAGCGGCATCTGCCCGAGCCACCGCCAGTGGATCCGATTCCTTGCGCACCGATTCGTCGGCGGCGATTTTTACGCCGAGCCCCCGGTGCAGGACCTCCAGGCGCAGACGACGCAGCCCGGCGATGCCGGCGACGGGCTGTTCAGCGTATTGCAGGTCGAAACCGGCGAGCGCTTCGAGGCCCTCGAGAGCTTGTTCGTGGCTCCACCCCGCATTGGCGTCAACCCGGAGTGCCGCATCCGGCAGCAAACGACGGACTTCCGCGACGCGCGCCACGTCGTCGTTCAGGCTTTGACCTCGTTCGGCGACTTTGATTTTGACCGTGTGCGTGGCATCAAAAGAGGTCAGCACCGCTTGGACACCTGAGGCCGGAACCGCGGGGACGGTCGCGTTGACCGGGATGCTGGTCCGCACGGGTGCGGGGAATCCTTGCCACCCGGCTTCGAGGGCGCAGCGCAACCACGGTGCCGCCTCCGCGTCGTCGTATTCGAGGAAAGGGGAGAATTCTGCCCACCCGGCAGGCCCGTCCAGGAGCAGGACCTCGCGGTGAGTCACTCCCCGGAAACGCACCCGCAACGGCAGCGACACGATATGGGCCGAGGCCATGATTTCCTCGAGCGAGGGGAGACCCTCGGTGGCATTGATCTCGCGTGACTCCGGCGCGGGAACGCCTGGGGTGCGCGATGCGTTATCCGGTGTAGCCATCACACCATCGTATCGGCGGCGGGTCCGCCCGAACCCGCCCGGCTCATGGGATGCTAGGAGCGATATGAACGAGACCAGGGAAATCCCCATTCAGGGCGGACCGCCCCACCGTGCAGCCCGCAATCCTGGGTTGTGGATTCTGGCGATGCTGTTGGTCGCCGGACTGTTCAGTGTGGCTTATGGGGCGTTCGTGCTCACCGCCACGGGACAGCAGGCCGACGATGATGCCCTGCGGGGTGCGACGGCCTTCCTGGACAGCGATACGGCCCGTGCTGCGGCCCTGTCATTCTTGAACCAGCTGCCGTTGATCTCCGGCATCGTGGCGTTGGTGGCGTTGCTGGCTGCCGCCATCCTGCGGCGCGACCTGCAGGCACCAATCGTGGCCGCCCTGTCCTTCGGTGCGGCCGTCGGCAGCACCCAGGTGCTCAAGCACCTCGTGCTCGTCCGACCGAACCTCGGTATTTCCGAGGCCACCGGGAACTCGTTCCCTTCGGGACACACCACGGTGGCTACGTCAGCGCTGATCGCTGTCTTCCTGGTGACGTCCCCCCGGTGGCGCCCCCTGATCGCCACCTGTGGCGGACTCTATGCTGCGGTGACCGGTATTTCCACGTTCGCACTGGGCTGGCATCGGCCCTCCGACGTGGTTGCCGCCTATTTGGTGGCCGGCTTCTGGGGGTTGCTGGCCGGGCTGATCATCCTCCGCAGGCAGCCGGGGTGGAACCGCTGGAAAGGACCAGACTCCTCCTGGTCCTCCTCCGGAATCTGGCCTACTCTCTTGTGGTTTCCGGGGATCCTCGGGTTCCTTGGTTCGGCGGCGGTGTATCTGTTCGTCACGCATCTGGGCCCGACGGCGGGGACCTCGGCGCGCAGTTGGTTCCTCGTCGCGGGGGCACTGCTGATCATCGGTGCTGCGGGCAGCCTCTTCGGACTGCTATGTGGGGTTTTTTCCCATCAGACCCGGGGGCGCGCCCCCCTGTCCTAAAACGGGAGACTACCCTCCGGGGGTCCGCACCCTGCGGGAATCAAGACTTCCAGGTGGTGCCTGGCGCGGGATGAACCAGGCGAAGAGCCCGCTCCCGGCGAAGGAAAGCACCGCGATGGCGAAGACGCCGGCACCCAGGCTGGCAACGGCCGTGACCGCCGACAGGAGGACAGGCCCAGACATCACTCCCAGATCCGAGATGAGCCGCCAGAAGCCCAGGAACTGCGGCCTACCCACCGATGGTGAATGATCGGCGCCCAAGGTCATGACCAGACCCGAACCGATCCCATTGCCCAGCCCCAACAACATCGCCACCAGCAACAGGGTCAAGGGCTGATGGGTGAAGGGCATCAGGGACAGGGCAACACCCATGACCACCATGCAGGGCACGGCAATCCAGGTCCGACCCCGCCGGTCCATCATGGCCCCTGCCGGATAGAACACCAGCATGTCCACCGCCCCGGAGATGCCATAAATCAGTGAGGTGGCAGAGGCGTCCATGCCCAGGTGCTCGGCCCAGAGCGGGATGACTGCCTGGCGCGTGGCCCGCACCGCGGAGATCACCATGATGGCCGTCCCGATCGTGGCATAGGTGCGCCAGTGCGCGGCCAGAATCGTCCCCAGGGTGACCGTCGCGGCCTCCGGCGCCGGGCGGGCACCGGTTCCGGCGGTTCCCTGATGCCCCGTCCCGTCGGGGATCTGGAGTTCAGGGATGCCGATGCAGACCCCGGCGGCGGCAACCATGGCCACCAACCCGACCCAGTAGGCCCCGTGCAGGCCGAGGAAGTGCATGGTGGCTGCACCGACGAAAGGGCCGATGAACAGCCCAATACGCAGGGTTCCACCCAGTCCCGACATGGCCCGGGCCCGGTAGGTGATCGGCACCGCATCGGTGAGGTAGCTCTGCCGGGCGAGGTTGAAGACGGAGCCGGCCATCCCGATCATCAGCACCCCGGCAGCATAGAGGACCAGGTTGACGGCGCTCAGGCAGGCCACCATGCCGGCGCTGGCCCAAAGCGCTGCACCGATCATGGCGGTGCGCTCGCCGAGCCGGGCGATGAGCAGGGACGCGGGGATGTTGGTGATCAACGATCCGACACCGATGAGTGTGATGACCAATGCTGCTTCGGCAACCGTTGAACCGTGGCCGCGGGCGCTCAGCGCGATGACCGGCAGGATGCTGCCCTGGCCCACAGCATAGAGCAGAGACGGCGCGTAGATCCGGAAGATCAGCGTCCGTAGAGAAGTCCCCCCACCGGGGAGCGAGGTCGAGGTGATGTCTCTACTCCCCTTGCGGCCCGGTGGTGTCCCTCACCCGGCGAAGCAGGTGCCGCGACTGCGCCGGGGCATAGGGCAGGGAGGGAATGACCCGGGCCGGGTCGGTGGAGCGGTCTTCGAGCGCGACACGGCACAGCTTGATGGCCGTGCGAAGCTCCTCCCGCTGGTCCCGTACGAAATCCAGGTCCACGAACTCCCCATGTCCGGGCACGACCACCGGGTGGCTTCCACCCAGGGCCATGAGCCGTCCCAGGGCCTCGTTCCATGAGTCGGGGAAGGAGCCCCCGAATTGGGGTTTGGCCCCCTCTTCGACGAGATCGCCGGCAAAGAGGACATCCCCGGAAGCGATGAGCAGATCCCCTTCGGTATGGGCGGGGCCGAGGTGGAAGAGCGTGATGGACCATCCGCCAAGATCCAGTTCCACGCTGTCGGTTCCCACGGTTCGGTTCGGGGCAAGAATTTCGGTGTGTGGACCGCGGGCCGCAGCCATGGCCGGGTCCACTTCCAACACCAGGTCGCGTTGTGCGGCGCCGTGGCAGGCGATCGACGTGGCGGCTACGGCGTGGCCCCAGATATCGACCACGCCCTGGGCGCGGAAGTAGGCATTGCCGAAGAAGTGGTCACCGTGTGCGTGGGTATTGATCAGCACCAGGGGCAGGTCGGTCAGGGTGCGGACCGCCGCGTACAACTCGGCGGCTTCGGCCGGCCCTGCCCCTGAATCGATGACAGCCGCCCGTCCATCACCGATCACCAGACCGGCATTGACGGCAAAGCCTTCCAGACGCAGGGCATAGCTACGCTCCCCCGCCCGCCGCCAGGGAACTGCTGTGGTCTGGGCACTCATGATCCATCCTTGTCCCGGCGCCCGTGGGCGGGCCCCGGTTCGCCGCAGTGACTGTCGATGTTCCGACTCTATTCCCCCTTGCCCACGGGGCGCGGATCCGCTGGCACCCGTCGGGGCGGCCCCGGTGGGTAGGCTCGAGAGGAATAAGGCACCGGCGAGGAGCCGTCGGGAGCATCCAGAGGACCGGGGGAAACACCGATGAAACGCATTTCGTTCAAACTCATGATCTACGGGGTCGCGATCCTCATCATCGGTGTGGCACTGCAGCTGCTCTCGATGAACCTCCTGCAGTTCCTCTTCGACAAGGTCGATCCGCAAGACATGGTCACCGCCAACGCCTTGAGGGCGTTAAGCACGATTTTCAGCACCGCCGTCATCCCCCTGGGCACCACGTTCATTGGCGCTTCGGTGGTGGTGCGCATGCTGGGAAACCATCTGCATCTCGACGAGCGCAAGTCCCCCGCCGAGACGAGCAATGACGCCGGGGCCGAAGGAACCGAGGTCCCCGACAGCACGGCCACCTCCGAGGGCGACGACGACTCGGTGGAGACCTTCTCCGATGACTTCTACCGCCGCTAGATCCCACCGACTGCAGAAGATCCAGGGTTCAGCCCCACCTGTGTGGCCAGGAGCCTGACGGTTTGTTCGAAGATCTCCCCGGGGTCGCCGAAAGTAGCTGGCCCGTAGTGACCAAAAACTTCGAAGGTGACCGCTCCGAACAGACCCGACCAACAGCTGAAGCCCCGGGCCACCAGTTCTGCGGGCATGGCGATTCCATATTCTTGTCTGATCGCCTCGAGGTCCTGGCCGAGCCGCACCGGGATATGTGTTTCTTGCTGCCCATCGGAGCCACTGGCCGCCGTCGTGATGGTCCCGTTGTTCCAGGCCTCGTCAAGAATCGTGAAGAGGGCAACCACGACCCGGGTACCTGCTTCGTTCGTGAGTGCGGCCGGTGCTGTATAGCCCGGGACCGGGGTCCCGAACAGCAAGGCGTAGCGGGCGGCATCGCCCAGCGCCCAGCTGCGAACGGCCCGGGCCAGCACCTCGAATCGCTCCAGCGGGTGTGCCGGGGCATCGGCCACTGCCGTTTCAACCTGCTCGCCCAGATCCGAATACGCCTCGACGATCAGCAGGGTCAACAGTTCGTCCCGGCTGGAAACATAGCGGTAGATGGCCGAGGAGACGATACCCAACTGCCGGGCCACGGCTCGTAGCGATAACGCGGCGGGCCCCTCGGCAGCCAGTTGTTCACGGGCGATACGCAGAATTTCGGCCATGGTGCGCTCCCTGGCTTGTTCGCGCGGCGTCAAGGTCCTAGTCATGATCTCATCAAACGACACCTCTGGGAGCACTGTCAACTTAAGAGAGCACCGCTCTTGACCTCATCATTCCTTGACGGTAGCTTTGCACCAGAGAGCACTGCTCTCATTTCCGTTCCACGAAAGAGCATGCCATGTCCCAGCAATTCCTGGTCACCGGATCCGGCCCCGTCGGTTCCACCCTCGCCCTCCAACTGGCCGATGCCGGCCATACCGTGGTGATGGCCACCCGCTCAGGCAGCGGGCCGGCCCACCGGCTGATCCACAGGGTCCGCGCCGACGCGACGGATGCGTCGCAACTGGCCGGGGCCGCCACCGGCGCCTCGGCGATCTTCCATTGCGTCCACGCCGCCTACCGGGCCGACGCCTGGCGAGCTATGCTGCCACAGGCCGAAGAGGTGGTTTTGAAGGTCGCCGGTGAACAGGGGATTCCCGTCGTCTTTCCCGAAGGTCTGTACGCATACTCCGAGCCGGACCAGGTCATGGACGAAGACTCTCCGCGCGAGGCAGCTGGAGGCAAACGGGGGATCAGAACTGGGCTGCTGGCTGCTCGGCAGGCCTCAGGGACTTCGACGGTCAGCATGGTTGCTTCGGATTTTTTCGGGCCACTGGTGGAGAACGCCCATGCCGGATCGCGTATGTTGGAGGCTGTTTTCTCGGGCAAACGCCTCTTCGCGATCGGCCATCCGGGCCAGCCCCACTCTTTCACCTTCGTCCCGGACCTCGCTGCGGCGATGATCCGTGCCAGCGAACGGCCGGAATTGTGGAACCGGGTCCTCCATGCCCCGACGGCGGTTCCCACGACACAACGGGATCTGGCGGCCGCGTTTGCGCGGGCAGCAGGGGTCGAACCACCCCCGGTTTCAGGGTTGCCAGGGTGGTTGCTGCGCTTGGTGAGCGTCGCCGCTCCCGGCCTCCACGAAATGACCGAGATGGCCTACCAATTCGATCGACCGTTCATCATGGACTCCCACGCCAGCCAGGAAGCGCTCGGTCTCGAACCCACCCCCCTGCCCGCGGCCGCGGCAGCGACCGTCCACTGGTGGCAACATTCCCGGCTGGCACTGGCCTGAAGCCTTTCCTCCCGGAAGGCTTCCATCGACTGCCACGGACTCGGCAGATGCCCACGGTCGCCGGATCAGTGAGCTGCCGAGATGGAACTGGCGCGGAAGAAGGTATCCCCCGCGCCGGTTCCTCACCTCAACTTCTGCAGGCCGGGGCCTACAGGTCCGCGAGCACCGAGCCGGGGTTTTCGATGGCGTCGGCGATATAGCGCAGGAACCCACCCGCGATGCCGCCGTCACAGACCCGGTGGTCGAAGGTCAGGGTCAATTCGGTGACCTTACGGACGGCCAGCTCCCCGTCCACGACCCACGGACGGTCAATGATGCGCCCGACGCCGAGAATGGCAACTTCCGGATGGTTGATGATCGCAGCTGAGCCATCCACCCCGAAGACACCGTAGTTGTTCAGCGTGAACGTGCCACGAGTGAGCTCGGCGGGAGTGCATTTGCCTTCACGGGCCACCCCGGCCAGCCGGCGAACCTCGCTGTCGAGCTGCCGGGCGCTGAGGTCTTGGGCCTGGGCAATGCTGGGCACCATCAGACCGCGATCCGTCTGGGCGGCGATGCCCAGGTTGATCCCGTCGAAACCGATAATTTCCTGTCCCCCATCGGAGGCGTCCTGGATCCGGGTGTTCAGTTCCGGGTACCGGACCAAACCGGCGACGGTGAAGCGGGCGATGAACGCCAGCAGCCCGGGAGTGTTCTGGGGATCTGCCGCCTTGAGCTTGGCCCGCATGCGGACCAGTTCGGTGGCGTCCACGTCGACCCATACCGTGGCCTCGGGGATTTCTCGGCGCGAGGTGCTCATGGCTTGGGCAATGGTCTTACGGACACCCTTCAACGGTGTGCGTGAGCTAATGCCCAGCCCCGAACGGGGGTCGGCTCCGACCACGCCGTCGACCGAAGCCGCAGCCGCGGAGGCTGCCGACACTGCCGGCGCCCCGCCCGACGAGGCGTCGATGGCCCCCTGGACATCGGCACGCATGATCAGCCCGCTCCGGCCAGAACCGGTCAGCGTTGCGACGTCGATCCCGTGGTCCCTCGCCAGTTTGCGGACCAGCGGGGAGATCACGGTCGGTGCCGTGGCTCGGAACTGCGACGGAGTCTCAACCGGTAGCGCCGCCGGGGCCGCGGCGGTGGAGGGCGCCTTCGCCATGGCGGGCACCGAGGAGCGCGGACGGCGGGTCCGCTTGGTCGATCCGGCCCCGCCGGGGGTGCCGTAGCCGACCAGGACGTTGCCCGAGCCTTCTCCGGCTCCGGCCCGCTCCTCCTCGCGGTAGGACTGCGCCGTTTCCACGGGGGCCGCCTCGGTCGTGGCCGGAGCTTCCGACGGAGCGTCACCGTCGGCCACCCCCTCACCGTCATCCACGGACAGCAGCGCCTTGCCGACGTCCATGGTGTCGCCGGCGGCACCATGGAGTTGATGTACGGTGCCGGCGAACGGGCTGGGTACCTCGACCAGGGATTTGGCGGTCTCGACTTCGGCGATCGGCTGGTCCACGACGATCGTGTCCCCCTCGGCCACGAGCCAGTTCACCAAATCCGCCTCGGTCAGTCCTTCACCCAGGTCGGGAAGCAGGAATACCTTGATGGCCATGTCTAGTCCTCCCACTGCAGCGAGTCGACGGTGTCCAGAATGCGGTCCACACTGGGCAGGAAGAAGCCTTCCAGCTTTGGCGCCGGGAACGGAATGTCGAATCCCGTCACCCGCAATACCGGGGCGGCCAGGGAGTGGAAGCAGCGTTCCTGCACCCGGGCGGTGATCTCCGAGGCGACGGAGGCGAATCCGGGGGCTTCGGAAATGACCACGGCGCGGCCGGTCTTGCGCACCGAAGCGCAGACGGTCTCGTCATCGAAGGGGACGATGCTCCGGACGTCGATGACCTCCAGCGAACGACCTTCCTCGGCGGCTGCCGCTGCGGCAGCCAAGGCCGTGGAAACCGACGGGCCGTAAGCAATCAGCGTGGCGTCGGTTCCGGCCCGGGCGACGGCAGCATGGCCTTCGGTGGGGTGTTGACCCGCGGCGGCAGCGGCTTCGTACTCGGCGCGCAGTCCCTCAAGATCCACCGGATCCTTGGAGAAGTACAGTTTCTTCGGCTCCAGGAAGACGACGGGGTCGTTGGAGGCGATGGCTTCGCGCATCATCCGGTAGGCGTCGGACACCGTTGAGGGCGTCATGACCTTCAGCCCGGGCGTGTGTGCGTAGTAGGCCTCCGAGGAGTCGCAATGGTGCTCGACACCACCGATGCCACCGGCATACGGGATGCGGACGACGACCGGCATGTCCACGGCACCGCGGGTGCGGTTGCGCATTTTTGCCAGATGGGAGGCAATCTGTTCGAAGGCCGGGTAGGCGAAGGCGTCGAACTGCATTTCGATGACCGGGCGCATACCGTTCATGGCCATGCCAATCGCCATGCCAACGATGCCGGATTCGGCCAGCGGGGTGTCAAAGCAGCGTTCGACGCCGAAGCGTGCGGTCAACCCGTCGGTGATGCGGAAAACGCCGCCGAGGGTTCCGATATCTTCCCCGAAGAGGACGACGCCGGTATCGGCTTCCATGGCGTCGGCCAGGGCAGTATTCAGTGCCTTGGCAAGGGTGACCGGACGGGGGCCTGCGGCTTCGGCACGTTCGGCGGCACGCTCGCTCGCGCGGGCCGTGGCGGCGCTGACATTGCCGTTGGCCTCGGATGAAGTGGTGATATGCGGGTTCACTTGGCGTCCCCTTCCCGGGAGAGTTCATCCGCGAGCAGGGCGCGCTGTTCGGCGAGCTGCGGGGTCTGGGTGGCGTAGACATGATCGAAGAGTTCCAGCGGGTCGATCTCCGGGTCCTGGTTCAGCCCGTCACGCAGGGCCTGCGCCGTGTGTTCTGCCTGGGCAGCAATACGTTCGGTGACCGCATCGTCGAGCAGGCCCTTGTTCTGCAAGTACGTGGTCATCCGGTTCAGCGGATCCTTCCCCCGCCAAGCCGTCACTTCCTCGTCCTCCCGATACCGGGTGGCATCATCGGCGTTGGTGTGTGCCTGCATGCGGTAGGTATGGGCTTCCACCAGCAGCGGGCCGGACCCGGTACGGGCCAATTCCACGGCACGCCCCAGCACGGCCATGAGGGCGACCAGGTCGTTACCATCCACGCGTTCGCCGGCCATGCCGTAGCCGACGGCCTTGTGGGCCAGCGACGGGGCCACCGACTGCTGGGACAGTGGAACGGAAATGGCGTACTGGTTGTTCTGCACGAAGAAGATCACCGGCAGGTTGAACACAGCGGCGAAGTTCAGGGCCTCGTGGAAATCGCCTTCACTGGTGGCCCCGTCGCCACACATCGCCAAGACAACAGTGTCCTCGCCGCGCAGCTTGGCCGCATGGGCGACGCCGACCCCGTGCAGCAACTGGGTGGTCAACGGGGTGGACTGGATGCCGACCTTGTATTGGCGCGGATCGTAGCCGCCATGCCAGTCACCCCGGAACAGCACCATCGTCTCCACCGGATCCACTCCCTTGGCCATCACTGCCACGGAGTCACGGTAGGTGGGGAACATCCAGTCGTTCTCCCCCAGGCACAGGGCCGCCGCCACCTGACAGGCTTCCTGGCCATGGCTGGAGGGGTAGACGGCCATCCTGCCCTGGCGGACCAGGGCTGAGTTCTGGTCGTTGGCGCGCCGGCCGATCACCAGCTGCTCGTAGGCCTTCAACAGGGTCTCGTCGTCGGGAAGCGGGTATTCATGACCCGGCTCGGTCCCCTGGTCCTCGACGGGTCGCAACGAACCACCCTCATCGACGATCTGGATCTGGCCGCGTGAGGGCAGCAGGTAGTCCTCCACGGAAATGCCGAAGTGACGGCAGACGCTGTCGAGGTCGGCAGCTTCGGTGGCTTGCGGCTCACCTGGCACGGCGCTCATGATGTACTCCTTCGTAGAATCCCGGGCGCCCGACAGACCGCATCAGCACGGCACCGTCGAAAGCACTTCGTGACTCAAGTATGCGAAGGAGCAACCGATCGTATCCAGTTAAGGACAAATGCCTAGAAAGATGCGAATAAATATCGTATTCTTGAAGACAGATCGTCACTGTGAGTGACGTTACATCGTCTTTCGTAGACACCCGTCCCGGAGGAAACCATGGACTCGATTCCCGTTAAGCTCGACGACGTCGACCACCGCATCATTGCCGAGCTGACCCGTGATGGCCGGCAATCGGTGACCACCGTGGCGCAGAACGTCCACGTCTCCCGCGCCCACGCCTACTCGCGGATCAACAGGTTGCAGGACGAGGGGGTCATCACCCGGTACATGGCCGTCGTCGACCCGGTGCGGGCGGGGCTGCGCTCCTCGGCCTATGTCACGTTGAAGTTGCGCCAGCATTCATGGCGTGAACTCCGCGAGCGGCTCGCAGCCCTGCCGGAGGTCCATCACATCGGCCTGGTGGGCGGGAACTTCGATGTGATCCTGTTGGTCAGGGCCAAGGACAATGTGGATCTGCGCCGCGTGGTCTTCGACAACATCCAGTCGATGCCCGGTGTCCTGGACACCCAGACGTTCCTGGTCTTCGAGGACGTCGACACCCGCTAGCGAGTGCGGGCCGGACGGTAACCGCCCCGCCCGGATCAGCCCTTGAAGTGTGGCTTGCGCTTCTCCTGAAAGGCTTTGAATCCCTCGGCGTAGTCGGCAGTGGCGCAGAGTCCATCCTGGGCCCGATTCTCGTGGGCCATGGACTCCCAGAGCCCGAGCCGCTGGTCGCGCACCTCGGCCACCAGCGCTTTGGAGGCCACGAAGGCCTGGGTGGCCCCCTGGGCGACCGTGCCCACGATTCCCCGCGTGCTCTCCAGGAGTTCGTCCGCTGGCATCGCCCGGCTGAAGAGGCCCGAGCGCACCGCTTCCGCCCCCGAGATCAGCTCGGCCGTATAGATCATGTCCAGCGTCCGATGGGCGCCCAACCGCTCGGTGAACAACCAGTGGCCGCCCGAATCCAGCGTGGCCCCGAGGTTGGCGAAGGGCGAACCGATCTTGGCGTTCTCCGCCACGTATACGACGTCGGTGGCAATGGCCAGACCCAACCCGACGCCGAGGCAAGCTCCCTGGACGGCGGCAAAGGTCGGGGCCGGGAACCCAGACATCTGGCGCAACAACGGCTGCACCAGACCGCCCAGGTAGCCCTGGACGTCATCCTCCGCCGGGTCAACATCGGAGATATCCCGCCCGGCGCAGAAGCCACGGCCTTCACCGCGCAACAGGAGGGCCCTGACCTCACCGGATCCCACGGCTTGGGCGGCCCGCTCGTAGGCATCGGAGAGTTCGCGCAGGGCGCCCTCATTGAGGGCGTTCATCTTCTCGGGCGCGTTGAGAACGACGTCGGCGATGCCGTTGGAGATCTGCAGTTCGATCATGCGGTGCCTCCTAGGCGTCGTAGTTCACGGACACGGCGTCCGAGGTCGGGTGCGATTGGCAGGTCAGGATGTAGCCGGCTTCGATCTCTTCGGGTTCCAACGCATAGTTCTCTTCCATCTCCACCGTCCCCGTGACCAGTTTCGCGCGGCAGGTGCCGCAGACGCCACCGGCACAGGCGAAGGGGACGTCCGGACGCACGCGCAGGGCGGCGTTGAGGATGGTCTCGCGGGCGGAGAGCGGCGATTTCACTTGGCCTTGGAGTCCGTCCAACCGGAATTCGATGTCGTAGTTCTCACCTGAGTCATCGGCTTCCACGGCCCGACCGATCTGGCCTTCGGGACGGTTGGGCCGGCCGGTGGTGAAGAGTTCGTAGCGCACCTTCTCCGGCGAAACCTCCTGCTCGCTCAGGTGGTCGCGGACCAACTGGACCAGTTCGAACGGGCCACAGAGGAACCATTCGTCGATCTGGTTGGTGCGGATGACCGACCCCAATAATGAGGTGAGCTTTTCGGCGTCGAGCCGTCCGGAGAGCAGCGGGGAAATGCGCTGTTCACGCGAGAGCACATGGTGCAGGGCGAAACGCGAGGGGTAGCGGTCCTTCAGATCCGCCAGTTCCTCCAGGAACATGACATCCATGGCTGCCCGGTTGGCGTAGATGAGGTCGAAATGGACGTGCTCGTTGGCTGCCAGCACGGTCCGGGCGATGGCCATCACCGGAGTGATCCCCGACCCGGCGGCGACGGCGACGAAGTTGTGGCTGATCGTCGTGTCGATCGATGCCGGGTCGTTGAGCGCCGTCATCTTGTGCTTGGAGATGAAGGCACCCGAGGGGCTCATCACCTCCATCGTGTCCCCGGCCCGCAGCGATTCGTTGGCCCAGGACGAGAAGAGGCCGCCCAGATCGCGTTTGATGGCCACCTTGATTTCACCCGGCTTCGGCTCGGCACAGATGGAGTAGCTGCGCCGGACCTCGGAGACGTTGCCTTCTTCATCGGGCAGGTCCTTGCGCAGGGCGACGTACTGGCCGGGAAGATAGTCGTACTCCCCCATCAGATCCTCCGGCACGGCGAAGGTCACCTCGATGGCCGCAGCCGTCAACCGGCGGACCTCGCTCACCTCGAGGGTATGGAAGGCAGCCCGACGGCGGGACGTGGTTCCGGTTTCGGAACCGTCTGCCGCTTCGGTGTCGTCGGCCTCGGGCAGGGGGGTCGTTGCAGTCATGAAAGCACCTTGAAGTAGTCGAAGGGTTCCAGGCACTCCCGGCACTGGTAGAGCGCCTTGCAGGAGGTGGACCCGAAGCGGGAGAGTTCTTTGGTATTCAGGCTGTGGCACAGCGGGCATTTCACGGCCATGCCGAGGGTGACCGGGCCGCGGTGACCGGTTCCTGTCGGCGGGGCGATCCCGTATTCCTCGAGCTTGGCCTTGCCGGATTCGCTCATCCAGTCGGTGGTCCATGCCGGGGAGAGCACCAGATCGACGGTGACGTCGCCGTAGCCCTCGGCGTGGAACGCCGTCTGCAGGTCCTCGCGGATGGCGTCCATGGCTGGGCACCCCGAATAGGTCGGGGTGATGACCACTCGAACACCGCCGTCCTCGTCGAGTTGGACATCGCGCAGGATCCCCAGGTCCTCGATGGTCAACACGGGGATCTCGGGATCACAAACCTGCGCGGCGATGGCCCGCAGGGTTGTCGTGCTCGTGCTCATGGCTTGCTCCTTACCAGCTGGCGCCGGGGTGCTTGCGCGCCAGGACCTGCATTTCCGCCAACAGGTGTCCCAAATGTTCGGAGTGCTCGCCGTGGCGGCCGCGGCACAGCGCGAACGGACCGGTGGGGACCTCGAGGCCTGCCGACTCAAGAATGGCGGCGAACTCTTCGTCCCACCGTTCGCGCAGGCTTGAGGGCCATACCCCGGCGTCGCCCAGTTCGTCGTACAGGTCCTCGTCTTCGAAGAGTTCGCCCACGTAGGGCCAGAGGACCTCGAGGGCATGGCGCATCCGGCGGGCCGATTCCTCGGTACCGATGCCCAGCCGGCGCGTCCACATCATGGCATGGTCACGGTGGTAGTCGACCTCCTTGACCGCCTTGGCGCAGATCGCCGCGATGGTTTCGTCGGAGGAATCCAGTAGCTCGGTGTAGAGCAGGTGCTGGTAGATCGAGATCATCAATTGGCGCATGATGGTGACGCCGAAGTCGCCATTGGGCTGCTCAAACAGGTGCAGCGAGCGGAATTCCTCCTCCTCGCGCCAGTAGGCCAGATCGTCTTCGCTCTGGCCCCAGGCCAACCCGGCATAAGACAGGAACGACCGGGCATGGCCGAGCTGGTCCAGGGCGATATTGCCCAAGGCGATGTCTTCTTCGATTTCCGGGCCGCGCGAAATCCAGTTCGACAGACGTTGGGCCAGTATCAGGGCGTCATCGCCTAGACGCAGGGCGTACTGTGCCACCGCTTCGCTCGGCGCCCCCTTCTGGAGCTGAATATCCTCCGGACGCAGGGCGTTTCCGGGGGTGATGCGGGTGGCCGAGGCGGTGGAGTCGCCGTAGCTCTCGGTGGTCTCGGTGGCGCTCACAGGTGCTTCACGCCTTCGCTCTTCTTGTAGTACGTGGCGTGCCGGTAGTCCTTACCCTGAGGGGACTCGAAGAACTGGCCCTTGGAATCCGGGTCGGAGGCGATGATATCCGTGGAGGCCACCACCCAGAGCGAGACACCCTCATTGCGGCGGGTGTACAGGTCCCGGGCATTGCGCACAGCCATTTCGGAATCCGGTGCGTGCAGCGATCCGGCGTGCACATGCGACAGACCACGGGCGGAGCGGACGAAGACCTCCCACAGAGGCCATTCGCGTGTGGCGGGGGTACCGGCGTCGTGCTGGTTCTTTTCCTGGGCCACCTAGGCCACCTCTGCTTCCTGTTGCATCTTCTCGGCATATACTGCGGCGGCCTCGCGGACCCAGGCGCCTTCGTGGTGGGCGTCGCGGCGGCGCTGCAGGCGCTGGGCGTTGCACGGCCCGGCCCCGGCGATCACTGCCTTGAACTCGGCCCAGTTCAGGTCCTTATGCATCCATTTGCCGGTTTCTTCGTCGAAACACAGTTCGGGATCGGGCAGGGTCAGCCCCAGGACCTTGACCTGCTCGGCGATCATGCCCACGAAACGCTGGCGCAGATCGTCGTTGGTGAAGCGCTTGATCTTCCATTTCATCGTCTGCTGTGAGTTCGGCGAATCCCCGTCCGGCGGACCGAACATCATCAGCGAGGGTTCGTAGAAGCGGTTGATGGCGTCCTGTGCCATCTGCTTCTGCGAATCGGTGCCGGCAGCGAGTTCCATGAGGATCTCGAAGCCCTGGCGCTGGTGGAAGGATTCCTCTTTGCAGACCCGGACCATGGCCCGGCCGTACGGCCCGTAGGAGGCACGGCACAACGGAACCTGGTTCACGATGGCGGCTCCGTCGACCAGCCAGCCGATGGCACCCATATCCGCCCAGGAGCGGGCCGGGTAGTTGAAGATCGAGGAGTACTTGGCCTTGCCGGAGATCAGCTGCTCGGTGAGCACGTCACGGGGAGTGCCCAGGGTCTCGGCGGCCGAATAGAGGTAGAGCCCGTGGCCTGCCTCGTCCTGGACCTTCGCCATGAGGATGGATTTGCGCTTCAGGCTCGGTGCGCGGGTGATCCAGTTGGCCTCGGGCTGCATGCCGATGATCTCGGAGTGGGCGTGCTGGGAAATCTGCCGCGTGAGGGTCTTGCGGTAGCCCTCCGGCATCCAGTCGCGCGGCTCGATGCGCGAGTCGTCGGCGATCACCGCGTCAAAATGCTCCTGCGCCGCCTCTTCCTCGGGCGTCAGCACCGCGGACAGGGGCCCTTTCGGGTCGTTCTGTGCAGCCAAGGGGCTCACCTCACTGTGACAAGTTTCGAATTACTGACCGTTCGTTCAGGATATGGGGCAGATCACCTATCCGTCAATTGATGAGGTTCAACCTACGAAAGATTGACACACTTACTAGTTAGACAGACAATCTACTTATGTCCGCCCACCCAGGAACGCACGACGACGGGACGCCAGGACCCCCCTGGCCCACTGACTGGATGCGTGCACTCCTGGGGCTGTGCACGTTGCGGGCCCTGGAAACCGGGCCGTCCTACGGCTATGCGATCATCGCCGAACTGGAGCAAGCAGGTCTGGGTGTGGTCAAGGGCGGGACCCTGTACCCGCTGCTGACGCGGTACGAAGGCGCCGGCTGGGTGGAGACCGAATGGCGGGCCGGAACCTCGGGCCCGGGTCGCAAGTACTTCTCCCTGACTACCGCGGGGCGGGCCGAGCTCGAACGCCATCGTCGGCGCTGGCAGGAATTCGCGGCAGTGACCTGCGACTTCCTGAGCCCAGGACCACCCGGTACCGACCTCCCCCTGTCAAACACTACTGAAAGGCGGACCGGGCCATGAGCTCCACGCAAACCGACGAGTCCTGGATCGAAGCCTTCATCTTCGCCTTGCGCCTGCGCCGCGTGCGCGGAGATGCCATCGGCGATGCCGTGGCCGTGGTCCGCGAACATATTGCAGATTCCGGACAGGGCGCCGACGAAGCCTTCGGCACAGCCGATGACTACGCGAAACAGCTGGACTTACCCACCGTGCCGACCGCCCGTTGGACCGATCCTCCGGTTCTGGGAACCGCGGTGTCCCTGGTCGGGCTCATCGCCTTCGCACCAGCCATTTCCACCCTCCTGCGGAATGCCAGCATGGAGATGTCGCTGCCGCAGCTGTTCCTGTTCGCCATTCCTGGCGCGCTGCTGCTGACCTTGCCGTACTACTTCACCTACGGCCTGCGTCATCCCTGGATCTTGAGTACCGGGGCCGTCCTGGCGATCCTCGCCGGCACCAGCGCGGGGCTACTGGCCCCGGAGCGCGGCTTCCAGGCCATCGCCGCGTGGGAACCGTGGTGGCTTGCGCTCGGGTCAGGGGCCGCCATCCTGGCGGCCAGCGGCTGGGCCGCAGTCAACGCGTGGCGCACCGGCCCTGAACCAATCATCGATCCCACGACCCCGCCACCTGCCCCCGTGGGGCGCGTTCAACGACTCATCCGGCTGATTCCACACCTGCTGATCCCGCTGATGGCCTTGGCCGTCCTCGTCTCGGAGCTATGAACGCCACGACCACGCGAAGCAGCGAACACCACGTCTCCGCGTCAACCGATCACGAAAGGCAGATCATGAGCCCCCTGCAGACCGACAAGTCCTGGATCAACGACTTCATCTTGACCCTCCGCCTGCGCGAGGTACGCAGCGATGCCATCGGCGATGCGGTGGCCGTGGTGCGCGAGCACATCGCCGATTCCGGTCATCCCGCCTTCACTGACTTTGGGGACCCTCGTTCCTACGCCGACGATCTGGAGCTGCCCACTGTTCAAGGCGTCGTGTGGTCCAGTTCAGCCGTCATGGCCCCCGTGGTGTCCCTCATGGCAATCTTTGTTCTGGGTCCCGCTGCTTCTGCGGTCTTCGGCGGTTCCACCCTCGACTTCTCGGGGCCACAACTGAGCCTCTTCCTCGTCCCGATGACCCTCATGCTCGGGTTGCCGTACTACTTCAATTATGCCGTGCGGCACCTGTGGGTCTTTGCGCTGGTCTTCGTTCTGGCCACCGGCGCGGCGGCCCTGGCAGGCTTCTTCGACCCCCGACGTGGAACACCGACCGTCGTGGCCCTGGAACCGGGGTGGGTGCTCGGCGCAGCCGCTGCGACGATCGCCCTGGCGACCGTCTGGCAGCTCCGCCGGGCGCTGACCGATAGCCCGGATTCACTGGTGGATCCGCTGCAACCATCATCGGCGCCCGAACGCCACTCCAGACTCGCGGCCGTGCTGCCAGCGTTGTTCATGCCGGCCGGGGCACTCATCGTCCTGGCCGTCGCCTGGTTGGCCCGGTAGGCACCGGGTTCACGCGACACTGCCCGGACCCCCTGGTGGAGACCTTGGGGGTCCGGGCAGTGTCTTGGACGGTCCAAGGAAGCTATTCGACGTCGCCCAGATCCTCCTTGATGTCAGCAGTCAGGTCATCGCCGGCATCCTCGGCCAACGCACGGCCCAGCACCTCGTCTTCCTCCTCGTCAATGGAGGCATTGGCCAGTCGGTCGGCCTCCGGGTCCGAGAGCTCACCCTGGTCTTCCAGGACGTCGACTTCTTCATCGACGAACGGCAGGTCTTCCTCTTCGGTGTAGGTGGGTTCGCGCAACGGGTCGCCCTCTTCCATCATGGCGACGTCGTCCGATGACCCTTCCGCGGGCTGTCCTCCCCGACCATCGGTGGGTACCGGTTCCAGCGGATCACCGGTGGCCTCTTCCGGGTCCGGCACGAACTCGGATCCGAGGCTCGGCTCCATGTTGGGGTCTCGTTCTGGCGTTGCGGAACTCATGACTCGCTCCTTCGCTGGTTACCTGCAGGGCGGCGGATGCCGCCTTGCCGTTCCCGGATTGCGGCTCCGGAAACGTCCATCTTCACCGTAGGCACGTAGAGCGTCCCCGGACAAGGAGCCAGGACCCCAGGAAACAGCAGCGGCGGTGAAACGGCCATCGCCAAGCCGGTCCACCGCCGTCGTACGGCGTTCCCCTTCCGGGGTCAGAGGACCTTGGAGAGGAACTCCTTGGTGCGTTCCTGCTGCGGGTTGTTGAAGAGCTGCTCGGGCGTCCCTTCCTCACAGGCGACGCCGTCGGCCATGAAGATCACCCGGTCCCCCACTTCACGGGCGAAGCCCATCTCGTGGGTGACCAGAACCAGGGTCATCCCCGAATTGGCCAGATCCCGGATCACTTGCAGGACCTCACCCACCATTTCCGGGTCCAGGGCACTGGTGGCCTCGTCAAAGAGCATGATCCCCGGGTTCATGGCCAGCGCCCGGGCGATGGCCACACGCTGCTTCTGCCCTCCCGAGAGTGCGGCTGGCCGGGCATTGGCCTTCTCGGCCAACCCGACCCGGGTCAACAATTCCATCGCCTTCGCGCGCCCCTCTGCCTTGGACGCCTTCTTCAACTCAACCGGAGCCAGCATCACGTTCTCCGCCACGGTCATATGCGGGAAGAGGTTGAAGTGTTGAAACACCATGCCGATATGGCGGCGGACGTCGTTGATGTCCACCTTCGGGTCGGTGAGGTCGAACCCGTCAACCACCACCGTGCCCCCGGAAATGTCCTCGAGCTTGTTCAGGCACCGCAGGAACGTCGACTTGCCCGAGCCCGAAGGGCCGATCACGCAGACGACTTCCCCTTCAGCCACCTCGGCGTCGATCCCCTGCAGGACCTCGTTGGAACCGAACGATTTGCGCAGCCCACGCACCTCGATCATCAGCTTGCGGTCCGTGTCCGTTGTCGACGCACTCATTTGTTGAACCTCCTGTCAGCGAAGTTGGCCAGCTTCGTCAGCAGCATGACCGCGACGAAGTAAATGACGCCGACGATCAGCAGCGTCTCGGTGACGCGGAAGTTCGCCGCGTAGATTTGCTGGCCCTGGTACAGCAGTTCGGCGAAGCCGATGGCCAGCAGCAGGGACGAGTCCTTGAGCATGATGATCAGCTGGTTGATCAGCGATGGGGTCATCATCTTGAACGCCTGCGGAACAACGACCTTCTGCATGGACTTTCCGTAGCCCAGGCCCAGAGACCTGCTGGCCTCCATTTGGCCCGGGTCCACCGATTGGATGCCGCCGCGCACGATTTCCGCGACGTAGGCTCCCGAGTTCAGCGACAAGGTCAGGACGGCGGCGACCCAGATATTGATGGGTAGACCCGTCAATTGGGGGATGCCGAAGTAGAACATGAAGGCCCAGAGCAGCAGTGGGGTGCCGCGGAAGACGTTCACGAACGTGGTGGAGATCCCGCGCACGATGATGTTCCGCGCGATCTTCATGAATCCTGCGGCCAGGCCGATGATCATGGCGACCACGAAGGAGATCCCGGTGACGACCATCGTGTTCTTCAGACCTTTAAGCAGTGCCGGCAACGAACTTTCCAGCAGTTCCCAGAAGGTCGTGGGCTGGGCCGCCGTGGGATCCCCGAGGTACTCGTCGAGGATCTTGTCGTATTCCCCGTCGGCCTTGAGTTTGGCTAGTCCGTCGTTGAAGGCAGCCAACAGGTCGGCGTTCTTTCCCTTGTTCACGGCGAAGCCATAAGAGCCGCCCGGCACCTTGTCGGTGACCGTTTTCAGCCCGTTGTTTTGGGCGATACCGTAGGCCAGCACGGGGTAGTCATCGAACACGGCGACGGCGTTTCCGGACTTCACCAGTTCGTACATGCTCGCCGACTGGTCCAGCGATTTGACCTTGAAGCCGTATTTCTTGGCAATGGACTTGGCGTAGGTCTCGCCTTCGGCGCCGGTCTTCGCGGTGACGGTCTTGCCCTTGAGATCCTCATAGCCGGTGATGTCGTCATTGCTCTTGGCAACGGCCATCTGGACGCCGGATTCGAAGTAGGGCTCCGAGAAGTCGTAGACCTCCTTGCGCTCATCGGTGATGGACATGCCGGCAATGACGCCATCAACCTGGTTGGAGGTCAACGCCTGCAGTGCCGCGTTGAACCCGAGCGAACGGATCTCGACCTTGAAGCCCTGGTCCTCGGCCACCGCGCGGACAATGTCCATATCGATGCCGGTCAGTTCGCCGTCGGCACCGCGGAATTCAAAGGGCGCGAACGTGGTGTCCGTGCCGATGACGAAGGTCTTGCCTTCGACGGCCGAATTACCGGAACCGGATGCCGACGTATCGGCTGCCGCTCCCGTCGCACCGAATAAAAGCGAGGCCACGGCCAGGAACGCCGCGACCACCAGCCCTGTTCGACGGCGCCCGGTACGGGCCGCCCTGATGTGATGTCGCAAGTTCTCTACCCCGTTCGCTGATGGTGCGGCCCGTCTTCACGGGTCTTGGACTCACTTAGACAATAGAGCATGGTGACCCGACTCACAGGGAGTGTTCAGCGGCGCGTGTTATATCCAGCCCTGCATCCGACGACGGCTGCGGTCTGGCCGGGTCAGCTGGCGGGGTTAACGACCCGCGACGGAACACGAAAATCGGTTTGACGGACCAGTTTCATCCCCCCGGGGCCGCGGATGGCGACCGCCCCGGCGGCATCGAATTCAAAAACGAAGTCCTCCCCGTACCCGCCGAAGCCGTTGGGGTCGCGCGTACGCAGGGTCCGGGCATCCACATACTCCAGTGGTTCGGTCAGCGCCGGGTCAGGGGATGCACCGAGGGACAGGCAATACAGCTTGCCACCGAGCTCGACGATGTCCTGGACGCCCCAGAGTCCCGCGAACCGCCCGGTGAACCGGTTCAGCTGTTCCACCGGGACATCGGCGTACGAGGACGGGATTTCTGCGGCTGCCAGGGATGCCAGTCCGATGAGCTGCTCACCCCAGGTCGTGGCTGGTCCGTCGATGGCGTTGGTCAGCACGCTGAGGGCCACACCTGTTTTCGGCAACGCCCAGCTGCGGCTGATATGTCCCGGGTAGCCGCCACTATGGCCGAAGGTTTCCTGCCCATGGACTTCTTGCAGGATCATCCCCAACCCGTAGTCCCTGCCGGGCACCCCCGATTGTTCGAGCGCGCGTTGCATACGGCGTTTGGAGTGTTCGGAAACCGGAGACCCTGCGGCCTGCTGCCCCGGGCGCTGCGGCAGATGGGCCGTGAGGAATCGAACGACGTCGCCGGCGGTGGAGTAGAAACCGGTCGCAGCACTCAGTGCCCCGGTATCCACATGGTCGATCGTGCATCGATGCTCGAGGGTATAGGGCTCACCCATCACGGCCAGCGCCCCGTAGCCGGTCGCCAGTTTGGTGGCCCCCTCATCCAGATCCGGCCCGGTATCGTGCAGCGCCAACGGATCAATCAGCTTCTCCCGGACGTACCCGCGGTAGTCCTGCCCGCTGGCGGCCTCGATGATCAGTCCCAGCAGGCCATAGCCGATGTTGGTGTATTTGAAGTGGGTGTGGCGTCCGATGACCCGACCGTTGGCGGCGGTTTCGAGGAGTACCCCTCGTCCGGGGAAGGGCCGGGACAGGACCCAGAAGTCCGAATCGGTGCCGTCGCGGGTCAACCCGGAGGAGTGGGAGAGCAGCTCCCCTACGGTGACCTTCCCCGTTTCCGTTCCGGCCAATTCGGGCAGGTGGTCGGCGACCGCGTCTTCAAGTGTCAGGGACCCTGCTTCGACCAGCTGAAGGATGGCGGTGGCCGTGAACATCTTCGAATGCGAGGCGATGCGGAACTGGTGGGCGTCCGTCATCTCGGTACCGGCGGCGACATCGGCGTAGCCGCCGGCGATGGTCCCGATGACCGTCCCGTCGACGGCGACGGCGACCTGGTAGCCGGGTTGCCGATCGAAGGAGCGCAGATGCTCCAGATAGCGAGGTGCGTAGGCGAGGACGGATTCCCAGGCGGCGAGCGCGGGATTGGTTTCGGCTGTCGGTTCTTCAGTGGCCATGGAACCATCCTGCCACCAGGGGTTTCTGCTGCCGTTCATCGTGTGGAAAGGTGCTGGTCTTCTGCCTGAGGTTGGCTCGTGGATATGGATTCCTTCCGGCCCGGCGCCTCGCGCCGTTCACTGCTCAAAGGCGCGGCTTCCGCTTCGACTTTTGCCGCCGCCTCGCTGATCGTTCCCCCCGCTTCCGCCATGAACCCTGCGTCAGCCATCGCTTTGTCGGCCCGACGCCTGACTCTGCCCTCCGGCATCTCCACCGGAGACGTCTCGACGAACTCTGCCGTCTTATGGTCCCGCGCCTCGGGGCCGGGCCGTCTGCACGCGGTGCTCCGCGCCGCCGGTCAGGATGGCGAGGCGCTCCGCGGACGCCATGCACGAACGTTCCACCTGTCGGGTTCGCAGGCCCGGGCGAGCACCGATTTCACCGCCAAGTTGCACGCGCGCAGGCTGCCCGCGGGCATGCGCTTCGCCGTCGAACTGTATTTCGAGGACGACCACGGCCGCCGCAGCGAAACCGGCCGCGGTTCCTTCACCACGGCCCCTGCACACGGCCACCGGCACGGCCATGACTCCTCATCGCAGAGCTTCGTCTGGACAGCGGACACCGCCGGGCAGGGCTACGGCATCAACGAGGACATCGGGGGAATGCGCGGTTACGCGGCCATGCACGCCACCGGACCCGATTTCTTCCTGCATTCGGGAGACACCATCTACGCGGATGGTCCCCTGGAAGCGGAGATGAAGGAGCCCGATGGCCGGATCTGGCGCAACGTCGTCACCGAGGAGGTCTCCAAGGTGGCCGAGACGCTGAACGAATACCGGGGTCGCCACCGCTACAACATGATGGATGAGAACCTGCGGGCCATGTATGCAGAGGTCCCGGTGGTAGCCCAGTGGGATGACCACGAGACGATGAACAACTGGTACCCCGGTGAAATCATTGATGATCCGCGTTATGCCGTTCGCCAGGTCGACACCCTGGCCGCACGCTCCCGGCGTGCCTGGCAGGAATACATGCCCATCGCCGATCGGCGGGCCCTGCGACCGGGAACGGGATTCGAACCCACCCGCATCTACCGTCACATCGAACGCGGACCCCACCTGGATCTGTTCGCCCTGGACATGCGCTCGCACAGGAGCCCGAACACCTCCGGGCTGGAATCGCAGGCAACCAGCATTCTTGGCGAGGAGCAGTTGCAGTGGCTCATCCGCTCGCTGCGCCGTTCCCCGGCCACGTGGAAGGTCATCGGCAACGACCTGCCACTGGGGCTGGTCGTCCTGGACGGCAAGGGCCAGGAATCGATCTCCAACGCCGATCACGGTGCCCCGCTGGGACGCGAACTCGAACTCGCCCGCCTGCTCTCGGCCATCAAAAGGCACCGCATCAGGAACGTCGTCTTCCTCACCGGCGACGTGCACTACTGCGCGGCCCACCACTACTCCCCCGAACGCGCGGCCTTCCGCGATTTCAACCCCTTCTGGGAGTTCGTCGCCGGGCCGATCAACGCGGGATCCTTCGGACCCAACGCCCTGGACCTGACCTTCGGCCCCCAGGTCGACTTCCAGCAGGCAGGACCTCCTCTGGGCTCACCGCGTTCGGGTGAACACCAGTACTTCGGGCACGTCAAGGTGGCCGGGGATGGCTCCGAGTTCACGGTCAAACTCATCAACGCCCTGGGCCAGGTCCAGTACTCCAGGACCCTGGTGCCCGAACGCTAGTCCGTGCATGGGTTCCCGGTACGACGCCGTATCGCTAGCCTCGGTGCCATGTCACCTTCACAGCAGAAGCACCTGGCACTGGTCACCGGCGTCGGACGCCGCCGGTCGATCGCCTCCGGCATAGCGCTGGGCCTGGCCCGGGACGGCTGGGACCTGATCCTGAATCATTGGCAGCCCTACGACGAGCGCATCGACCTGGAACGCGGCGAGGACGATCCACATGCCATCGCCGATGCCTGCCGCGAGTACGGGGCGCAGGTCATTCTCGCGCCCGGCGATCTGGGCGAACCGGTGTTTCCGGGCCAGCTGATGGGCTCCGGGCCGGCGGGGCGCACGGTGGATGGTCTGGTATTGGCACACTGCGAATCGGTGGACAGTTCGATCCTGACCACCGACATCGAGAGCTGGGACCGGCATTTCGCGGTCAACGCCCGCGCCTCGTGGTTGCTGATCAAGGCCTTCGCCGGACAACTTCCCTCCACCGGGCCGTCAGAGGGAGGAGTCGGTGGCAGGATCGTCGCGTTGACGAGCGACCACACTGCGGGCAACCTGCCCTATGGCGCTAGCAAGGGCGCCTTGGACCGTCTGGTCATCGCCGCCGCCCTCGAGCTCGCCGATCGGGGTGTCCGCTCCAATGTCATCAACCCCGGGCCCATCGACAACGGCTGGATGGATGAGGAACAACGGGCAGCCCTGGTGCGGGCGACACCCGCGGGCCGGCTCGGCACGGGCTTGGACACTGCCGAGCTGGTGCGTTTCCTGTTCTCCGACGCCGGGTCCTGGATCACCGGGCAGTTGCTGCACAGCAACGGCGGTTTCCGGACGTCCTGAGCAGGGCGCCGGAGTCCTAGAGCAGGCCCAGCGAGGTGACCGCCTCGCGCTCGGAGACCAGCTCGGCCACCGAGGCGTCGATGCGCTCCCGCGAGAACGCGTCGATGTCCAGCCCCTGGACAATCGAATACCCGCCGTCGGCAGTGGTGACGGGGAAGGATGAAACCAGGCCTTCGGGGACCCCGTAGGAGCCATCGGAGGGCACGGCCATGCTCGTCCATCCACTCTCGCCGGTCTGTGTGCACCACAGGCGCAGGTGTTCGATCGCGGCATTCGCCGCCGACGCCGCCGAGGAACCACCCCGGACGTCGATGACCTCGGCACCGCGGTTGGCCACCCGGGGGATGAATTCCTCCCGTGCCCAGGCCTGTTCCACCCTCCCGGTGGCCGGGCGGCCGTCGATCTCGGCGTGCGTGAGGTCCGGGTACTGCGAGGCCGAATGGTTTCCCCAAATGGCGATATTGCGGATGGTGTCGACGGGGGAACCGGTTTTGGCGGCCAGCTGGGCGACTGCCCTGTTGTGGTCCAGACGCGTCATCGCGGTGAAGCGCTGCGCGGGGATGTCGGGGGCGTGGGCCGCGGTGATCAGCGCATTGGTGTTCGCCGGATTGCCGACCACCACCACCCGCAGGTCATCGGCGGCGTGCTCGTTCAGGGCCTTGCCCTGGACCGAGAAGATGCCGCCGTTGGCGCTCAGCAGGTCGGCCCGTTCCATGCCGGGCCCCCGCGGGCGCGCACCCACCAGCAGCGCGAGGTTGGTCCCCTCGAATCCTCGGTTCGGATCATCGAAGACCTCGACGCCGGCGAGCAGCCCAAAGGCGCAGTCGGTGAGTTCCATGGCGGTGCCTTCTGCGGCACGGGTCGCCTGGGGCACCTCCAGGAGATGCAGCCTGACAGGAACATCGGGTCCCAGTAGCGCGCCGGAGGCGATACGGAAAAGGAGGGAGTAGCCGATCTGCCCGGCAGCGCCGGTGACGGTGACGGTGACGGGCGGGATCTGGCTGGTGGTGTCCATTTCGTCAGTCTAGGCCGAAGCCATACCCGGCGTGCCGCGCAGCCGGTCTCGGGAACCGCTGCCCGCTGGAGTCGATCTGGAGCGATCCCACCTTCACTGTTGTGCCGCATCAAAGGCTCGTTGGGTGAGATCGCTCAGCTGTCAGACGCTAGCGCCGGGTATTTCACTTTTCACAAGCCACCCCACGACGAACGAGCAGAGGCCCTCGACCTTGCGGGCAACTCCCTCTACTTTTAGGCGATCTCCACGTATCCATCAGAAGATTTGTCCGTTCGTGGACTCGTATCAGCTGTTGAGACAGTGGCAAGTGTCGTACTTGCTTGCCGGGTAGGGCCCGCGAGGCTGGGTCAGTTGTGAATCTCACCGGGTTTGACCGAGACGCCCAAAATCCGGTGCGATTCACCGTCGAAACCCGTTGTACCTGCGAGACAGCAGAGGCCAGATTGCCCAGTGAGGACTCGAGGTCTTCCTGCGGGATAGCCGGAAAGCTAATCTGCTTCAAAACATCCTTATCCGTGACCGAGCTCCAGTCGTACGTGACCGAAACCTTGGTGGAATCCGGCCCCTGGGGTTCAAGTTCCCAAACCCATTGCCACCCTGGGGGCTGCTGTCCATGCGGGGCGGTTTCCCAAGCCAAAAGCTTGTTTTCGTCGAAACCAACCACATGGTTGTCTGTCTTGTAATCCCTTCCCATTTTTTCCCAGTGCATGTTCATCGTAAACATCTGGCCCACCGCAGTGATGCGGTCGGACTTGTCATCGGACTGGACCAATCCCGAGCCATCAAGCTCGGCGTGCCTCTCCGGGTTGGAAAGGACACTGAAGAGGGTGTCCGCCGGGGCATCAATGGTCCGCGACGCTGTGATTTCCTTTTCCGACATGGTCTGCTCCATTCTTTTGCACGAAAACGATCGCTCGACCGCATCCCTGGAACTGGGAACGGACTCGACACACTACGCCCAACAACATCCACGTCAACCGGAATCCGATGTGCCACAAGTGGTGTGCATGAAAAATTGCTCATGAGCCATGACTCCTCCGGTGAGAGAAGCCACGGCCCCGGCCCGGAGGTGGCCGGGAAATGGTGAATACAGAACCCGTCTCCGGGGCACGACTCCTCGATCTTGATGGCTTGTCCCCCACGTAGCGACGTGGAGCAGGGCGCATATCGGGGCTGACGTCTGAACAACACGCCGCTGGCGAACAGCGCGCGAGGCGCCAACGTCATGGCGTTGAATGGGACGCATGAGCGAATCCCCCATCGAAGCGCAGCCTCCCGTCGCTGCCAAGATCCCCGTCCAGCGCACACACCACGGCGATACGTTCGTCGATGACTATGAGTGGTTGCGCGAGAAGGAGAATCCGAAGGTCATCGCCCACCTCGAGGCCGAGAACACCTATGCGGAGGCGGTGACCGCCGGGCAGCAGGAGCTGCGTGAGAAGATCTTCGCCGAGATCAAGGAGCGCACCGAGGAGACTGACCTCTCGGTTCCTGCCCGCAAAAATGGTTGGTGGTATTTCAGCCGGACCGCAGAGGGCCAGCAGTATGCGGTGCACTGCCGCGCCGCCGCCACCGACACCGGTGATCCTGTCGCCGACTGGACGCCGCCGGTCATCGAAGCCGGAAAACCGTTCGAGGGCGAGCAGATCCTGATCGACGGTAATGCCGAAGCCGAAGGCCAGCCCTTCTTTGCGCTGGGCGGTTTGGCCGTCGCCGAGGACGGGAACCTGCTCGCCTACGCCCAGGATAATGCCGGTGACGAACGCTTCACCCTGCGCATCAAAGACCTCTCGACCGGCGAACTACTTCCCGATGTCATCGAGAACGTCTTTTACGGGTTGGCTTTCTCCCCGGACGGCACCCGGGTCTACTACACGGTGGTCGATGATTCTTGGCGTCCGAACCAGGTCAAGGTTCACACCCTGGGCCAGGACCCCTCCCGCGACACCGTCGTGCTCCAGGAAGACGATCCGGGCATGTGGATGGGCTTCGACCTCTCCCCCGACCGCCAGGAACTGCTGATCTCCATCGGCAACTCCGAATATGCGGAGACCCATTCGCTGGATCTGGTCGATCCACTCGCCGCTCCCCGCCTGCTGCTGGGCCGCGAGGCACGGATCCTTCATGGCATGGACCCGGTGACCGTGGACGGCCAGCGTAACTATCTCCTCACGCATAACCTCGACGCCGAGAACAACATGGTCTCCCTGGTCGCCGCCGACGAGTTCTCCAAACCGTTGGCCGATCAGCAGTGGGCCACGGTCTTCGCCCACCGCGACGATGTGAAGATCGAGGGCACCGCGGTCACCGCCTCCCATGCCATGGTCTCCGTCCGCCAGGACACCATTGAACGAATCCAGGTCCTTCCGCTGGCCGGGCTGGGCACCGATTCCCAGGCCTCCGTGACCGAACCGGACTTCGACGAGGAGCTGTACACCTGCTCTTTGGCCGGCGCCGAATACGATGCCCCGGTCATCCGTCTGGTCTACACCAGCTTCCTGGTCCCGCCGCGCATCTACGACTACACGCTGAACTCCGGGGAGCTGTCGCTGCGCAAGGAGACCCCGGTCAAGGGAGGGTACGATGCCGATGACTACGTGGCCGAACGAGAATGGGCCACCGCCGCCGATGGGACCCGGATCCCACTGTCGGTGATCCGCCGCCGGGAGGTTTCCAGGGATGGTTCCAACCCGGCACTGGTCTATGGCTACGGCAGCTATGAGATGAGCATGGACCCCGGTTTTTCGATTCCCCGGCTTTCACTGCTCGATCGTGGCGTCGTCTTTGTCATCGCCCATGTGCGCGGCGGTGGCGAGTTGGGTCGCCACTGGTACGACGACGGTAAGAAGCTGGCGAAAAAGAACTCCTTCACCGATTTCGTCACCGCCACCGAGCACGTGGTCGCCACCGGGTGGGCCCACCCGCGCCGCGTCGCGGCGATGGGCGGTTCGGCCGGAGGCCTGCTGATGGGCGCCATCGCCAACTTGGCACCGCAGCTATACACGGCCATCGTGGCGCAGGTGCCGTTCGTTGATGCCCTGACCAGCATCCTGGACCCCGAGCTGCCCCTGTCGGCCCTGGAGTGGGAGGAATGGGGCAACCCGATCACCGACGCGGACGTCTACGCCTACATGAAGTCCTACACACCGTACGAGAACATTGCCGCGGTGCAGTACCCGAAGATCGCCGCCGTCACGAGCCTGAACGACACCCGGGTCCTCTATGTCGAACCGGCGAAATGGGTGCAGCGCCTGCGTGACATCAGCACCGGCAGCGAACCGATCGTCTTGAAGATCGAAATGGATGGCGGGCACGGCGGCGCCTCGGGACGCTACGAAGCGTGGAAGGACCGCGCCTGGGACTACGCCTTCGCCCTCGATGCGCTCGGTGCCACCGAACGCCTCTGAGCAGAACTCACCTGAGGTTTCGGGCAGGGCGGGATCCCCACGGATCCTGTCCTGCCCCACGCGTTAACAAACCCTCTCCCACGGTTCATGGCTTGACTTGAATCACATTTCAAGATTACCTAATGAACGTTCAGTAAATCGTGGATGGAGTCCCAGCATGACCGATACCGACGTCGATGCGGTGCCAGCGGAAACCGCCCCGCAGCACGCCGTACTCACCAACGACTACGCCTCGGAATGGCTCGGAATCAAGGTGGTCCACGTCGGTGAGGGCGAGGCCACGATCACCATGACCCTGCGTCGCGAAATGCTCAACGGCTTCGGCATCGGACACGGCGGAATGATCTTCGCCCTGGCCGACACCGCCTTCGCGATGGCGTGCAATCCCGCCGAAGGCTCCGAGGACACCGTCACCGTCGCCTCGGGTGTGGACATCAACTTCATGAAACCGGGCCTTCCGGGCCGCCTGCTCACCGCCGAGGCGACCCGCCGCCATCAGTCAGGGCGCAGCGGTTTGTACGACATCCAGATCCGTCAGACCACCCCGGAGGGCGGCGAGGAAATTGTCGCCGAATTCCGCGGTCGTTCACGGACCGTCCCCAAGCGCTAGATGCCCGACGCCGGAACCAAACCACCGACGTCATGCACCTTCCACCCACCCAGCTATCACCAAAGGGCCAGCAATGACGCATACAGTCCCAGAAACCGAACTCCCCAACCCGCTCGATCCCGAAGAGACGATGAGTCGCGATCAGATCGAGTCGATCCAGCTCACCCGGTTGCAGGAGACCGTCGCCTACGCCTACGACCGGGTCCCGCTCTATCAGGAGAAGTACGACGCCGCAGGGGTCCACCCCACGGATCTGAAGGAACTCTCCGACCTGGCCAAGTTCCCCTTCACCGACAAGGAGGACCTGCGCAAGACCTACCCGTTCGGGATGTTCGCCGTCCCGCAGCACGAGGTCGCGCGGATCCACGCCTCCTCGGGTACCACCGGCCGGGCCACCGTCGTCGGCTACACCCAGACCGACCTGGACGACTGGGCCAAGCTCGGTGCCCGCTGCCTGCGCCTGTCGGGGGTCAAACCGGGATGGAAGGTCCATAACGCCTATGGATACGGGCTGTTCACCGGTGGACTGGGTGCCCACGCGGCCGCCGAACGACTCGGCACCACCGTGATCCCGATGTCTGGCGGGCAGACCGAGAAGCAGATCACGCTGATCAACGACTTCGCCCCCGAGGCCATCCTGTGCACTCCCACCTACCTGCTGACCATCGGGGACGCCATGCAGCGCAAGGGCATTGACCCGCGCTCCACGTCGTTGAAGGTCGCCGTCCTCGGCGCCGAGCCGTGGACCGAAGAGATGCGCCACGAGCTCGAGGTGATGTTCGATATTGATGCCTGCGACATCTACGGCCTCTCCGAGGTCATGGGCCCGGGTATGGCCGGCGAATCAAGTGAGACCAAGGACGGCAGCCACATCTGGGAGGACCACTTCCGTCCGGAGATCATCGACGCCTTCGACCCTTCGCAGGTCCTGCGCGACGGCGAACACGGCGAGCTGGTCTTCACCTCGCTGACCAAGCAGGCGCTGCCCATCATCCGCTACCGCACCCACGACCTGACCCGCCTGTTGCCGGGTACCGCACGGCCCGGTCACCGTCGCATGGGCCGGATCACCGGACGCAGCGATGACATGATCATCCTGCGTGGTGTGAACCTCTTCCCCAGCCAGATCGAAGAGATCGCGTTGAAGGTCAGCGGACTGTCACCGCACTTCCAGCTCGAAATCACTCGTCCAGACCGGATGGACGAGCTCGCTGTGAAGATCGAACGTCGTGTGGATTGCACTTCAGACCGGGCCATCGAAGCCAGCCGTGAACTGCAGAAGCTCATCAAGATCCACATTGGTTCCAGCTGCCGGGTCGATGTGGTGGACCCGGAGTCCTTACCTCGCTCGGTGGGTAAGCTGCGACGCATCTACGACCTGCGCAACAAGTAGGATCGTCGGCATGCCCACTACCGCTAGCAGACCCTCCGGAGCCAAACGTGGCCGTCCCGGACACGATCAGGATTCCGTCCTGTCCATCGCCGTCCAGGTCTTCAATAAATATGGCTACGACGCGACGTCGATGGGTACGCTGGCGGATCATTTGGGCATCAGCAAGTCAGCGATCTACCACCATGTCCCTTCCAAGGGCGACCTGTTGGATCGGGCCCTGGACGAGGCCCTGGTGCCGTTGGAGGCGCTGGATCAGGATCCCCGCGCCTCCAACGGCAACGCCGGGCAGCGTCTCGAATTCATTCTGCGTTCGACCATCAGGGTGCTGATCGACCGTCAGCCGTACGTGACCTTGCTGTTGCGTCTGCGGGGGAATACCGAGATCGAACGACTGGCGTTGGAACGGCGACGGGCCGTAGACCGGCGCCTGTCCCGGCTGGTGGTCGACGCACAGCAGGAAGGCTCCCTCCGGCAGGACATCGACCCGCGCACCACCACGCGGCTGTTGTTCGGAACCATCAACTCGCTCGTGGAGTGGTACCGCACCGATGGCCCATCCACTCCCGAGCAGGTCGAGGAAAACGCGATCGCCATGATGCTCGATGGGCTGCGCGCCTGAACTGTGGTCTCATCACGCCGAGGGTTGATCGCTGCGCGGATTCGGGGGCGGCAAGGCTCCGGCGGTACCATCGGTAGGTTCCCTCCGTGCGGCCCCTCGCCCACGCCTGCTCCCATCCGTTCGATAGGCATTCTTCGTGGACCAGCTCTTCCAGACCCTCTTTAACCAGGCCGCTGGCACCGACACCGCAACGATCCTCGCGCTCGACGCACTCAGCGTGCTGTTCACCGGGGTCGCCCTGTTGCTGCTGGCCCGCCGCAACGACCTCGGCTGGTGGTTCCAGATCATCGCCGTCTTTGCCGGGCCGATAGTGATCGCCCTGCAATTCGGTTTCGACGGCTTCTTCAAGGCCGTTCCCTTCCTGTTGGTACCGATCTACGGCCTGTGGCGCTTCAGCAAGTACCCCTTAGTCGGAAAGTTTGGCCGCACGGTCGAGGTGCGGGCGTTCACTGCGTCGTCGCTCATCTGGGGTTTCGTCATCACCCTGCTCATCGCCTTCGCATCGGCCATTCCCACCATCTTCAGCGGGCAAAGCCTGGGCAGCATCCAAATCAGTTTCTGGTTGACCCTGGTCTTTTCCGCTTTGGTTCCTGCTGGTCTGGTGGGTGTGGCCAACGGCTTCCGCTGGGCGTGGCTTATCGTGGCGGCTTCCGCCGTGGCCCAGGTGGCCGTCTACTTCGGCAACCAGCCGGCCTTCGCCACGCTGGCGGTCCTCGTGCTTCAATTCGGTGCCTCGCTCTTTGGTTGGTGGTCCTGGCGTCAACTTCCGGCCGAGGCCATTCAGGACGACGCAGTGGAGTACCCGCCGAGCCCCTACCAGGAGGCCTAGCCGCCGCTCACGCCACTGGTGTGCGGCCCTCTGCTGCGGACCTTAACCCGGCAGGATGTCCAGGGGGACGGCTTCAGGCGCCGGGTCCGTGGCCAGCCGGGCCCAGAGAGCCGTATCAAAACGCTCCCAGGTTCCGCCCTCGTTCTGGTAGCGCAGCTTCTCCCGTTCGACCCCTTCGCGGATGAATCCCGCAGCCGCGGCGACAGCACCGGAGGCCGGGTTGTTCAACCGGTGCCCCAATTCCAACCGGTACAGGCCCCACCTGGAGAAACACGAGCCGGCGAGCGCAGCGACTCCCGCGGTGGCCAGCCCCTGGCCACGAGCCGAGGAAGCGACCCAATAGGACACCCACCCCGTCTGGTGCCGCCATTCCATCCCGGAAACCATGACGTTTCCGACGGCTTCGCCATCCACGTCGATGGCCAGGGCCCGCAGCGTGGCCGGTTCCGGCCCCTGATCCTGTGCCTCCTCGGCGCTCGGTTCCTGGACGTCGGCGCGTGGGACCGTGACGTCCAGCCAAGCACGGGCACCAGCGGCATCGGCGATGGGCCGGGCCGACTGCCCAGCCATATCAGGGGCGGCGAAGGCCTGGATCACCGCGGCGGTGTCATGGTCGCTGAAGGTCCAGGGGCGCAGGACTGCCGCCCGGCCCGCGGCGGTTTCAAAACTCTGGATCATGGTCCCCATCCTACGGACGAGCCGTCGCCTCCGTGGCTTCTGCTTCATGACGGGCTCGCGTCAACGATTCTGGAGCCAGAGGCTACTGTCCGGTAACTTAGCTGTCAGCAAGCAAGGACGCCGCGGGGCCCTCCCCGGCATCCGCGTCCCGGCGTGACGGATCATTCAACGGCGAAAGAGGTCACCGATGACAACCATCCAGCACACCCCCACGACTGCCGGTCACCTGATCGTGGCGACGCTGGTCTCCCACGGGGTCCAGCGGGCCTATATCGTCCCCGGCGAAAGCTACCTTGACGTCCTGGACGGGCTGCACGACTCCCCCATCGACACGGTGGTCTGCCGTCACGAAGGCGGTGCCGCCTATATGGCCGAGGCCGACGGCAAGATGAATCCGCGTCCGGGCATCGCGATGGTCACCCGAGGCCCCGGTGCTGCCAACGCCCACGTCGGCCTGCACACCGCTTGGCAGGATTCCACCCCGATGGTCCTCTTCGTCGGGCTCATCCCCTTCGAACACCGCGAAAAGGAGGCCTTCCAGGAATTCGACCCCAAGGCCTGGTTCGGCACCGGTGCCAAACGCGTGATGATCCTCGACCACGCAGAACGCGCCTCGGAGGTCGTCGCCGAGGCGATGTTCGCGGCCATGTCCGGCCGCCCGGGCCCCGTGGTCGTCGGCCTACCCGAGGACATCATCAAACGTCAGGTCCCCTCGGATCTGCACCCACGGATCCCGGTCGCCTCCGGTGGCATGACGGTCACCGATTGGAAAGCGCTGAACGGGGCGTTGCACGGCTCCGAGAAACCGTTGTTCATTTTCGGCGGCAATGATTGGACGGCCGAAGCTGCCCAGGAATTCACCACCTGGCTTGAGGAGCATGACCTTCCGGCCGCCGCAGAATGGCGGTGTGAGGGAACCGTCCCCTTCACGTCGCCCTCATACGTGGGGCCCATCGGTTACGGGCGCCCCAAACCCACCTACGACCTGCTCGAGGAGACCGACCTGCTGATCTTCGTCGGCACCGTCCCCGGCGACGTCATCACCGACGGCTTTGCCATCCGGCAGAACTGGGAGAAGAAGAACTTCCTGGTGACCATCGACCCGTCCCTGCGTGGACGCTCGGGCCCGGTATCGCACCAGATCGTGGCCAAACCCGAGGTCTTCGTCCGTGACCTGGTCCGCATGGAACTGCCGGTGAAGGATTCCTGGCGTGAATGGACCACCAGGATGCGCGCCGAACAGGAAAGGTTCGCCGCCTTGCCCGACGCCACACCCGGGGACGGGCAAGCCAGGATGTCCACGTTGATGGCCCAGTTGGTTCCCACGCTGCCCCGCGATGCCATGGTCACCTTCGGCGCCGGGGAACACACCAACTGGGCGCACCGGTACTTCCCCACGAACAGCTACGCCTCCATGATCAGCGCCCGCAACGGATCGATGGGCTACTCGATCCCTTCGGCGGTCGCTGCCTCCCTCGACAGTCCCGGTCGGCGCGTGGTGAGCATTGCCGGTGACGGGGAATTCCTCATGAACGGCCAGGAACTGGCCACTGCGGCACAATATGGGGCCACCCCGCTGATCATCGTGATGGACAACCAGGAATACGGCACGATCCGCACCCATCAGGAGCGTGACTACCCACACCGGATTTCCGGGACGCAGCTGAAGAACCCCGACTTCGCCCTCATGGCCACGGCCTTTGGCGGCTTCGGGATCCGTGTAGAAAACGACGTCGATGTCCCCGCGGCACTCCAGGCGGCACTGGCCGCCATTGATCACGAAAGACGCTTCGCCCTGATCCATCTCATCGTCGAACAGCGGGTCAAGGCATACTAGGAAGCCTCTCATCTGCGGCTCATCCAAAGGAGGAACACTAGGGGCATGAGACGGTTCGTGAATCTCACCGCATCCATCGTGATCCTACTGGCCCTGGTGGTCGGCGCCTTTGCTGCTGCCCGGGCGCTGACCGCCCCACAGCATGAAGATGTGGGGCCCGGCCTCGTCGTCGACGATGGAACGCTGCCGGCCCTACCAGGGGACCTCAACGCCCCCGGCTCCGGCGACAAGGCCTCCTATAGTCCGCCCATCAATGCGACCGAATGGCCCGTATCGTCGCCGGCCGCACCCTCTTCCACCGACTCCGTCTCGACCGAGGCGAGCCCCTCCAGCGTGCCGACCGCCCCGGCACAGACCCGGGTTCCCCCCAAGACCAAGGCCCCCGTCGCACCGCTTCCCCCATCCCCCGCGGACGACGACGACGATGACGATGACGACGATGAGGATGACGATGATGATGAGGAGGATTAGCCCGGCACGTGGGGGTTGGTCGGTCCGATCCCGTGTCCTCATCGGAATGATCGCCATCGTGACCATCACCCTGGTGGTCGCCGGGGCAACCATTTATCTGCTGCAACGTTCGGCACTGAACGAACGGATCGATGATTCCCTGCGCCGGACCGTCGGTGAGTTCCAGGTCCTTGCGGCCCAGGGCCTGGATACCGAAACCGGCAAGGCCTTCACCGAGGCGAATGATCTGCTTTATATTGCCATGCAACGCACCCTGCCGGCCCGGACTGAAGGCATGGTCAGTTTCAGTGAAGGGAACCTGCAGTGGACGGCCCCCGAAACGGTCGACCTGCGCTTGGAAAACGATGAGGAATTCGTGGACTGGGCTTCGACCACCGGCCAACCGCATCGGATTGCCCTCAGTTCGGTCACCACCGCCACGACCACCTATCGTGCCGTGATCGTCCCAGTCCAGTTGGCTGCCGACCAGAAACCGGCCCGACTCGTCCTCGCCTACGACTACGGTGCCGAGATCAAGTCGCTCGATCGCAGTTTCGAATTTTTCATCGCCGTCGGCGCCGGGGTGACCGTGCTGGCGGGCATTGCCAGCTGGCTGATGGTTGGGCGGATGCTCTTGCCGGTCAGGCTCCTGCGTGAGACCGCCGTGCAAATCTCCGAAAACGATCTCTCCCAACGCATCGATACCGTGGGAAACGACGAGTTCGCAGATCTGACCATCACGATCAATGCCATGCTCGACCGCCTCGAAACCGCGCTGACCTCCCAACGACAACTGCTCAACGACGTTGGACACGAGTTGCGCACCCCGGTGACCATCATCCGAGGGCATCTGGAACTCATGGACGACCACGACCCCCAGGACGTCACCCAGTCCCGGGATATCGCTGTCGATGAGCTCGATCGCATGTCGCTACTCATCGATGACCTCGTCACCCTGGCGAAATCGGATGGCCCGGGCTTCGTGGCCCCGCGGCCCGTGGAACTGGGCCCCTGGCTCGATGAACTTCTGGAAAAGGCACGCGGGCTCGGCGACCGGGACTGGCAGGTGGACCAGCGCGCCGATGCCTCCGTCGCCGTGGACCCCAGACGCCTGACCCAGGCCATGCTGCAATTGGCAGCCAACGCCGTGAAGTTCAGCGGTACCGGTTCTGCCATCGCCCTGGGTTCGACCATCATCCGCGCCGACGGTCCCGGCACCGGAACCGGTACCGACCTGCTGCGGCTGTGGGTCCGTGACCAGGGAACCGGCATCGAGATCACGGATCAGCAGCGGATCTTCGAGAGGTTCGGCCGGGGCCGCAACAGCACCCGGAGCTTCGGCTCGGGGCTCGGACTGAACATCGTCTCGGCCATCGTCGCTGCCCATGAGGGTACTGTCGAAGTGGACTCCGCCCCGGGGCGCGGTTCAACCTTCACCCTCACGCTTCCCGTCCACGAGGAGAACACTGCGCATGAGCCGGATCCTGATCATCGAGGATGAGCAGCGCATTTCCTCCTTCGTCGCCAAGGGCTTGAAGGCGGCGGGCCTGCAACCCAGCGTCGCCCATACCGGCGAGGACGGCCTACAGCTGGCCACCGACGAGGACTTCGAGGCCATCGTCTTGGATCTGGGACTCCCCGATCTCGATGGGTACGAGGTCCTCAAACGTTTGCGGGCCTTCGGGCTGCAGACCCCGGTGATCATCCTGACGGCCCGCAGCAGCATCGATGACACGGTCACCGGGCTGCAAAGCGGGGCGGATGACTATATGGCCAAACCCTTCCATTTCGAGGAATTGCTGGCACGGCTGCGATTGCGGTTGAAACCCGAAAACAGCGCCTCTGACCCGGCCCTGCTGAGCAATGGCGATCTGGAAATGGACTGCCGGGGTCGCCGGGCCCTGCTCGATGGCCGGGAAGTGGACCTTTCGGCCCGTGAGTTCGCCTTAGCCGAGACGTTCCTGCGCAACCCCGGCCAGGTCCTCAGCCGGGAGCAGCTGCTCTCACGGGTCTGGGGCTACGATTTCGATCCGGGCTCGAACATCGTGGACGTTTACGTGAGGTACCTGCGCAATAAGCTCGGCACCGAACGCTTCGAGACCGTCAGGGGCATGGGATACCGGATGGTGGACCTGGGCTGATCTGCCGGCGGCCCTCGCCACCGGCAGATCCCCGAAGGCCTTATCCGCGCCCCGGCCAGTTCTGGTAGATGGTGTCTTCCTTCTCCACCAAGGTCAAAACGTCATAGGTCGCCACGATCTCATCATCCTGGTTGTGGATGATGGCATCCCAGGCGACCTCCCCATACTCGTCGGTCACCCGCGGGGTGATCTTCTTGGCGGTGAGCGTGACCCGAACCCGGTCCCCGGCCGGAACGGGAGTGATGAAGCGCAGGTTCTCCAGCCCGTAGTTGGCTAGCACCGGCCCCGGGGCCGGCTGGACGAAGAGCCCTGCAGCCCAGGAAACCAGCAGATAACCGTGCGCGACGACCCCGGGGAAGAACGGGTTGGCCGCCGCTGCTGCGGCATCGGTATGGGCGTAGAACGTATCGCCGGTGGTCTTCGCGAAATCGGTGATCTCGTCCAGCGTGACTTCACGCAGCGGAGAGGCGAAGGCGTCGCCGATCCGCAACTCAGCCAACGATTTACGGAACGGGTGGATGGCTCCTGCCACGGCCCCGAATTCGGGGGCCCCGGCGATGACCCGATCCGCACCGGTATGCCAGACGCCGGTGACCGCGGTCAGCAAGTTCGGAGAGCCCTGGATGGCGGAGCGCTGCATATGGTGTTTGATGGACCGAACGCCACCGAGTTCCTCGCCACCCCCGGCGCGGCCCGGCCCGCCATGGACCAGATGCGGTACCGGGGAACCGTGACCTGTGGAGGTGCGGGCGGTTTCGCGGTTCAGGATGTGGATCCGGCCGTGATGCCCGGCGATCCCGATGGTCAAGGCACGGGCGGTCTCCCCATCATTGGTGCACACGGTAGCGACCAACGAGCCGCTGCCACGGGCGGCGAGTTCCACCGCCTCATCCAGGTCCCGATAGCCCAGCACGCTGGCCACAGGACCGAAGGCCTCCAGCGAGTGGACGGCCTCTGCCTTCGCGTCGGTCCAGGTGAGCAGCAGCGGGGACATGAACGCCCCGTCGGGGACCTCCTGCTCCTCACCCGAGGCGGTTCTGACCCGCGGGGCATCCAGCGTCCCGTAGGCGATTTCTCCGCCGGCGGCCACCATGGCCTCCACCGCACCTCGGACATCACCTAGCTGATCCAGCGACGCCAAGGCGCCCATGGTGACGCCTTCGGCCCGGGGGTCCCCCACGACCACGCGCTGGGTCAGGCGGTCAGCCAAGGCAGCAACGACGTCGTCCTCGAGTTCTGCCGGGACGATGGCCCGGCGGATCGCCGTGCACTTCTGTCCGGCTTTGACGGTCATCTCGGTCACGACGGATTTGATGAACGCATCGAACTCCGGGGTGCCGGCGACGGCGTCGGGCCCCAGGATCGCAGCATTCAGGGAATCGGTTTCGGCGGTGAAACGGATTCCACCGGACACGACGTTCGGGTGGGACTTCAGAGCATCGGCCGTCGAGGCCGAACCGGTGAAGGAGACCATATCCCGGTAGTCCAGAACGTCCAACAGGGTACGGGCGGAACCGGAGACCAGCTGCAGGGAGCCCGCCGGAAGGAGCCCGGATTCAACGAGCATCCGCACCACGGCTTCGGAAAGGTAGCCGGTCGGGGTGGCGGGCTTGACGAGGGTGGGGACACCGGCGATGAAAGCAGGAGCGAATTTCTCCAACATGCCCCAGACGGGGAAGTTGAAGGCGTTGATCTGTGCCGCGACCCCGGGGATGCGGGTGTAGATGTGGCCGCCGAGGAACGAACCGTCACGAGAGAGTGGCTCCGCGGGGCCGTCCTGGACGACGTTGGAATTAGGCATCTCGCGACGGCCCTTGGACGAAAGGATGAACAGGGCACCAATACCGCCATCGATGTCGACCATGTTGTCGACCTGGGTGGCGCCGGTCTTATAGGAGACCTCGTAAAGTTCCTGGCGGCGTTCATTGAGGTACTGGGCCATCTCCTTGACCCGGAGGGCGCGTTCGTGCAGCGTCAGTTTCCCGAGCTCCCGGTGCCCGACGGTGCGACCGTGGTTCACGGCGTCTGCCAGGTCGAGGCCGGCGGCACTGACCAGGGCCAGTTCCTGACCGGTGTTCGCGTCGAGGACCGTCGTGGCCCCTTCAGTGCCAGTGGGGGTCCACCAGGAGTCCTGAATATAGCTCGGTACCAGCTCGGGGGTCTGCGTTGTCATCGTCGACAAGTCCTTCCTGAACGATCGGTCAGTATTTGAGATCCAGCCTACATGACGGGCAGCAGACGTTGCCGAATCACCAGTGATTGACATACACCGATCACTGGTGTTGTCTCGGAGGACCACCTACGCTCGCCGACTCCCGGGAGTCACCATCACCTTGAAACCGAACCCCCCTCTTGATCCAGCCGAAACCTTCCAGAAGCTGAAGCCCACCGCAACCCACGCCCCCATCCCCGGCGAGGCGCGCCCTGCGGGATGGAACATGCTCGACGACTCCCTGGCCGAAAACCAACGCTGGTCCACGTGGAACAGCGTGGAGAAACTGATGCGCGGCCCCGAGCCACGTCCCGAATTCATCATTGAGGACGCCGGGGCCATCGACACCGAGCTCGGTGTGTTGAAAACCGGCAAGGAAGCAGATGTCCTCCTCCTCGAACGTGCCACAGATACCCGCCGATCCCTGTTCGCGGCCAAGAGGTACAGGACGCCGGAGCAACGCTCCTTCCGCCGCTCCACCATCTACACCCAGGGCCGCACGGTACGTCGCAGCCGCGACTCCCGGGCCTTAACGAACGGCTCCGCCTATGGTCGCCACATCGAGGCCGCCCAATGGGCAGCCGCCGAATGGAATTTCCTGGTCCGCGCCCACCAGGCCGGGATCCCGGTCCCCTACCCCATACAGGTGGATGGCATGGAGATCCTCATGGAATTCATCAGCGACCCCGACCACCCCGGCACTGCCGCGCCGCGACTGCAGCAATTGCGGCCGACGAGGCCCGTGCTGGAATCCTACTTCGACCAAATCCTCGAAGCCATGCACGGGCTGACCTCACTGGGCTACGCCCATGGGGACCTCTCCCCCTACAACGTCCTGGTCGCCGGATCGAGGCTGGTGATCATCGATCTGCCACAACTGGTGGACCTGGCGGCGAACCCGCTCGGTGCCGATCTATTGGCCAGAGATTGCCGGAACATCTGCGCCTGGTTCACCGGCCGCGGACTCACCCGGGATCCAGAGGAATTGCTCGCTGAGCTACTGGCCGCCGCCTGGTCTTGAGGAGTTTTCCGGCAAAAGGATTGTCAAATAGGCCGTCGGGGTCTACATTGACCTCACCGGCCGATATCATCGCCGTGTGAGCTCTTGTGGCCGGCCTGCATCCGACGAATCCTAGGACGCAACGCGTCCACCCCTTCGACGGAGCCGCCGGTTCCGTCCCGCTCGTTGGAGCCCAGCCCTCATGCGGCAAACTTATAAGATCCTCGCCCACCTCATCGCTGCAGCCGTCGTCATTCAGGCGGTGATCATCGCCTGGAGCACCTTCACTGTCATCAACATGCTTGAATCCGGAGCGACCGTCACCGGCCCTCCGGCATCCGCCATGATCCACAGCATGCTCGGCATGTACGTTATTCCGCTTCTGGCGGTGGCACTACTGGTCGTGGCCTTCCTGTCACATGCTGGCGTCCGCTGGGCAGCGTGGCTTCTGCTCGCTGTCGTTGTCCAGATCGCCGTAGCCCTTGCCGCCTTCTCCACTCCTGTCCTCGGCATTCTGCACGGGCTGGTGGCTTTCGGCATCCTCGCCTTGGCGGAGGTCGGCGTCTGGTCCGTGGCCCACGCCTCGGCTCACGTAGCCGCTCCGGCACGAATGAAACCAGCCGTCTGATCCGCCATGTGGAGGACGGAAGGGGCCCCGTCGCCCCCCGCCCCCGCCTCAGCCCAACCGGCTGATCAGCTCCGCCTCATGATCCGGACTCAATCCCGAGCGCGGATCATCGGTGGGGTCGTGGGCGGCAATGATATCGGTGAAGGTCTCGGCCAACGGTCGACGCACCAGCCCCCATTTCAGGGCCCTGCGGTCAGAACGTCGGGCAAAACCGGCGAATTCGGTCCCCGCGGGCAGAACCAGCGGGAGGGAACGTGGACCTGCCCAGGGGGCGACGGCGTCGTCCTCCATCCGGTGCAATGGGTAGGGTGCCACCGCTGCGGTGTACCCCGCAGCGCTCTGGGCACTGGCGATCACATCACCCAACGGCATCTCGGCGCCGACGACGTTGACGGGGCCGTTCCGTGCCTCCAACCCGGCGCGCAGGATGAACGCTGCCAAATCACGGACATCAACGATTTGGACATAGCGGGCATCACCGTCGTCGTCGGGGACGAGGACCGGTTCCTGCCCGCGGGCAAAACGTAGAGGCCAATAGGTGGAACGTCCGGTGGGATCCCCGGGGCCTCCGATCAGCCCGGGACGGACCAGCAAGGCTGCGTTGCCGCGCGAAGCAACCGTGAGCCATTCACAACCGGCCTTGGCTTCGCCGAACTTCTCGTCGCAGTAGTCGATGCTGGAATCTTGTGCGACCAACAGTTTGGAGGCCTCGACGGCTCCCGGCCTGGAGTGGACGGCATAGGCGGAGCAGGAGGAGACGAAAACCCAGTGTCCGGCTTGTGGGGACAGGGCTTCCACCGCAGCCTTGGCGTGGGCGGGCTGGCAGGTCAGTTCCACGACCAGATCCCAAGGTTCGTCCGCGGCCCCCGCATAGGCGTCCTGGGCGTCACGGTCGGCCCGGAATATCCGCGCCCCCTCCGGAAATTCGCCCGAGTTACCGCGGGCGAGACACCCGACGTCGTGCCCGTCCTTCAGGGCTTGCAGCGCCATGGTTCGGCCAAGCCAAGCGGTGCCACCGAGAACGAGGATTTTTGCCATGCCAACTAGCCAACTCCCCCGGCCCATGTTCTGGCAAGTCGGATTCGGAAAATCGTTGGATCGGACAATATATGTCCTGACCCGCGGAGGCCCGCACCGAGGCCGCGCGATCTAGGAGCCCGAGAGCAGCTCGCGCACGGCATCGATCTCTTCGTCGCTGAGCCCCTGCTGACGCAGGAAGGTCTCCACGTCGATCCCGTCGATGAATTCGGCCAGCGCCTCCTGACGTCCTGCCAGCACGGGTTCGAGTTCTTCCTCGCTCAGATGTCGTTCGTAGGGGTGCTTGACCGGGCTGATCCGGTGCCATTCGTTGATGCCGCGCGCCCCGGCGTCGTATTGGCCGGCGATCAGATCCTGCCGACCGACCAGGGCTAGCGCCATGCTGATGATCATTCCCGTCCGGTCCCGTCCGGCCGAACAATGCACGACGACGAAACCCCGGGCCCCCGCCAAGGCACGGAAGACGTCAGCGATAAGTGAGGGAAAGTGGTCCAGATTCGCCGGATAGTAGCGCGGGTCGCTCAGGTACGGGGTGTCCGCTGAGGCGGCCGCCGCCATGAATTCCTCATGGTTCTGGTCCTCGGTGGGGCAGTGCAGGACGGTGATCCCTGCCAGCGCTTCGGGCTCGACGACGGGATCGGTGGGTCGACGTCGCCGTTCGTCCTGGTTGCGCAGATCAATGACCGTGCGCAGCCCCTCATCGTGGGCCTGACGCCACCCTTTTTCGGTGAGCCATTCGCTGCGGCCCATCCGGTAGAGCCGTCCGGCCACGCGGCGCGCGTTGACGGCGCCGTCCCAGTTCACCTCGTCCATGGGCCTATCCTGCCACGCCGCGGGTCAGGGACCCGGGCGGACCGGTTCAGCTCCAGTTGTAGAAGCCCCGTCCGGATTTGCGGCCCAGTTCCCCGCGTTCGACCTTTTCGCGCAGGATGGCCGGCGGGGCGAACCGTTCACCGAGTTCGGCGTGCAGGTATTCGGCGATCCCCAAACGCACGTCCAGCCCCACGATATCTGTGGTCTTCAACGGTCCGGTCGGGTGTTTATACCCCAGCACCATGGCGTTGTCGATGTCCTCGGCGGAGGCAACCCCTTCCTCGAGCATGCGCATGGCTTCCAAGGCGAGCATCACGCCCAGGCGGGAGGAAGCGAATCCTGGAGCGTCGTTGACGACGACGGCCGTCTTCCCCAAACCGGCCACCCACCCGCGAGCCCGCTCCACGAGTTCCTGCGCGGTCTGATCGGCAATGACGACCTCGATCAGAGTCGAGGCCGGGACCGGGTTGAAGAAGTGCAGCCCCAGGAAGTTTTCCGGGCGGGTCAAATGTCCTGCCAGTCCACTCATGGACAGCGAGGAGGTGTTCGAGGCCAACACGGCGCCGGGGCCCAGCTCTGTCTCAACGGCCCGCAACGAGGAGACCTTCAGAGCCCAAATTTCAGGTACGGCTTCGACGACGAGTTCCCGGTCGCCGAAATCGGCATAGTCGGTGCTGACCCTCAGGTGGCCAAGATGCTCCTCGACGGTTCCTGCCAGACCACGGTCGATGGATTTGCCCAGCGCCGTGGCTACTCGTTCACGGGCGGCATCGGCACTGGCTGCGTCGCGTTCGACGATCAGCACCTCGGCTCCCTTGATGAGGAAGCCGTGGGCGATGCCGGCGCCCATCCGTCCCCCGCCCAGGACCCCGACCCTGGTCGGCAGGTGGACGGTCGTCGCGGTATCGGTGGCCGGGGTCTTTTCCGGGGTGCTGGGGGTCATCGTTACTTCTTCTTCCGGTCGAGGAATGCCTGCATGCGGTCGAATTTGGCCTCGGATTCAAAGAGCATCGACTGGGCCAGGGTGTCGATGACCGGGTGGGCTTCCCGGGGAGTGTGGAATACGGCCTTGGAAACCCTGACAGCCAGCGGATCCTGGGCGCCGATCCGGTCCGCCAGGGCTTCGGCGGCAACCGACAGCTCTGCCGACTCAACCAGTTCGCCGATCAGTCCCACCTGCAGGCAGTCCTCGCCGGTCAGGACCTTCCCGGCGAGCAGGATCTGTTTGGCCATGGGCTCCCCCACGAGCTCCTTTAGTCTCCAGGTGGCCCCGGCTGCTGCCATGATGCCCAGATTCGTTTCGGGATTGCCCATCCGTAGGGAGGGTGTTCCGATTCTGAAGTCCGCCGCGTAGGCCAATTCGGCACCGCCTCCGAGGGCGTAACCATCCAGGGCGGCGATGACCGGCATCGGCAGCCGGGCGATCCGCTCGAAGAGCGAGGAGTTGATCCCGGCCAAGGCGTCTTCGCGGCGGCGTTGGCGTAACTGGGCGATATCGGCACCGGAAGCGAAAATGCCCTTGGTTCCGGTGTCAGGATCGCCGGGGGTACCCGCCAGGATGAGGATCTTCGGGGAGGCCTCCAGATAGCTGCAGACCGCGTGTAGTTCATCGACCATGGCCTGGTCGATGGCGTTGCGGACCTCTGGGCGGTGCAGCCGGACGGTGAGCCGGTTAGCCCTCTCGGTGACGATCAGCGTACTGAAACCCTCCGCTTCGAGCGTGGCTGCGCCGTCGTGCTGTTCTTCGGTTCCCAGCTCTTTTCCGCCCACCCCTAGACTCCCTCGACGAGGAGGGCAGCTCCTTGGCCAACGCCCACACACATGGTCGCCAGTCCCAGTTTGTTCCCGGTGGAGGCTTCGCGCTCCAACCGGCCCAGCAGGGTCAGTGCGATGCGGGAGCCGGAGGAACCCAAGGGGTGGCCCAGGGAAATGGCGCCGCCGTCGTTATTGACAATGTCGGGGTTCAGGCCGAGTTCGCGCATGGAGGCCAGTGACTGCGAGGAGAAGGCCTCGTTGAGTTCCACGGCGGCGAGCTCGTCCACGGTGTGCCCGGTGCGTTCGAGGACCTTGCGGGAGGAGGGGACCGGCCCCATCCCCATGATCTCCGGCGCCACCCCTGCCGAGGCGCCGTCGAGGATGCGGGCCCGCGGGGTCAACCCGTATTTCTCGATGGCCGCCTCGGAGGCGACGATGATCGCCGAGGCACCATCGTTGAGCGTCGAGGCGTTGCCTGCGGTGACGACCGAGCCGCCCTTGACTACTGGGCGCAGGGCGGACAGGACCTCCATGGTGGTCCCGGCGCGCGGACCCTCATCGGTGTCGACGATGGTCTGGGCGCCCTTGCGTCCGGTCACGGTGACCGGGACGATCTCCTCGGAGAAGCGCCCTGCCGCTATGGCCGCGAGGGCGCGTTCGTGGGACCTGACGGCGAAGGCGTCGCAGTCCTCCCGCGAGGTCCCGAAGACGCGGGCTACCTCCTCTGCCGTCTCGGGCATGGAGAAGGTGGTTTTCCCGTCGCGGGAGAGTTCCCCGGAGAGGAAGGCGGGGTTGGGGAAGCGCCAGCCGATCGAGGTGTCGTAGGTGGCTCCTGGCTTGGCGAAGGCCTTGGAAGGCTTTTCCATCACCCAGGGAGCCCGGGACATCGATTCGACGCCGCCTGCCACGACGATATCGGCGGCCCCAGCCTTGATCATGTGGCTGGCCATCGTGATCGCTGACATGCCCGAGGCGCACAACCGGTTGACGGTGATCCCCGGGACGGAATCGGGGTAGCCGGCCAATAACCAGGCCATGCGGGCGATGTTCCGGTTTTCCTCCCCGGCACCGTTGGCGTTGCCGAGAATGACCTCGTCGACCAGTTCCGGATCGACGCCCGCCCGTTCAACGGCCGCGCGAACGGTCAACGCCGCCAGATCATCGGGACGTATGGACGCCAAGGCTCCGCCGTAGCGACCTACCGGAGTGCGGGCTCCGCCCACCAGGAATGCTTCGGACATGAAAACCCCTCTTCGGTTGGCCTCTGTTCAGGCGTCTTTGCCGGCCGTGGAATGCGTCACGGGACACAATTACCGACCAATCGTTCACTAAGAGATTCCCACCCCAAATCCGACCGGTCAACTCACCCACGTATTGATGACGAAATTGACCGCTTTTATACCTCCCGGTAACATAGATGGCTTTGACAGACTCCGGTGTTTGATGGCCGGATCGTGGACCGCCGCTGGCCCGTCCGTCTCGAGCGTTCGGAACCGGCCCCTGTCGACGAAAAGCTGAAGATATTTGGGAGGCACTCATGCCACCGGACGACAGCACACACACCGCAGCCACGGACGGCACAGCCGCCAGCGGCACCCCAGAGCCCATCGACTACTCCGAGGACATCGGCCCGGATCTGGCGACCGCCGAGGGCCGCTCGATGATTCACAAAGCCACTGCAGCTTCGGCCATGGGCAATATGACCGAATGGTTCGACTACGGCGTATACGCGGTTGCGGTCACCTACATCACCGCTCATTTCTTTCCCGGGGAGTACGGAACGATCCTGGCCTTGGCCACCTTCGCCGTCTCGTTCGTCGTGCGCCCCCTGGGGGGAATCATCTGGGGCCCGCTGGGCGACAGGCTCGGACGCAAAACCGTCCTGACCCTGACCATCCTCATGATGTCCGGGGCCACGTTCCTCATTGGCGTGCTCCCGACGTTCGACATGGTCGGGATCCTGGCTCCGGTCCTGCTGATCCTGCTGCGCCTGGTGCAGGGTTTCTCCACCGGCGGCGAGTACGGCGGCGCGGCGACCTTCATGGCCGAATACGCCCCGGATAAGAAGCGCGGATTCTTCGGCTCTTTCCTGGAGTTCGGCACACTGGGCGGTTTCGCCCTCGGTGCTGCCGTCATGCTGCTCTTCCAACTGGTGCTCCCTGAGGCGGCCATGGATTCCTGGGGCTGGCGGATCCCGTTCATGCTGGCCCTCCCGATGGGCCTGGTCGGTTTGTACCTGCGCAATAAGCTCGAAGACACCCCGGTGTTCCAGGAGCTCGAGGAGACCGGCGGGGTGGAGGAGGACGGCAGCCTCAAGGCCGTGATCACCCAATACTGGCGTCCGATGTTGGTCATGTTCGGCATGGTCGCCTGCCTGAACATGGTGAACTACACCTTGATCACCTACATGCCCACCTATCTGGAAAGCCAGCTGGGGATGGATTCGAAGCAGGCGCTGATCGTCATCATCCTCGGTGAGGTGGCCATGATGTGCGTCATCCCGTTCGTTGGCGGCCTCTCCGACAAGGTCGGTCGCAAGCCCATGTGGTATGCCTCCACCATCGGTCTGATCCTCTTTCCGGTACCGATGTTCTGGCTCATCGGCCAGAGCTTCGGGCTGGCCATCCTCGGCTTCGCGGTGCTGGGTCTGTTGTACCTCCCGCAGCTGGCCACGATCACGGCCACCTTCCCGGCGATGTTCCCCTCCCAGGTCCGTTTTGCCGGCTTCGCCATCACCTACAACGTGGCTACCGCACTCCTCGGGGGGACCGCGGCCATCGTCAACGAGGCGGTCATCGATTCCACCGGTTTCGTACTCTTCCCGGCCGTCTACATGATGATTGCGGCGGTCGTGGGTCTGATCGCCGTGCGATACATGGTCGAAACCGCCGGAGCATCGCTGCGCGGCACGGACACCCCGAATGCCAACGACACCGGGATCCTCGCCGAGGATCCCCGCTAACCGTCCCGAGAGTACGGCTGCGGGCCCGGAACCNNGGTTCCGGGCCCGCAGCCGTTAGCGGGTTCCTCAGTCCTCCGTTGCAACCCCGGGTCCGGGATCCGGTTCGACATCCGCCCCCGAAGTACTCATCCCGGTTCCTTCACCCGGGTTCCCCTCAGCGCTTTGGCGAACCTCTTCGTGGTCTCCTCGGGTTTCGGCGGCCTGCCCCAGGTTCCGGGCCAGCTCGTCGAGCCGGGCCTTCGGGTCCTGCTCGTCGTCGCCCACGATGCCGTGCAGAATCCCCGAATCCCTGCGGTCCAGTACCACCGTGCACCCGAATTCGGTTTCGGCCAGTTCGAAGGTGATCTCCGAGGCGCCCAATCCCCACCCGGGGCCCGAACGCCAGGTCATCTTCCGTCGGTTCGTCGCCGTGGTGACGTGTAGTCGGGTACTGTCCTGGCCTTCCGGCCCGTGCAGGGTGATGGACTGGCCGTCCTGAATGCCGCCATCAACCTGCTCGACTCCGGGCACCCAGCTGCAGTATTGGGCGCCATCCTGCAGCACACTCCACACCACGTCAGCGGTGGCTTTGACGTCCTGTTGGGTTCGCAACGATTCCATCCTCGGAGCCTACAGCCCCTCACCTCCTACGTTCAGTAGCGGAAGATCGCTGACATGGGGCTATCCGGGTCAACGGGTGCCGAACTGGCATGGACCAGTCCCCCGTTGCCCATCGTGGCAACGGCTGCCGCCTCGATTTGCTCACAGATCGCATACCGGTCGTCCTGGCCCAGGGCCACGATGGCATGTGGGCCCGAAGCCGCCTGTTCCCAACACCACGGATCGGCTTGAACGAATAAGGTCTCGACCCGGCCGTGCAGCGCGGCTTCATGGATTTCGGCACGATCGCTGGAGACCCTTCCGGTTCCATGGAGGGAACGGAACTGTTCGATCAGCCTCGACCTCTCGGCGCGCAACCGGTCTTCGATGACGGGCCAGGCCAGTCGATGCAGTTCGCCGGAGGACAGCGGGTCCGGGTTGCGGATCACGGCATCGTCCAGGATGTGGGGATAGTCGCCGGTGCCCCGATATTCGCTCACGAGCAGATCGGGGCCCACGAGCACCAGCGGCAGCCCGCGTTCGAACAGCAGCGGACGCAACCCGCTGGCGGCTTCACGTACGAACCGTGTCACTTCGTTCTTCTTGAAGTGCTCATCGGCGGCACCGTGGCCGTAGAACACGGCCGAACCGCCCTTGGTTCCGGCATCGGCGGCGGGCCGGGCCATGGTGTCCGAACGGGGTTCCTGGGCCTCGACGACGTCACGCAGGGCCGTGGGCACCCCGTTCAGCTCGAGTTCAACCACCTGCTGACGATCGCCCTCCAGCAGACGAAGATTCCGTTGGCTGATGGCCAAGAGCAGGAATTGTTCATCACCGGTGAGCAGCCGGAACAGCGGCCCCAGCACCAGTCGGTCACCAACCGTGGAGAATTCAGGGACGGAATACGGCACACGGTAGCTGGCATGCCACCCAGGCCGCATGAACAATGCGACCCCGTCGCTCATGTGCTGCCAGCCCCACGCGTCGTCACGCAGTTCTCTGGCAGGTGCTAACAGCTCGTCGATTTCGGCCGGGCGCAGACGCCCTTCCAGTGACTCCTCGAGAGCGTTCAGCAGGTTCTTCCAACGCAGCTGGTCCGCCCGGGACTGGTCGCCGAAGCGATGGGTGGGCATGAACATCGAGATATGTAGTGCCGCCGGATCGGCTTCAGCCAAGAACGGTAGATCGGCACGGGTGATCATTTCCAACGTGTCCTCCTGATTCCAGTGGACACTTCATTCTACAGGGTGTCGAAAAACCCGGTCGGCGGTGAGCGGCACTCGCGCTGCCGCTAGACTCGTGGGCGTGATTGAAAACGTGCTCCCACCCCAGGTATCCGATCTCTTCGACCCCACCCGTTGGCGGGTCGTGGAGGGCTTCGATTTCGAGGACGTCACCTACCACCGGCAGGTCGAACGGGACGCGGACGGAATGATCCTCCGTGATCTGCCCACCGTACGCATCGCCTTCGACCGGCCCGAGGTGCGCAACGCCTTCCGCCCCGGAACCGTCGATGAACTCTTCAGGGCTCTCGATCATGCCCGCATGACCTCGGATGTTGCCGCAGTGTTGCTGACCGGCAACGGCCCCTCGGCCAAGGACGGGGGCCACTCCTTCTGTTCCGGCGGGGACCAGCGCATCCGCGGCCGGGACGGCTACCGCTATGCCGGCGGGGAGACCGCCGAGACGATCGACCCGGCCCGTGCCGGGCGCCTACACATCCTCGAGGTCCAGCGGCTGATGCGCACCATGCCCAAGGTCGTCATCGCTGTCGTCAACGGCTGGGCGGCCGGTGGCGGCCATTCACTGCACGTGGTCTCTGATCTGACCATCGCCTCCCGTGAACACGGGAAGTTCAAACAGACCGACGCTACCGTCGGTTCCTTCGATGCCGGTTACGGTTCGACGCTGCTGGCCCGCCAGGTCGGGCAAAAGAACGCGCGCGGCATCTTCTTCCTCGCCCGCGAATATTCTGCGGACGACATGGTTTCGATGGGAGCCGTCAACGAGGCGGTGGAACACGAACGCCTGGAAGAGGTCGCCCTGGAATATGCCGCCGATATCGCCCGCCAATCACCGCAGGCGATCCGGATGCTCAAATTCGCTTTCAATCTGGCCGACGACGGACTGGCCGGTCAACAGGTCTTCGCCGGGGAGGCCACCCGTCTGGCCTATATGACCGATGAGGCTGTTGAGGGCCGCGATGCCTTCTTGGGCAAGCGGGAACCGGACTGGTCCTCGCATCCCTACTACTTCTAGGAGCCTGGATGGACTTCGAAGCCACCCTGAAAGTCGTCGCCGCGGCCCTGAATGATGAGGGACCTGCGGTGGAGATCCTGCCCGGCGATACGACGGGCAGCCATCGCATCGAAACCCCGCAGGACGCCCCGGAGGGTACCGCCGCCGTCGTGCGGACCTCCGGCTCCACAGGCACCCCGAAGCGAACGGTGCTGCCGGCGAACGCGTTGGCCGTTTCCTCCATGTCCACGGCCGAATATCTGGGGGCCGAAGGACAATGGCTGCTGGCCCTGCCGGTGCACTACGTCGCCGGGTTGGCAGTGCTCACACGCAGCCTCTACGCGGGGACCCGCCCGTGGGCCATGGACCTGAGCACCTCGTTCACCGCTGAGGCCTTCACTGCTGCCGCAGGCGAGCTGACCGACAAGGTGCGCATGACCTCGTTGGTGCCCACCCAGTTGGCCAGGCTGTTAACGGATCCAGCTCCGGAGACCATCGCGGCCCTACGCCGCTTCAACACGATCTTGCTCGGTGGTGGACCGGCCTCGGACTCGCTGCGTGCCAGCGCCCGCTCCCACGGGCTCAAGATCATCCGCACCTATGGAATGACCGAGACCTGTGGTGGCTGCGTATACGACGGAGAAGCACTCCCCGGAGTGCGCATCGACACCGTGGAGGGGAGGATCCGGCTGGGCGGTGATGTCCTCGCTGGCGGGTATTTGGGCGCCCCCGAGCAGAGCGCCGAACGTTTCCTCGTCGACGCGGAGGGAGAACGTTGGTTCACCACAGATGATCTGGGCCAGTACGAGAACGGGCTGCTCAGTGTGGCAGGACGCCTCGACGATGTCATCAACACCGGTGGCGTCAAGGTTTCTGCCGCCGCAGTGGCTGCCGCCGTGGAAACCGTTCCCGGAGTCCGTTCCGCATTGGTCGTCGGGGTCCCCGACACCGAATGGGGATCCGCCGTCGGCGCCCTGGTCACCGGGGATGCCACCGGCGAGGCCATCCGCGATGGCGTCCGGGCTTCCTTGGGAAGATCCGCGGTCCCGCGCCGGCTGTTGCAGGTCTCCGAACTGCCGGAACTCCCCGGTGGAAAACCTGACCGGCGGACCGCAATTTCCCAGTTGGCGGCGGCGGGGAGAGAATAGGACGCTGGAGAAACAGCCAGCATCCAACCGAGAGGACCCTGCCGTGGCCACCCCCGCCCAATGGATCGAAGGCGCCCGGTTGCGCACCCTTCCGATGGCCATTGCCCCGGTCATCATCGGCACGGCGGCAGCGTTCGGGGTGGCGGGAGACGTCCACTGGATTCGCGCTGCACTAGCGGCGCTGGTGTCGCTGCTTTTGCAGATCGGCGTGAACTACGCCAACGACTACTCCGACGGGATCCGCGGCACCGATGACGTGCGCGTCGGCCCCTTGCGGCTGACCGGCTCCGGTGCGGCGAAGCCCGGCCAGGTCAAGGCCGCCGCCTTCGCCTGTTTCGGCGCGGCAGCAGTCTCCGGGCTCGTCTTGGTGGTGCTGTCCGAGGCCTGGCCACTACTACTGGTCGGTGTCGCCGCAATTTTCGCTGCCTGGGGATATACCGGCGGCGACCGGCCCTACGGCTACCAGGGGCTCGGCGAGGTCTTTGTGTTCTTGTTCTTCGGCCTCGTCGCCACCTTGGGCACCACGTTCACCCAAATCCTCGAATTGCCCGCCACGGCCTGGATCGGTGCCTGCGCCACCGGGTTGATCGCCACAGCGCTGTTGATGGCCAACAACGTGCGGGATATCCCCACCGACCGCGAGGTTGGCAAACGGACCCTGGCAGTGCGTTTGGGTGATAACGGAGCCCGCGTCTCCTATGTGCTGATGCTGGGGCTGGCACTGCTGCTGCCACTGTTGGTGGTGACAGACTTCCCCTGGCTGATGCTCGTGGTGCTGGTAGCGCCGTTGTGTTTGATGCCGTCATGGGTCATGCTGCGTACCCGGGAGCGCAAGGCACTGATCCCGGTGTTGCGGCAGACAGGGTTCATCAACCTCGGCTACAGCGTGCTCTTTGCCATCGGCATGGTCGTGACGGTCCTGCTCCGTCAACAGGGCTGATGCCCCGGCGGGCTACAGGCGGTCGTCCTCGGCTTCTTCGTCCTCACGCTCTACCGCTCCCTTATGGGTTCCCGGGCTCCGGCGGAATTCTTCGACCCGGCCCTGGACCTGCTGAACGCTTTCATGGCGCAGCCGGTTCAGGAACAAATAGGCCACGCAGAAGGCGACCACGGCCGCGATGATCGCGGCCATCCAGAGATTAAAGCCCAGCAACCAATACAAGGCGGCGAAGACCGCGAAGAAGAGGACCAGTCGGATGAAGGTGTACTTGAGGAACTGCACTCTTCGATTCTACCGGCTGAAGCGGCATCTCGTTTTCTTCACTACACTAGTTCCATGGTCAGAAACTTGATGCTCGGTGCGCTGGTGGCCCTCGCCGTCACCATCTACGCGGTGATCCAGTGCGTGCAGACACCGGCAGACCGGGTGCGCAGCATTGCTAAGCCCTGGTGGATTCTGGCCATCATCCTGCTTCCCCTGGTCGGGGCGCTCTTATGGTTCTGGCTGGGCCGTCCGGATGATTCGGGCTCCGGCCCCGCCCAGGGCCAACGGCCCACGCGTGGCCCGGCAGCACCCGATGATGATCCCGATTTCCTGCGCAGCCTCGAAACTCAGCGCCGTCAACGCGCCAAGGAGGAGGACCTGCGTCGCCGGGAGGCCGAGTTGAAGGCCCGCGAGGAACAAGCCCGGAAGGATCAGCATCCGCCGCACGACGACGGATCACATTCCTCCGATCAGGATTCAAACCCTCCGACGTCCTGAAGCCAGGCTGCCCAAGGTCCTTGCGGTGTTCATTCCTGGGACTGCCGTGCTGCTTCCTTGCGGACACGCGCCCACAGGATCCCCAGCGTGACGCCGCAGGCTAGGACGAAGACCAGCGCCAACGCCAGCAACACCAGCTTGGCTACCAATGCCGCCAGAAACGTCGATACCAATGCCAGGGCAATGGCGACCATCGCCAGTAACAGCGGCAACATGGCAGTGCGGTGGAAGGGCAAAGGGTCTTGGACTGAGGGCATTAAACCACTCTAGGTCATGAAGCCCGGCACCCCCTGAACGGCAAGGACCCGGGAGGAAACCACAGTGGTTTCCTCCCGGGTCCTGGGGCGACTCTAGTGGTGGCTAGACACCCGCATAGGAGTGCAGGCCGTTGAAATACAGGTTCACCACGGTGAAGTTGAAGACGACGCAGAGGTAGCCGATGATGCTCAGCCAGGCCGAGCGGGTGCCGGTCCAGCCGCGGGTGGCCCGGGCATGCAGGTAACCGGCGAAGACCACCCAGATGACGAACGTCCAGACTTCCTTGGTGTCCCAACCCCAGTAGCGCCCCCACGCGGCCTCCGCCCAGACGGCCCCGGCCATGAGCGTGAATGTCCACATCACGAAACCGATGGTGTTGATCCGGTAGGCGAAGTTCTCCAGGGCGGCAGCACTGGGGACCATTCGCAGGAACGCGAGCTTATCGGGCTTGCCGGCGGCCAGCTTACTCTGGCGATCTGCCTGGAGCAGCTGCAGCACACTGAGAGCAAAGGTGATGGTGAACAGTGAGGAAGCCAGGACGGCAATGGAAACGTGGATGATCAGCCACGGGCTCTGCAGCGCCGGGACCAAATGGGCGACAGGGGTCGGGAAGCCCATCGTCGCGGCGCAGAGCATCAAGGTGACCAGCCCGATGACGAACGTACCCATGAAACGCAGGTCCTTGCGCAGGAGTACCACCAGGAAGACGGTGGCCACCACGAAGGCACCCGTGGTGAGGAACTCGTACATGTTCCCCCACGGCACCCGGCCGGCGGCAATGGCACGGGAAACGACGGCGAAACCGTGGATCAGCCAACCGATCCACGCGACCGAGACACCGATGCGGGCTGCGGTGCGCTTACCGGCATCCCGGGTGTAGTTCATCGATTCATTGACCAGGAGGCCATCATCTTCGGCGGGCGCATGCGGCCCGGACGGGGAATGGGTGGCTGCCGAACCACGGTCGGTTCCTGTTGTGGCCGCACCGGCCATGGCCAGCTGTCTGGCCTCATCAGCCAGCAGTCCCGATTCGAGTTCACGGATGGTGCGGCTGGATTTAGCCAGATCCCAGGCGAAGGAGATAAAGGCAATAGCGTAGGCCATGGCCGCCAACAGCATGAAGAGGTCGCTGTAGGCGCCGAGGTTTTCGTTGATCGTGGGCATGCGTTGTTCCTCTGTCTCCTAAACTTCGGTCCGGTCGGTTCCGGTGAATTCACGCTCAAGAAGTGTGCGAAGCTCCCGGGCTTCCTGCCGTACACGTGGGTCCTCGCCACGGGCGAGCACCCCGTATTCGATGATACGCCCACTCTTTTCCTCGGAAGCACTAGGCTCCTCCGTCGCGGGGTGCACCTTGATCCAGACGCGTCGGCGGGGGGTGAAGAGGGAAACGCCCAGCCCCATCAGGGCCAGTGCGGCGAAAATGGCCACCGGAAGCTTTCCTGGATCGTGGTGGACGTCCAGTGCGGCATAGCGTTTGATGCCCTTGAAGGTGATCGAGCCCTTGTCTTGGGGCAGTTTCACGGTTTCTCCCGCATTGACGACCAGACCGCCGGAATCCAATTTCCTGCTGTTCAGCTCGGTCAAGTCATCGGTGTCCAAGACGAACACGTTCTGCGGATCCCCGGCGTCCAGCCCGAGGTCACCGTAGTAGGAGTTCAGTTGCAACTGCGGCACCGTCGGGCTCGGGTCCAACGAGACCCCCACTCCATCGGCGGTGAGCCCGGCGGTGGGGAGGAATAGCCCAACAAAGCCAAGCTGGTCGGGTGCGGCATCGGGGACCTTGAGCACCAGTAGCGAGGTGAAGACGTCGTCCTGCGGCACGGCGACCACCGGGCCCGAGTAGGCGACCTTGCCGTTGCCGTCATGGACAACGATGTCGGGGGCGTACCCGTTGCCCACTAGGTAAACGGCGGTTCCGCCGATCCGCAACGGATGGTTCACGCGCAAGTCGTGTTTTTGTGCTTTCTCGCCGGGTTCGCTCGTGGTGACCTGGGCGTGGAAGTCGATGGGCTGGCCGTAGTGGGTCGTTGATTCACGGTCGTAGGTGACGTCGAAGTCGTCCAAAGTCACGGAGAAGGGGCTCAACGAACTCTCTTTGAAACCCGTTCCGGGGTTGAAGGAGTCGTAGGAAACCAGCGTGTTGACCAGTGATTCGCCGACCACGACGATCCGCTGGCCGGTATAGCCGAAGACCCCACCGATCGCGACGGAGATCAGGACCCCGATGAGCGAGAAGTGGAAGACCAGGTTCCCGATTTCACGGACGTAGCCGCGTTCGGCGGCCACGGACGGCGTCTTGTCTTGTGGACGTTGCTCGACACGGTAACCGCGTTTGCGCAGCAGCGCGGCGGAACGGCTGAGTACCTCGCTGTCGCTCCGGGCCGCGGCATCGGAGGTGATCTCGAACTTCCCGTTTTCGGGAAGCCGCGACAGCCGTGCCGGCGTCCGCGGTGGAGGAGTGCGCAAGGTCTTGTAGTGCTTTTTTGCCCGCGGAAAAACACAGCCGATCAACGAGATGAACAGCAGCAGGTAGATCGCGGAGAACCAGACGGAGGAGAAGACGTCGAATAGCTGGAAAGTGTCCAGCCATTTTCCCAGCACCGGCTTATTCTCCAAATAGGCGGTGACTTCCGTGGGGTTCACCGGGCGCTGCGGGAACAGCGATCCCGGGACGGTAGCCACGGCCAGGAGCAGCAGCAGGAACAAGGCGGTGCGCATGCTGGTCAACTGCGTCCAGGCCCACCGCACCATGCCCCACGGCCCAAGCGAGGGGACCGTCACGTCGGACTTTGCCCCACCGCGGGGTTTTTTCCCGCCATCGGATCCCGACGACGGGTGATTGGACTTGCTCTTCACGGCCATCAGATCGGCAACCTTACTTCGTTGGTGAACCATGTTTGCAGCTGGACGACCCAGTCACCCCACAGCCCTGTGGCCATCACGATGCCCAGCAGGATGAGCAGGAGGCCACCGGCGCGCATGACGGCCAGTTGGTGTCGTTTGAAGAAGGCCAGCGTGCCGGCTGCACGGCGGAAGCCCAGGGCGATGAGCAGGAACGGTACGCCCAATCCCAAACAGTAGGCGAAGGTCAGCAGGGCGCCGCGCATGACGTTGGCGTCGGGGCCGGTTCCCATGATGAGTACGGCCGAGAGCGTCGGACCGATGCACGGGGCCCACCCTAGCCCGAAGGTCATTCCCAGCACGGGGGCACCCCAGAGACCTGCTGGAGGTTTGCTGTGGATCTTGCGGTCGCGCTGGAACCAGGAGAATCCTCCCATGAACACCAGGCCCATGATGATGACCACCAGGCCCAGAACCTGGGTGATCCAGTCGCCCTTCACCGTCAACCAGACGCTCAGCTGCGAGAAGACGACACCCACCAGCATGAAGACCACGCTGAAACCCAGGACGAATAATCCGATGCCGGTGAGCATCCGCCCGCGTTTCTGCTCGGCCAGGTCGGCACCGGTCAACCCGGTCACGTAACCCAGGAACCCGGGAACCAGCGGCAGAACGCAGGGCGAGAGGAAGGAGACGAGACCGGCGAGGATGGCCACCGGGATCGAGAGGAGTAGCGAGCCATCCTGGACGGCCTCGGCGAAGGGATTGCCCTGGGCGTTCAGCGCCGGCAGGGCAGTGACGAGCCCGGCGATCACGCGGACTCGGTGACCAGGTCGGAGATCAGTGCCTTCAGGGTGGACTCATCTGCCTCACCCAGCAGCCGGGCTGCCACCCGACCCTGGCGGTCCAACACCAGGGTGGTCGGCACAGCCTGCGGGGGAACGTATTCGGTCATCGAGAGCAGAATCGAGCCATCGGCGTCGGGCATTGAGGGGTAATCGATCTTGAAGGTGCGTTCGAACGCTTTGGCCGTGTCGTGACCATCACGGACGTTCACACCGAAGAACTGCACACCCTTTTTCTTGAAGGCCTTGCTCAGTTTGGCCAGATGCGGCGCTTCCAGTCGGCACGGAGCACAGGCGGCATACCAAAAGTTCAAGACCGTGATCTGGCCGGTGAGCTGCGCCGAGTCAATGGTTTTACCCTCGTACGTCGTGCCGTTCAGTTCCACGGGCTTCCCGCGGCTTGCTTGATCGTATTCCTGAACGGATCCGTCGCCGGCAATGTAGTTCTTCCCGTTGCCTGCTTTGGCCTGCTCCGCCAGCGGGTCTTCCGAGGCCGTGCAGGCGGCCAGCGGCAAGACGACGGCGAAGAGCGCTGCGGAACGCAGGATGTGGCGTCGTGCGGGAAGGGATGAATCGGACGGGTGGGACGGCATGTTCTTTAGGCTCCGGGGATATTAGCCGCGTTGGCCAGCAGGTCAGCGCAGGGTTCGGTATAACGAACGGCAACGAGCCGTTCCCCCTCAAAATCCAGGCTGGTGACCGACGCTAGCGTGCATTGCCGCTTCCGGGGGTCATGCCATAGGTGCTTTTTTTCGGCGGCCAGGCGCGTTACCCAGATGGGTAGCTGGTGGCTGACCAGCACTGCCTGTGCCCCGGGGCCGCCGAGTGAAACGGCCCGGTCGCGGTGATCCTTCACTGCGGACATCATGCGTTCGACCTGGACCTGGTAGGGCTCCCCCCAGGACGGACGCAACGGGTTGATGAGATAGGGCCAGTGCCGCGGGTTGCGCAGGTGACCCTTGACTCCGGAGAGTCCTTCGAAATGGTTCCCACCCTCGATCAGTCGGTCATCGGTGGCGATCTGCAGGTCCAGGGCCTGGGACGTGGGTTCGGCGGTTTCCTGGGCCCGGACCAACGGCGAGGCCGCCAGATGCACGATCTCGGCTCCTGCCTTTCGCTGGGCACCGAAGTACTCAGCGGCCCGATATGCCATGGTGTGCCCGAGGTCGGAGAGGTGGAATCCGGGTAGCCGACCATAGAGCACCTTGTCCGGGTTGTAGACCTCCCCGTGACGGAGCAGGTGGACGGTGGCGACAGGCATGCCCCCAGTGTCTCAAAACTTTGCGGCGACACCTAAAAGGAAGTAGTGATCCCGCCCACTCTTGCTTCGGTCCGGCACAATTCAGCCTTCTTGATGATGCCCCGGCCCGGGGGTGGCGCATTAGTCTGGGAACTGGGCCCGCCGTACGCAAGACCATTGGAGGACAGAGAATGAGCACCCCCACCCCCGAGGATCCCCGACAAGACCCGGACGCCGTCTCCGGTGACGGCGTTCCGCCGGTGCCCGGACCTCCGCAGTACGGGCAGCGCCTGCCCGACGGCGGAGCAGGCGCCTCCGGATCCCCGCAATACGGCCAAAACGCCCCGGGCCAGTACGGCCAGGGACAATACGGTCCAGGCCAGTACGGCCAGCCGGGTCCCGGCCTGCCTCCGGGCTACGGCCAGCCCGGTCAGCCGAACCTACCGCCCCCCGGACAGGGCTACTCCACTCCAGCCCCCTCTGCCTACGGCTATGGCTACGGCCAGCAGCCCGCCGGTGGAGCGCCGGGGTTTGCCGGTCCTGCCGGTACGAGGCCGACGCCGCCGAAACAGCTCAATATCGCCTTCTGGCTGATCATGGCTGCTGGGATCCTCACCCTGGTGCAGGCACTCGTCCTCATCTTCGTCCCCTCCTCGGTGTTCATGCAGGCGTTCAACGAGGCCATGTCCGCCCAAGATCCCGAGATGCAGCGACAGTTCAAGGATGCGGGGATCGACATCCAGTCCATGGTCGCCCCGATGAAGATCGTCGCCACCATCCTCATGGTCGTCACGGCAGGGGTATATGCCCTGATCGCGAGCTTCATCCGCAAGGGCAGCAACGGGGCACGAATCACCGGAACCGTGTTCGCGGCGATTTCATTGATTGGCCTCGTGGCCCCCTCGGATCCTTTGACCCTGATCATCACCGTGCTGGGCATCGCCGGGATCGTGTTCGCCTGGTTAACACCTTCCTCGCAATACGTGAAGGCGATGACCCAGCGTAAGCGCGGCGGTTTCCGCTAGGAGGCGTCAGGCCGGGTCAGCCGGCCTGCCGGCCCCGAATCCTGCATGGTAGGCCAGGATCTGCAGCTCGCGGGCCATATCTACCCGACGTATGTGGATGCCCTCGGGGACGTGGAGGATGACCGGGGCGAAACTCAGAATGTTGGTGATCCCCGCACCAACGACCCGGTCGCAAAGTCTCTGGGCCGCCGGCCCGGGCACGGCTAATACGGCCATGTTCAAACCCAGTTCCGCGGTCGCGGCTGCCAGTTCACCCACCGGGCGGACCGTGAGCCCGGCCACGGTATCGCCGATGATATTTTCGGCGACATCGAAGACGGCTTGGATGCTGAACCCGCCCTCCCGGAACCCGGCGTAGCCGGCGAGTGCACGGCCCAGGTTGCCGGCGCCAAGGATCCCGACCCGCCAATCCCGTTCCAACCCCAGGGTCGCGGAGATGGTCTCAGCCAGCACTTCGATCCGGTAGCCGACACCACGAGTCCCGAAGGTCCCCAGCAACGACAGGTCCTTACGCAGGATTGCCGAATTCACGCCGGCAGCGGCGGCCAGAACTTCCGAGGAGATGGTCGAGCGGCCGACCTCGCGCATGGCTTCCAACGCCCGAAGATAGCCGGTCATCCGGCTCAGCGTCGCTTCAGGTAATGCCTTTTGCACGGGAATCACGCGCCGATCAACTTCTCGAGCCGGTCAGCATCGATCACCCAGAAATCCCGTTGTACGCCGTCGACCAGCAGCACCGGAACCTCTTCGCCAAATTCGTGCATGAGCGCTGGATCGTCATCAATGAGAACCTCGTCCCAAGCGACTCCATGCCGTTCCGCCACCGTTTGGACGGTGGTGCGGGCGGCCGCGCAGAGATGGCAGCCGGTCCGGCTCAAGAGCCTGACCCGAGGTGTCTGAAACGAAGAATCCATACTCTCAACCTACCGTTTCACCACCGCTGTGCAGCAGAAACGAGCCGTCCCATGACGCGCACCACAGCTCGTGTGCTCGGCGTCGGTGGATAGACTGTCCAGATGCCAGAGCAGCCCCGCGCCGCCCACGTATCCGCAGACCCACCCATTCGTGGGCATGCTGCCGCCTTCTTCGATGTCGACAACACCATGATGCGCGGGGCCAGCCTGTTTGCCGTGGCCCGCAAAATGTACAGTCGCGGGGCGTTCAGTCTGCGCCATGCCCTGTGGATGGGCGTGCAGCAGGTCAGTTTCATCCTGCGCGGCGAGGACCTGGCACAAGTCCATCGGATCAGGGACCAGGCGCTGGCCCTGGCCGCAGGCATCTTGGTCGACGACATGAGCGCCCTCGGCGACGAGATCTACGACGAATTCATTGCGAGCCGGATCTGGCCCGGGACCCGGGCGCTGGCGCAGGCGCATCTCGATGGGGGCCGCCCTGTGTGGCTGGTGACGGCCACACCCGTGGAAGTGGCCGAGGTGATCGCTGGCAAGCTGGGCCTCTCCGGGGCCCTGGGCACCGTGGTGGACCAGCACGAGGGGGTCTACACGGGCCGACTGGTCGGCGAGATCCTGCACGGACCGGCCAAGGCCACCGCCGTCACCGAGCTGGCCGCACGCGAAGATCTAGACCTGTCGGAGAGTTGGGCCTATAGCGACTCCTATAACGACGTGCCGCTGCTCACCGTCGTCGGGCATCCGGTGGCGATCAACCCCGACGTACGGCTGCGCCGACACGCCCTGGCCCACAACTGGCCCGTCTACGACTTCCGACGGGGTCGACGTGCGGCAACCATCGGCATCCGGGCCGCAACCCTGTCGGGAGCCGCCTACGGCCTCTGGCGCGGCCTGCAAATGATGCGGCGTCACTTCCGCCCCTAACGCACGCTGAACGGGCGGCAGGCAACGTTTCCGCGCCGATCTCCTGATATAACGACGGCGGGGCCCCACCCGAAGGTGGGGCCCCGCCGTCATGCGCCCAGAGCGGGATCATGTCCCGCCGGGTGCTACTTCTTATTGCGGCGCTGGTGGCGCGTCTTGCGAAGCAGCTTACGATGCTTCTTCTTGGCCATCCGCTTGCGGCGCTTCTTGATAACTGAGCCCATTTGGTTCCTCACAGACTAATGTTTGATTACTGCTGACGGCCACGCGGGGAGCAGGCAGCAACCGTCGCGGACGTTAAATGTTCCCTACTAGTTTACCTTGCCCATGGAGGCCATGCGGACCACGCCCTCAGGCGGTCTCCGACGCCCCATCCACACGCGCGGTTTTCAGGTATTCCTCAACGGCGGTCTCCGGAACGCGGTACGAGCGACCGAAGCGGACTGCCGGAAGGTCTCCTGCGTGCACGAGGCGATACACAGTCATTTTCGACACACGCATCATCTCGGCGACTTCCGCCACCGTCATGAAGCGCGCGTTCGAAAAGTTCTTAGCGTCGGCCATCGGCAATTTCTCCTGAATCGGATGATAAGGAACACCCCAGCGAGGCAACGCGCAGAAAAACCGCACGCAGTACCATCTAGCAGACCACACTAGTGGCTGGTGGTGTGATTGTGAAACCCGTCGCACGAACTCCGGTCATCCCGTGTTCATCTGGGCCAAGCGCCGAACCTTGGAATACTGGGCCACGACGGCGTCCTGCCGGTCATCGCCTCAAATGCCGGTATTCACGGGAAAAGTGGATCAGTGGGTCGTTCCCACCGGCCGAATCCTCGGTGGTGCCCATGGCCACGACCTCACCGACGACCACCAGATGTGTTGCCACTTCGTGCACTGCCGTCGTTCTCAGATCGAACCAGGAAATCGCACCGTCGATCACTGCGGCCCCGCTCACCGGCGCCCGCCGGAAGGGGACTTGGCTCAACAGGCCATGGACGGGGTTGGCGGGGCTGGCCAACCAGTTGGCGATCCCCTGGTGCTCCCCGTGCAACAGCGACAGGGTCCACCCCTCGGATTCGGAGACTGCTTCACCTATGCGACCGTCCCCGTAGAGGCTGACCAGCATCGTCGGCGGATCGTAGGACACGTCCAAAAACCCGGTGACCGTCGCGGCGATGTCTCGGCTATATCTGCGTGTGGCCACCACCGCGGCCCCCGAGGCAATGTCCCCGGCGAGCAGACGATACGTGTCGATATCATCTTGCTTCGGCGCGTCCGGGTCGATGCGGTGGGCGGTGAGTGCTTCGGTGTTCTCCATACCCCCATGTAAACACCCCTGACACGACGATGTCCCGGACGCCGTGGCGTGCGGGACATCGACCGAGGGTTTCGGGTGTTGGACCTAGATGACGCCCAGGGCCAGCATGGCATCGGCGACCTTGGTGAAGCCGGCGATATTGGCGCCGGCGACGTAGTTGCCGGGTTTTCCGTAGCGGTCCGCAGTCGTGGCACACGTGGAGTGGATGCCAATCATGATTTCCTCGAGACGGCGTTCGGTGTGACCGAAGCTCCACGAATCACGGCTGGCGTTCTGCTGCATCTCCAGCGCGGAGGTTGCCACACCACCGGCGTTGGCTGCCTTGCCCGGCCCGAAGAGGACCCCTGCCTCCTGGAAGATGGCGGTGGCATCGGCGGTGCAGGGCATGTTCGCCCCTTCGGCGACCGCGACGATGCCCGCTTCGACCAGACGTTTGGCGTCCTTGGCTTCGAGTTCGTTCTGCGTGGCGCTGGGCAGGGCCACCGTGGCGTCCACATCCCAGACACAGCCGTTCTCGACATATTTCGCCTTGCCACCGCGCCGTTCGGCATATTCGCTGATCCGACCGCGTTCGACTTCCTTGATCTGGCGCAGCAGGGCCACGTCGATGCCGGCTTCGTCGACGATGTATCCGCCGGAGTCGGAGGCCGCGACGGCCGTCGCCCCGAGGGACTGTGCCTTGTCGATGGCGTTGATGGCCACGTTGCCCGACCCGGAGACGACCACGCGCTGGCCGTCGAAGGTGGCCCCTCGGGTCTTGAGCATCTCCTGGGCGAACAGGACGGCGCCATATCCGGTAGCCTCCGGACGCAGCAGCGAGCCTCCCCAGCCCATGCCCTTTCCGGTGAGCACGGCCGATTCGTAGCGGTTGGTGATCCGCTTGTACTGGCCGAAGAGGAAGCCGATTTCACGGCCTCCCACACCGATATCGCCGGCGGGAACGTCGGTGTATTCGCCGATGTGGCGGTACAGCTCGGTCATGAAGGACTGGCAGAAGCGCATGACCTCGCCTTCGGACCGGCCGCGCGGGTCGAAGTCCGAACCGCCCTTGCCGCCGCCGATGGGCATTCCGGTCAGGGCGTTCTTGAAGACCTGTTCGAAGCCCAAGAACTTTACGGTGCCCAGGTAGACCGAGGGGTGGAAGCGCAGGCCGCCCTTATACGGGCCGAGCGCCGAGTTGAATTCAACCCGGAAGCCGCGGTTGATCTGCACCTTGCCCTCGTCATCGGTCCACGGGACACGGAAGATGATCTGGCGCTCGGGCTCGCACATGCGCTGCAGAATGGCCGCGTCGGCGTATTCGGGGTGCTTGCCGATCACTGTGTTGAGGCTTTCGAAGACCTCGGTCACGGCCTGGTGGAATTCGGATTCACCCTGATTGCGGTGGAAAACGTCTTCGCGGATATCGAGCAGATGCTGATCCAAGCGGTACTCCTTAGAACTTACGGGGTGGGCGCGACGGCACCCATAGGGGGGGTGATGAGCGTCGGCGCTCCGAGAAGAACAATGGCACGTCCGGGGCCATCAGACCCAACCGATCGTAAAATATCCGAGAACCAGTCGTAACGTAGACCAGCCCGATGGCCGCCTCTAGCGGCGCCGGCCGAACTTCGGTTTCTGTAGCCTTTCGAGAAGGTCCTGGGCCCGACCGGTGACCTGTTCAACTGTACGCCCCACGGTCCGCCCCAACTGTTGTGGAGTGTTCCCGGAGCCCGGGTTTGCGGGGTTTTCCTGCTCAAGAGCCAACGCCTCCTGGGCGGAACGCTCCTCCAGTTCTCGTTGCTGGGCGGAACGATACGAAGCCGCCGTCTCCAAAGCTCGGACCGTCGCTTCCTCCCCCGCATTGTCGTCGACAGTTGCCGTATCGAGGTCGTTGCCGAATGACCCGTCTTTCTTGTATTCTGCGCGCGTAATCGCGGTCACGGCCATTTCGGCACCAGCGTGGCCAGGAAATGCAGCCAACCAGCTGGCGGCCCGGTGCAGGGCCCCTGGTTCGACAGAATAGATTCGACGCTGCCCATCGGCACGCATGCGCAGCACACCGACTTCACGTAAAACCTTCAGATGTTTGGATACCGTCGGCTGGGACACCTCAAGGAGCTGGACGAGGTCTCCCACGGAGTTCTCCTCTTCACGCAGGGCCTCGAGGATCCTGCGCCGGGTCGGATCTGCCAGGACGGAAAAGACGTCGTCGAAGGTCATTCCATCACCTTATCCGCAGATGTTCGTCCGGGCATCCCGGCCCCTGAACGCTCAGTCGAACCACGGGTCGAGCCCAAAGACGGGAAAGACCTCTTTGCGGGTGGCCATGATGGTCCGGTCAATGAAATCAGCCGGGTCGTAGCCCACTTCCCAGGAGCGCCACCAGAGGTCGACGCCATCGTTCATCAGCGCGGGACCGGCGGCACCGTACTTTTCTTTCACATAGGCCAACCAGCTGCCCGGCACCTCGGTACGCAACGGCACCGGCTGGCCTCCAGCGATCGCCACCAGATGGCTCCACGCCCGGGGAACGACCTGGATGAGGTTATATCCCCCACCGCCGGTGGCGATCCACCGTCCGCCACAGTGGCGTTCGGCCAGGTCGGAAATATCCAGGGCATTTTGTCGTTGACCGTCGACGCTCAAACGGAGATTGCTCAAATCGTCCTCGCGATGACCGTCACAGCCGTGTTGACTGACGATCACCTCGGGTTCGAAGGCGGCCACCAGTTGCGGTACCACCGCGTGGAAGGCTCGCAACCAGCCAGCATCGGTGGTCCCTGCCGGCAGTGCCACGTTCACCGCACTGCCGATGGCTTCGGTGCCACCTGTCTCATTGGCGAAGCCCGTCCCGGGGAACAGTGACATCCCCGATTCGTGCAAGGAAATGGTCAGGACCCGGGGGTCATCCCAGAAGATCGATTGGGTTCCATCGCCGTGGTGGGCATCTACGTCGATATAGACGACCCGCTGCGTACCACCGTCGAGAAGCCGCTGGATGGCCAACGCGGCGTCGTTGTAGATGCAGAATCCGCTGGCTTTGCCACGGGAAGCATGGTGCATGCCGCCGGCAAAGTTGACCACATGCAGGGCACGTTCGGCCAGCACTGCCTCGGCCGCCTGGAGCGAACCTCCAGCCAGGCGGGCACTGGCCTCATGGATATCGGCGAAAGCCGGGGTGTCCTCCGTGCCCAGCCCGCGTTCCTCGTTGACTTCATCAGGATGCTCGCCGGCGTATTGGACCGCTGAGATGTATTCCCGTTCGTGTACAAGCGCCAGCTCGTCGATGGTGGCAACCTCGGGGGCCAATAGTGAGATGTTCTTCCGCTCCAGGATGCCCAGACCCTCGATCATGCGCATGGTCAGATCCAGACGCGAGGGATGCATCGGATGACTGTCACTGAAACGGTAGGACATCAAGTCCTCGCTCCAGAGGATCTCCGTCGGCGGTGAAGGCGGTGTCGTCAAGCTCACGGGGTCAGGCTACGCGATATCGCCCTCCGACGGGTGAATGTCATCGCCGCGGCGGTTGCCCGCCGCCTAGCCGGTGGGAGGTGCTTTACTGTGGACAGTGCCGGGAAACGCCCGGATCCACCGTTTCCCGGAGCAGCCCGCGACCATGTCCGCCATACCACCAGCCACCCCGCTCAGTTGGGGGAACGCCGTGCCGCGTTTCCTCCACGGGGTACGCGACTTCGTCGACACTGTCGCGGCCACCTCGCCGGCACGGTTGGCAATCGGTGTATTCCTTCTGGTCATCGCCCTGTTCACGACACTGCTTTCGTTGCCGGTGGCCTCCTCTAGCGGGGAATTCACTCCCCTCCACGATGCCCTCTTCACGGCCACTTCAGCTGTCTGCGTGACCGGCCTGACGGTGGTGTCCACGGCGGCACACTGGTCGTTCTTTGGCCAAGTAGTCATCATCGTCGGCATCTTCATAGGTGGTCTGGGCATCCTGACGCTGGCCTCGTTACTCTCCTTGGCGGTGAGCAAACGGCTGGGCGTGCGCGGCAAGCTCCGCGCCCAGGAAGCGATGAACATCCAAAATGTTGGGCGCCTCGGAGAGGTCGGCACTTTGTTGCGGGTCGTCATCACGACGTCGGTGACCATCGAAGCCCTGCTGGCGCTGGCCCTCGCCCCACGGTTCTTGGTGTTGGGCGAGTCCATCGGCCAGGCCATCTGGCATGGGATCTTCTACGCAATCTCGGCTTTCAACAGTGCTGGTTTCACCCCGCATTCCGATGGTTTGGTCCCCTACGAAACCGATTTGTGGGTTCTGGTCCCCATCACGGTCGGGGCCATCATCGGTTCTCTGGGGTTCCCGGCCCTCATGGTGCTGATCGTCTTCCGCGGTAAATTCCGCAAATGGAACCTCCACACCAAACTGACCGTCGTGGTCTCGGGCATCCTGCTGCTGGTGGGCAGCCTCAGCTGGGGCCTCATGGAGTGGAACAACCCGCAGACGATCGGCGGGATGAGCCTGTCAGATAAGCTCATCCACTCCTTCTTCGCTTCGGCGATGACCCGTTCAACTGGTTTTTCCCTGGTCGACCAGAACCAGCTCGAATCCTCCACGATGCTGCTCACCGATGCCCTGATGTTCGCCGGCGGCGGTTCCGCCTCCACCGCGGGTGGCATCAAGGTCACGACGATCGCCGTGATGTTTTTGGCCATAGTGGCCGAAGCGCGGGGCGATAAAGACATCAAGGCCTTCGGCCGGCGCATCCCCGAAAGCACCATGCGCGTGGCGATCTCCGTCGCCGTTCTCGGCGCCACACTGGTCAGCGTGGGGACCGGCCTGATCCTATCCATCAGCGACGAACCGTTGGACCGGGTCCTTTTCGATTCGATTTCCGCGTTCGGCACGGTGGGGCTGAGCACGAATCTGGCTGCCGAACTCCCACCCGAGGGTAAATATGTTCTCTCCGCCCTCATGTTTGCCGGACGCGTGGGCACCATTACACTGGCGACGGCACTGAGCCTGCGCCAACGCAACCAGTTGTACCACTATCCGGAAGAGAGGCCGATCATTGGCTGATAACTCGTCGAACCACAATGCGCCGGTGCTGGTCATCGGTCTGGGCCGCTTCGGTGCGGCGGTGGCCAATCAGCTCGTGCGCCAGGGCCGGGAAGTTCTGGCCATCGAACGGAACCAGGATCTGGTGCAGAAGTGGGCCGGTACGCTCACCCATGTGGTGGAGGCCGATGCGACCAACGTCGATGCCTTGCGTCAGCTCGGAGCCCAGGACTTCAGTTCGGCGGTGGTCGGCGTGGGCACCTCGATTGAGTCCTCGGTGCTGATCACCGTGAACCTGGTCGATCTCGGGGTCGAGCACCTCTGGGTGAAGGCGATTACTCCTTCACACGGCAAGATCCTCTCGCGGATCGGTGCCAACCACGTAGTTTACCCGGAAGCTGATGCCGGAGTGCGCGCAGCCCACTTGGTGGGTGGGCGCATGTTGGACTTTATCGAGTTCGACGATGGGTTCGCGATCGTCAAAATGTACCCACCGAAGGAAACTCAGGGCTTCACCCTGGGCGAATCACAAGTCAGGTCCAAATACGGAGTGACCATCGTCGGCGTGAAGTCTCCCGGAGAGGACTTCACCTATGCCCAGCCCGATACCAAGGTCACCCGGCGGGACATCCTCATCGTTTCCGGACACGTGGACCTGCTCGAACGATTCGCTTCCCGCCCTTAGGCCGGGGGATCTAGCCGGCCAGCTCGCGAGTGATCTGCGCCGCCCGCTCGGAAGCTGCCTTAACGCCTGAACCGATTCCTGCACGCACCCCCGCCGCGTCGAAGCCCTCCAAAGCGGCCTGGGTGGTGCCCCCGGGGCTGGTGACTGCGGTGCGCAGCGCGGAGGGGTCGGCATGCGGTTCGTCGAGCATGACCCCGGCACCGGCAACTGTCGCCCGCGCCAGATCGCGAGCCAACCCGGTCTCTAGGCCCAGTTCTTCACCCGCAGCGGCCATCGCCTCGGCGAGGTAGAAGGCGTAGGCGGGACCGGAGCCACTCACCGCCGAAACGGCATCGATCTGGTCTTCCGAGACCACGCGCACCATTCCGGATCCGGAGAGCAACGCGGAGACCGCTTCAAGGTCGGCCTCGCTCGTGGAAGAACCTCCCGCGAGAGCCACGACGCCCTTGCCAACGGTCAGGGGGGTGTTTGGCATGGCGCGGACGACCGACTGCCCCTCTGGCAGCGACGCTTCGATCATGGCGATGGTCACCGCGGCGGCCACACTGACGACGACGGCCCGCTCGGGAAGGGCCGGGGCGATATCGCGGCAGGCATCTTGGATACCGACAGGTTTGACGCCCACGAAGACAATGTCGGCCGCTGCCACCGCTTGCCGGTTGGCTTTCTCATCCTCGGAAGTGGCCAGGGTGGCAACCCCGGTGTCGGTCGCTAGGAGCTCCGCTTTTTCGCTGCCACGCACCGTGGCCGTGATGGACTGGGGGTCGAACCCTCCGGCGAGGATCCCACGGAGAATCGCCCCGTTCATGTTGCCGGTGCCGATGAAGGCCAGGCGCTGTCCAGTCGACGGGGTGTCAGGGGTTTCATTCGAAGTTGCCATGGAATCATTCTTCCATGGTGTGTGCACCGGCCGTGTCGCCGCCCCTCACGTGGCGGGCCCGGGGGGCCTCTCAGGACCGCAGCGTGGAGGAATCCGTGGAGGTATCGGCTGGGGCAGGTTCGAGGTGTTCTCGGGCGAAGCGGAGGGTCTCTGCCAGCCATTCCTCGCGTCCGCCGGCTCCCTTGGCCTTGCGGGTCGACACCTCCACGACGACATGGCCGTCCCATCCGCTGTCCCGGAGGTACCGCATCGACTCGACAACCGGCTGGGTGCCCCGTCCGGGGACCAAGTGCTCGTCCTTGCCGTTATCAACCCCATCGCAGAGGTGGACGTGGCTGAGGCGGCTGCCGAGGGACTGAATGGATTGCAGCGAGTCCACGTTCGCGATGGCGGCATGGGAGAAATCCCAGGTGACGTACTCGTAGGGTTGCGGAACGGGGTTCCAGTGCGGCAAGTACATCTTGGCCTCACGGCCGCGGGCCCGCCATGGATACATGTTCTCCACGGCAATACGCACACCGTAATCGTCCATGATCTTCTTGACGCCGTCGGCGAATCCGGTCGCATACCCGCCTTGCCAGCGGAATGGGGGGTGGACGACCACGACATCACTGCCGACGTCACGGGCCATGGCTGCGGACATCTCGATCTTTGACCAGGCATCTCCCCAGACCTGCTGGGTCAGCAGCAGGGTCGGGGCGTGGATCGCCAAGATCGGCTGATCGTAGCGGGAACTGAGTTCGTTCAGCTTGCGGGGGTCCTGCGACAGGTGGTTGCCAGTAACCAGCACCTCGACGCCGTCGTAGCCCAGGTCGTGCGACATGGCGAAGGCATCGTGAACGTTCAGCGGGAACACCGATGCACTGGACAACCCCACCTGAATCGGATCCTTCGACATTGCCTGGCTCCCTCTTTTCAATCGACCGCGCCCACGGTGGGCACCCTCGGCAGCTGGCCGAGTTCGACGTGGCCAACTCCCACGCTACTCCCCAGAGGTAAAGGTCCGTCAAAGATCAGGTGGTCGAAGCGTCGAAGGATCAACCCTTCACGCAGCGCCCACGGGCAGATGCGCAAGGATTTCACGCCGAGGGTGTTCATGGCCACGGAGGCCACGATGGCTCCGGCGAGCATCTGTGGTGCGCGTACTTCGGAGACCCCTGGTAGCTCGGTGCGTTCCAGGGTCGTCATGGCTTCGAGCCGGCGGGTCCAGAGTTTGAGGTCTTCGAGCCGCAAGACCCGTTTGACATGAATTCCCTCGGCGCTGGGCGCGGCCCCGGTGATCCGGGCCAAGGATCTGAAGGTCTTGGACGTACCGGTGACCAGGGTCGGTTTGGGATGTTGGGCGATCCGGGCCAGTGGTTCGGCCAACGTGTCCTTGACGTAGGCACGTAGCGCTTTCACATCGGAGGTGCGGGGCGGATCCCCGGGGAGCCAATCGCGGGTCAGTCGGCCGGCGCCGAGGGGCACCGAAAGGGCCAGCTCAGGGAATTCGTCGGTCCCGTAGGCCATTTCAAATGATCCGCCGCCGATGTCGAGGTCCAGGATGCGTTCCGAACTCCAGCCGAACCAGCGACGGACCGCATGGTAGGTCATCCCCGATTCCTGTTCGCCGGAGAGCTCAGCCAACTGGATCCCGGTTTCCTGCATGACTCGTTCGAGGACGGCCGGACCGTTGCTGGCGCTGCGAATCGCCGAGGTGCAAAACGCGAGCAGATCCTCAGCACGGTGACGGGTGGCGAACAGCGAGGCTTCATGAACAAAATCAAGCAGCTCGCGCTGGCCGTCCTCGGTAATCGCACCGTCCTCGTCGAGGTAAGCCACCAAGGACAGCGGTCGCTTATGCGAGGCGAAGGCAGTGGGCCGTGCACCCGGATAAGCATCGATCAACAGCAGGTGAACCGTGTTCGAACCAATATCAAGGACGCCCAGTCGCATCGCTGCCTCCGCCTGCGCTACTTCTTCTTCTTGGCTGCCGGGCGCTTGGCCGGGGCCTTGCTGCCGCGCTTGACCGGCCCCTTGGCGCGCTTCTCGGCCAATAGCTCCACTGCCTGCTCACGAGTCAGGTCCTCGACTGCGGTCCCCCGCGGAACCGTGATGTTGGTGGCCCCATCGGTGATGTAGGCACCGAAGCGGCCTTCCTTGACGATGATCGGCTTCTCCGAGACCGGGTCGTCGCCGAACTCGGCCAACGGCGGAGTTGCTGCGCGGCCACCGCGTTGTTTGGGCTGGGAGTAGATCTCCAGCGCCTGTTCCAGCGTGATGGTGAAGATCTCCTCCTCGGTGCCGATGGACCGCGAATCGGAGCCCTTCTTCAAATATGGGCCGAAGCGGCCGTTCTGCACGGTGATCTCCACGCCTTCGGCGTCGGTACCGAGCACACGAGGCAGCGAGAGTAGCTTCAGCGCATCATCGAGGGTGATGGTTTCCAAGGACATGGACTTGAACAGCGAACCGGTGCGCGGCTTGATCTTCGCCGGCTTCTTCGGGGGTTTGGGTTTGCCGTTCTTGTAGTATTCCACCGGCCGGGCGGCCAGTTCCTCCTCGGTCGGTTCAACGATCACCTCGGACACGAAGGGACCGTATCGTCCGTCTTTGGCCACGATCTCGCGTCCGGTCGACGGATCGGTGCCCAGGACGCGTTCGGAGGGGCCGGCGTTGTCCATCAGGTCGATGGCCTTTTCGGCGGTGAGTTCATCGGGTGCCAGGTCCTCGGGCACGTTCGCTCGTTCGGGATCGGTGCCCTCCGGGGAGCCTGCGGGCGCCGGACGTTCCAAGTATGGGCCGTATTTGCCCACCCGCAACACGATGCCCGGTGCGATGTCGATCGAGTTGATGGCGCGGGCGTCGATATCACCGAGATTCTCGACGATTCCCTGCAAACCCTTTTCCTCGCCGTCGCCGAAATAGAAGTCTTTCAGCCAGGCAGAGCGGGCCAGATGACCTGCGGCGATCTCATCGAGATCATCTTCCAAACGGGCAGTGAACCCGTAGTCGACGTACTGGGCGAAGTGTTCCTCGAGCAGGCGGATCACCGAGAACGCGATCCAGCTCGGCACCAGGGCGCCACCGCGCTTGGTGACGTACCCACGATCCATGATGGTCGAAATCGTGGGGGCGAACGTCGAGGGCCGACCGATCTCTCGTTCTTCGAGTTCGGCGATAATCGAGGCCTCGGTGTAACGCGGCGGTGGGGAGGTTTCGTGGCCCGAAGCCGTGACGTCTGTGCCCACGAGGGCGTCGCCTTGGGTCAGCTGTGGCAGACGGCGCTCGGCGTCCTTTTCTGCTTCTTCGGCCGCTGAGACGTCCTTGCCCTCTTCATAAGCGGCCATGAAACCGCGGAAGGTGATGACCGTACCGGAGGCTGAGAATTCGGCGCGCCGGCCGTCGGTGGATTCACCGGCGAGTCGGACCGAAGCGGTCGAGCCCTTGGCATCAGCCATCTGTGAAGCAACGGTGCGCTTCCAGATCAGTTCGTAGAGGCGGAACTCATCGGCCCCGAGCTGAGATTTCACATCGCGAGGACGGCGGAAGGCGTCGCCAGAAGGCCGGATGGCCTCGTGGGCCTCCTGGGCGCTATCGGATTTGGCCTTGTACATGCGTGGCTTGGACGGTACCGATTCCTGCCCATACAGTTCGGCGGCCTGTTTCCGGGCGGCCGAGACTGCCTCGTTGGAGAGGAACACCGAGTCGGTACGCATATAGGTGATGTAACCGTTTTCGTACAGACGCTGGGCGACCTGCATCGTCGACTTCGATGACCACCGTAATTTGCGTGAAGCTTCCTGCTGCAGGGTCGAGGTGGTGAAAGGTGCTGCGGGACGGCGCGTATACGGCTTGGTGTCGACATTGGTGACAGCGAAGTCGCTATCCTGCAGGCCAGCGGCCAGCGAGGTAGCGGCTGCTTCGTCCAGGTGGACGACTGCGGTGCCGGATTTGGGGGTCTTCAGTGCGCCCCGGTCATCGAAGTCACGGCCAGCGGCCACACGGCCACCGTCCACGGCAACGAGCTTGGCGCGGAATGACTCCCCGGCGGTGGTGGCGAATTCGCCGGCCAGATCCCAGTAGAAGGCCGAGCGGAAAGCCATCCGTTCGCGTTCACGTTCAACGACCAGGCGGGTGGCCACGGACTGCACGCGACCTGCCGAGAGCCCCCGGGCGACCTTGCGCCACAAAACGGGCGAAATCTCGTATCCGTAGAGCCGATCCAGAACACGACGGGTTTCCTGCGCATCGACCAGATCGGTATCGAGCTCACGGATGTTCTCCATGGCCCGGGCGATGCCTTCCTGGGTAATTTCCGTGAAGGCCAGACGATAGACCGGAACCTTGGGCTTGAGGACCTGCAGGAGGTGCCACGCGATGGCTTCGCCTTCGCGGTCCGCATCGGTAGCCAGATAGAGTTCGTCGGCATCCTTGAGCTCGGCTTTGAGCTCCGAAACCTTCTTCTTCTTGTCCGGATAGACCACGTAATAGGGCTCGAAGTCATTTTCCAGGTCGACGGCGAACTTGCCGACCGGGGACTTCTTCAGTTCCGCCGGCAGCTCCGAGGGCTGCGGAAGGTCCCGGATATGACCGACCGAGGCATCGACGATGAAGCCGTCGCCCAGGTACTTGGCGATCGACTTACTCTTGGCCGGTGACTCGACGATCACGAGTTTCTTGCCGGTTTTTTCCTTGGCCTTGGGGGGCACAACACTCCTATTTGCAGCTGATGGCACGCCGTTGGGGGCGCACCTGCTCATTCTGCACTAGGTTAGCCGCTTCCGGCACACCAACTGCAAGCCAACACCCCCGGTTGTGGTCAACGCCGCGTTGGCCGGGTCAGGAATCGGTGGCGGCAACTTCCGGCAGGAAGGAGAGCATGTAGTAGATCCGTTCGCCTTCCACACCACGTTCTTCCGGTTCTGCCATGGCCTCATATTCGTCAACCAGCCCGTAGACCCGTTGAGCGAATTCCTCCTGTAGTTCCTTGCGCAGGAACACCATGCCGGTGGTCAGAACCGGTGGCCGGCCCGGAGACGGTTCGATTCCTGCCTTACGTTCTGCATCACGGCGGTTGATCTCCACGCTGAGCCGTTCGCGGAAGGCATTGAGTTGGACGTTGAGGAACGCGTTCTTGGCTGCCGTTGATTCGGTCAGGGAACCGACCACCAGCTGATCCCCGGCCGCCTTCCAACGACGCTCTCGCCCATCCCCTTCACTGGCGGCACGTTCGACATAGCCGTATTTCTCCAACGCCCGCAGATGATAACTCATGGCGCTAGGCGTCAGGTTGCAGCGCGAAGCCAGTTCGGTCGCGGTACGGGTGGACTGCGAGGCGAACAGCTCTTCGAGAACCTCCAACCGGGCTTCATGTGCCAACGCACGGATGGCCTGCGGGTCACTGATGACCACCGGCTTTTGGGCCTCTCGCCGGAACTTTGCCTCAGTGGGCAGCTCTTCTCCGGATGTGTTCTGAGTCATACAAAAAAAGTTTAGCCTTTGTTTCGCATTTCGGTGACGAACCCTTGGGTAACGAGTCGATCAACACTGGCCAGTAGGTCATCGGCAATCTCCTGCGGGTCCCCTTCCACCAGGGAGGCAACGGCCTGCGCCAGCACACCCGCGCTGAATTCGCCATCGCAGGCTGAAACGAATCCGGCCTCCGCCGAACTGAGCAGGGTGGTCCGGCGCAGCCCGGCCCCCTGCCGCAGCAGAATGACCCCCGGATGTTGCGCACCGGGGCGCTGGTGCCGTTCTTCGGTCACATCATCGGCAACCACCAGAACGAGTTCCGCGCGGTCACGTCCCATCAGGGAGTCGGTGGCCTCGATCTGCGCCTGCAGATACGGAGCGATGGGCTGCTCCAGGGGATGAGCGATCTCCTCGAATCGGAGGCCGAACCCCAGTTGCCCCGGTTGAACCGGCCGGCGGAGCCAGAGCATGCCAAAGCCGATCCCGTCCACGTCACGGCCGGCGAAGTCTTCCAAATAGTCGCCATAGGCCTCGGCGTAGGCTTCCTGATCACGCCCCTGAGAGGCGTCACGCAACCAGGTTTCGGCATAAACCTCGGGGGCGGTGACATCTCGCTGGATGAACCACGCCTCCGTGCCGGAAGAAATCCAGGAACGCGGCCGAACCTCCCAGGCACTAGGTGTTTTATCATCCGGTGCAATTTCACCTTCCGGAGGGTTTTCGTTGTTCGACGCAGGCTCTGCGGCGGCTCTGATTTCCCAGTTCGCCAACAGCTGTGCCGTGCCCCCTGGCGCGAGCACGGCAGGCAGGCCGCGGACGAGGGACTCGACGAGGGAGTCTCCGGGCATGCCTCCGTCACGGTAGGTGTATCGGTCTTCGGCCCGCTCGGTCTCCCGCCGCGGGGTGATCACGAAGGGTGGGTTGGAAACGACTAGATCGAACTCTTCCCCCGCTACGGGTTCAAGCAGTGAGCCGTGTCGAAGCTGGACCCGATCCTCGAGCCGTTGTGGATCCAGCCCCAGTGTCTGGTGGTTGAGCAGGAGGTTGAACCTGGCGAAGGCCAGGGCCCGTTCCGAGATATCGGTGGCCACGATTTGCTGGCAGTGGGTCAGCAGATAGAAGAGCTGGATACCGGATCCCGTGCCGAGATCCAACGCTTTTTCCACGGGGCGACGAATGACCGCCTGCGCCAGTGTCACCGAGGCGCGGCCGACGCCCAGCACGTGGTCATGCCGCAACGGCCCGGGCCTTTGGTGGGCCCCGAGGTCGCTGGCAATCCACGTTTCGGCAGCTACATCGCTAGCGTGGGGGCGCAGATCCGCAGCAGCACGGAAATATTCTCCGTCCGCTTCGATCAACTGCAGTCGGCTGGCACCTGCGGCCCCGGTCAGTGGCAGTGCAGCATCGAGAACTTCCGCACCGAAGGACATCCCCAGAAGCCACAAGCCCACCAGCACCGGCAAAGCTTCGGTGGTTCCGCCCTCCAGGACCCTCTCAACGACCAGTTTGGCCGGTACGATCTGGTCCCGCCCCAGAGCCTCATGGGCGGCATCGCCGAGCAGTACGGCCACGGCATCCTGAACATAGCCGGCCCGGGTCAGATCTGCGGCGAGTGCTTCGAGTAGATCCTGCTCGTGACTCAGCGGGGCATGGTTCATGACGGAGAGGGGGTCCGAGATATTCACCTCTTGAGCCTATCGGCGGATAGGCTTCCGATGCACTGACCGCACCGGAACTTGAGGAGCAGTTTTGACCTTGGTCACCACGACGTCCCTGCAGATGACCTCTGCCGGGTCCTTGAACCCTGCTGCCCGCCCCCTGCCCGAGGGGGCCCGGATCGAACGGGTCCCGGGGATCACCGCCGACTACAGCAAGTTCCTCTACCGTTCGGTGGGCGGATCCTGGAACTGGGCGGATCGGCTTCCCCTGACCCGAGAGCAGTGGTCGGCCGAAGTTCAACGCGATGGCAGCGAGACCTGGGTGTTGACGGTCGACGGCGCTCCGGCCGGCTACATCGAACTCGGCGGTTCAGCCGACGGGGTCGTGGAAATCGTCTATTTCGGTCTTTTCCCCGAACAGCTCGGACGCGGCCTTGGCGGTCTGCTGCTCAGCGAAGGGACGGCACGGGCCTGGGACCTCCATACCCGATGGGAGGGGTTCGCTGCCGTCCACCGTGTGTGGGTCCACACGTGCTCTCTTGACGGTCCTGCTGCCCTGGCCAATTACCGGGCCCGCGGCTTCGAGGTCTTCGCAGTCGAAGAGGCAGATCAGGTGGTGGGGGACGGCTCGAGCGGGCTCTGGCCGGAAGCGTAGCAATCGGGGCAGAGCCGCAGCTGGTCGTCGGAGGCACAATCAGCGCAGAATAAGCGCAATTTGCGGCAGGAGGCCGTGGCGCAGTTCTCGAACTTATTTGTCGGCCCCTGGCAGCCCACGCAGCGCCCGACCGTCACCGCCTCTGGCGTGAATTCCAGGTGCATCCGACGGTCGAAAACATAGAGCGATCCCTCCCACATGCCGCGGTCCCCATACTGTTCGCCGTAGCGTGCAATACCGCCTTCGAGTTGGTAGACCTCATGGAAACCGCGGTTGAGCATCAGTGCCGAGAGCACCTCACAGCGGATGCCGCCGGTGCAATACGTGACCACTGGTTTATCTTTCAGGTCATCATATTTTCCCGAGTCGAGTTCCTTGACGAAGTCGCGGGTGGTCTGCACGTCAGGAACGACGGCATCACGGAATTTGCCGATCTGCGCTTCGAAGGCGTTGCGTCCGTCGAAGAAGACCACCTCTTCTCCCGCTTCGCGACGGGAGTCAACGAGTTCATGGACCTGTTGGGGACTCAGATGCCGACCGCCGCCTTGGACTCCGTCATCGGTGACCGTCAATTCGCCCGGCGCCCCGAACGAGACGATCTCCTCACGGACCTTGACCGAGATTCGCGGGAAATCCTCTGCGCTCCCGTCGCTCCACTTCACATCCAGGCCATGAAAAGCAGGGTATTCGCGTGTGGATTTCAGATATTGCTTCACCGCACGGATTTCCCCGCCCACGGTTCCATTGATTCCGTCCCGCGAAATGAGGATGCGTCCGCGCAGCCCCCATTGCTCGAGGAGTGACCGCTGCCAGAGGCGCATGGCCTCGGGATCGGGCAACGGTTTAAAGGCGTAAAAGAGGGCGATGCGGTGCTGGGCCATCCCTTAAGGATAAGGCGAGCACCCCCGACTCAGCGCCTGCACCGGGACCGCACCTTCGGCACCGGGGATGAGGGCCCCACTGAACGGTCGCCGTCGTTAACAATTCGCTACCAAAGTGCCGAAGTTGCCCTCCCGACTCTGCAGAGGATCGCACCACCGGGTATTGTCAGAAGCATGGGATCGACTGCAACTGACAATTTGATTGGCGTCTGGGTCACCGGCTGGGTCGGTGCCCGCGGTTATGAAAGCCGCACCGAAGGCCGGGTCCATGCCGCCCTGCGCCACGACACGAGCGGGGACTGGGAATACATCATCCACGAGCCCAGCTCCGAGGAGCTCGTGGCCGTCAGTGAGACGTTGCATAAGCACCCTGCCCGTCGGCTGACGATCGTCACCAACGATTCCCTCAGTACCACCGAGGCTGCCCTGACGGCCGGCTTGGGTGTGGTCACTTCGGACGAGGCCTTGATGGTCGCCGATATGTCCGGCCAGGACGTGGAATCACCTCGACCTGCCGAGGGCTTCACCATCGAGACGGAACGTGATGGCAAACATGCCTACGTCTCCATTCACCTCGAAGATGATCCAGAGGTCGTTGCCGCCAGCGGGCACGTCGCCGTCGTCGACGAGTACGCCGTCTTCGACCGGATCATCACCGCCAATGATTTCCGTCGCCGCGGACTGGGCAGCCTGGTGATGCGGGCCCTGGTTTCACTGGCTCTGGAACACGATGTCGAAGAGGGCCTCTTGGTCGCTTCCACCGATGGGCAGGCGTTGTATCACTATCTGGGTTGGACCCCCATCGGCAGCATCGTCACCCTTGAGGGCCAGAAGGACTAATCGCCCCCGGCCACCATTCTGTCGGCCAACGATGCCACAATGATGCGGTGAGAGAACCCAACGCACTCATTGAGCAACTGGGCCATGGTGCTTCCCCGGACGCATTGACGCATTTACACGTCATTCCTGCCCGAGAAGCAGTCCATGGCCCGTGGCCCGAATGGGCGCACCCAGAGGTCGTGGAGGCCTTCGAACGATCCGGAGTCCAGACTCCTTGGTTGCATCAGGTGCAGGCTGCGCACAGCGCCCACGAGGGCCAGCACACCATCGTTGCCACGGGCACTGCCTCGGGCAAATCCCTGGCCTACCAACTGCCGGCCTTGGACGCGGTCCACCGGGCCGAGCTGGACCAGACGGTCAGCCTGCAGGCCACCGGTGCTGTAGTTCTCTACCTCTCCCCCACCAAGGCGTTGGCCGCCGACCAACGCTCGGCGCTGATCGGGTTGGGGTTACCCACGCTGAAGGTCGCCAGCTACGACGGGGATACCGAGCCCGGAGAACGCCGCTGGGTACGCGATCATGCCAACCTCGTGTTGACCAATCCAGACATGCTTCATTTCGGCATTCTGCCCAACCACCCTGGATGGGCCAGGTTCTTCCGTCGGCTGAGCTATGTGATCATCGACGAAGCCCACAGTTATCGGGGAGTCTTCGGTTCCCATGTGGCCAACCTGCTGCGGCGCCTGCGTCGAATCTGCGCCCACTACGGGTCAGATCCCGTGTTCATCGGCGCATCGGCGACCAGCGCCGACCCGGCCGAATCCTTCGGTCGGCTCATCGGCGCCGAGGCACGTGAGGTGACTGTTGATTTCTCGCCCCACGGTCAAACCGTGGTGGCACTCTGGGAGCCCCCTCTCTTGGAGGGGCGGGGCGAGAACGGTGCCCCGGTCCGCCGCACCGTCATCGCCGAAACTGCTGATCTCTTGGCCCATCTGGTCAGTGGCCAGGTCCGCACTATCGCGTTCATCAAATCGCGGCGGGGTGCCGAAACCATTTCCAGCATCGCCCGGCGGCTGGTCGACGAGGTCCACCCCTCGCTGCCCGGACGTATTGCCGCCTACCGTTCCGGCTACCTGCCGGAGGAACGTCGGGACCTGGAAATCCAACTGCGTACCGGCGAACTGCTGGGAATTGCCTCGACTTCGGCCCTGGAACTGGGCATCGACGTGGCCGGTTTGGACGCGGTGCTGGTGGCGGGTTGGCCGGGAACCCGTGCCTCGTTCTTCCAGCAGATCGGCCGCGCAGGGCGAGCTGGGCAGGACGCACTGGCCACGTTCGTCGCCAGCGACGATCCCTTGGATACCTATCTGGTCCACCACCCCGAAGCCATTTTTGAAACCTCGGTAGAGGCGACCGTCTTCGATCCTTCCAACCCCTACGTCCTGGGGCCCCACCTGTGTGCCGCAGCCGCTGAACAGCCCTTGCGGGCCGAGGACGTCGACCTCTTTGGCCCCACCGCAGCCGGGCTCTTGGATTCACTCGTCGAGCGGGGCTACCTGCGTCGGCGCCCTTCGGGCTGGTTCTGGACCCACCCTGAAAATGCTGCGTCGATGGTCAACCTCAGGGCGGACGGCGGCGGCCCGATGAACATCATTGACGCCGACACCGGGGCCCTCCTGGGAACCATGGGCTCTCCCCAGACGCAGTACCAGGCGCATACCGGAGCGGTCTATGTGCACCAAGGAACCACGTATGTGGTGGAGGAACTCAATGAGCAGGACCATTGCGTGCTGGTGCAGCGAGCTACCCCTGATTTCTACACCCAAGCCAGAGACATCACGACCATTGGTGTTCTCGAAGTTCTCCGCACCCTGGATTGGGGCCCGGTCCAGGTGCACTTCGGCGAGGTAAAGGTGACCACACAGGTGGTTTCCTTCCAACGCAAGGCGTTGGTCTCCAACGAGATCCTCGGCGAAGAGCCTCTGGAACTCGATGCTCGGGACTTGTTCACCAAAGCCATCTGGTTCACGGTGCCTGAACGTGAGATGGCGGCCGCCGGAATCTTGCCCGACGCGGCCCCCGGAGCCTTGCATGCTGCAGAACACGCAGGCATCGGCATGCTCCCCCTGGTGGCCACCAGCGACCGATGGGATATCGGTGGGGTCTCCACGGCTTTGCATATGGATACCGGGATGCCCACCATCTTCGTCTACGACGGGCATCCCGGCGGAGCGGGTTTCGTCGAGCGGGCGTACGACCAGGTGACCACCTGGCTGCGCGCCACACGCGAAACCATCACCGCCTGTGAGTGCGATGCGGGATGCCCCTCTTGCGTCCAGTCCCCCAAATGCGGCAACCGCAATAATCCTTTGGACAAGGCAGGAGCCGTCGCCTTGCTAGACCTGTTGCTGCGCCACTCCTCATAAGCGGCGGATCAGGCCGGAGGCGCCCAGGGGCTCGTCGGCGGTCCGGCCCGGGAACGACCGCTGGCTTCCACCCCCAACGGGGCCAGCCACGACAGGCCCGGCCCGAGCGGGACACTGGTCCAAATATCGACGAGCACACCACCACTGCCCGACCTGAGGCATTGGTCCACCTGAGCCCCGTTACGTGCTGCCGTCCGAGCTGCGACGGCGCACGGCTCACCGGTGGTCAGCCCACGAGCCGCGTCGGCGGCAGCCAACGCGGCCAGATCGGCAGAGCCTGCCGCCCGACTGGCAGCCGTGGCCACCGCAGACACCGAGAGGACCACGACGAGACAGAAGGCCAGGCCGGCGACGAGACCCACGACCAGCAGTGTGCCGGAACCGTGTTCGGCTCCCGAACCACGCAGCTCGGACGTCTTCACGGCGCTCCTGTCAGGGACCATTGGCGCCCACCGGGACGTTGCGGGCCTTCTTCGGTTCGCGCTTGGGCTTGTGCGCTGAGCACTAGGAGCTCGCGATCAGAGAACCAGGGCAGGGTGATCGTTCGAGTAACTTCAACACTGCGATACCGGCCAGCGGGTCCGACCCGGACGGCGGTACTCTCCCCCGCCAGGCGGTGCCCGGTTTCCACGGCATGGGCTGCAGGTTCTCCGCGGGCCAGTTCCCGGGCTGCTGCCCGGGCTGCCTGCTCCAACCTGATTTGGGTGCTACCGCATACGCCGGCACCCAAAACCAAGGCGAGGAAGGCGGCCACGACCGGCAGCAACACGGCGAATTCCGCCGTGCTGCTGCCCCGCTGATGGTGTAGTGACATGACCGGTCCCTTAGAAGGACAGGGCCTGACGGACCAGCCCCATCAGCAGCTCACGGACGCCTCCGCTGCTCAGAATGCTCACTAGCAGCCCGGCAAACCCCACGGCGGCCAGAGCCACGATGGCAAATTCGGCGGTAGCGATCCCCTCCTCGCCTCCTCCTGCTGCTGAAGGCAGCGCAGAGGCGCTGTCCTGGCCGATCGCACGGTCCTGCCCACCGGGGTCGACCTGTTCGTCCTGCTCGTTCATGATGTTCTCCTGTCTCTCTGGCTGCGGGCCCCACCATGGGACCTGTCTCCACTGTCGGTGCCGGCGAGGCCGGAACGGGGTCGGGAGAACACCCTCTGGACAACGCAGCCACCACCCCATCCTGTGAGGGGTTCGTGGGCCGGCAGGAGCCCGCAGTGCCGCAGGCACGGTTAGCCGAGCGCGGGCAGCAGTGCCATCACCATGGGGACAATGCCCAGGCAAATAAAAGCCGGCAGAGCGCAGACGCCCAGCGGAATAACCATCTTCACACCCAGTTCCGCGGCCTCCTTCTCGGTTCTTCTGGCCTCAGCCCTGAGTGCCTGGTCCGCTGCAGAGCGGAGTAGGCCCGCCGTGGCGGCCCCGGTGAGGTGGGCAAAGGCCAGTGCCTCACCGATGCCTCGCAATTCGACGGGGGCAGTCTGCCAGGCCCGCTGCCAGCTGACACCCAAATCCAGGCACCGGACCACCGGCTGCAATCCCCGGCAGGGGGCCACCTCGCGTCCCAGAGTGGCCAGGACACCATCAACAGGGAGCCCCGAGTCAAGCAAAGTGGCAGCCAGTTCCAGTAAAAGCGGAACATCGGCCGTCGTCGGCCGCTGGTGAGCTGGTTCGGTGGCCGGCCGAAGGGGGCCTGATCCTGTCCCCGCACCGGTGTCTCGCCGCGAAGAGGGGCGGTGATGGACGGCCAGGGAACAAAATGCCGTCACCCCGGCGAGGAGCGCGGCGACCAGGACCGTCATCGACGCCGCCCACTCCCCCGGAGACGCCGCCGAGTCGTCGGCGGTCGAGCCGCAGCCAGAAGATGTCGGCTCCACAGCGCGTTGGCCCCCCACAGTGCGCCACCGGCCATCAGACACATCCTTCCCAGAGCGGTTCCGGTGAGCACCCCGAGCGGGTCGGCACCCATGAGCTGGGCCAACCCCAATCCCAGGGCCGGTAGCCAGGCCAGTAACTTCTGTGTCATCCGGGGTCCGGCCAAGGCGGCTTCGAGGGCGCGACGTCGATCTTGTTCGGCTTCGAGCTGGTCGGCGAGTCGTTGGAGTAGCTCTCCTAAGGGAGCACCGGTGGACTCCGAGAGACGGATGCACCACAGAAGTCGCTGCCAGGCGTGGCTAAATTCTGGTTGTTCGCGCTGATGGCGTTCGATACCTGACGATGGGCCCGAACCGGTTTCGTGGGAGATCCGAGCAGCACGACAAGCCGCCACAATATCCCGGGCGGCAGTAGTGGTGGCGGCCCGTTGATTCCGCCAGCCACGCCGTGGACCCCGTGCGGTTTTCCGTTGACCTTCGGCCTGCGGAATTCTCATACCCCAGGTGGTTTCCAAGAGCATCCAGACTTCACCGGGATGCCGGCCCGAACGCAGCAAGGCAGCCAGTTGGCGCATCAATTCGACGTGGTCGTCCACGCCCATCCCGGCAGCCGGGCCACGGGGACGGAACCATCGCTGGCCTGCGCCGCGGCGACGGGCGGCTTCGGGCGCGGCGTCCCCCGGAAAGCCGGAACCTGCCCCTATTGGGTTCGCAGTAGGCCCCTGGACTCGGGGAAGCTTGGTGAAGGCCGGCAGAAACCAACAGGTCAGCCCGGCCAGGACGGTGCCCGTGATGATCACCAGGGACATGGAAGGGACCTTTCGGCGAGCAGCCCGGCCAACCATTCGGCCGAAGGCCCCGGCCGCAGTGTTTGGTCCGTACCCATTTGCAAGACCGGGGAGACCGTGAGAAACCCACGCCCATCCCGTACCAAACGCCCCAGTTCGAGCGGGCTGCGCTGTCCTGCCGTTCGGCTCATGTGAATGATCAGGTCCAGGGCGCTGGCCGTCTGGACGGTGAGCGCGTCGCCGGTCATTCCCGACAGGGCAGCCAAGGCCGCCAGCCGGGCGGGGACCGCGGCGGCGGAACTGGCGTGCACCGTGCCGCCGGCTCCGTCGTGTCCGGTGTTCATGGCGGTGAGAAAGTCGCTGACCTCGGCGCCGCGGCATTCCCCGACGACCAACCGGTCGGGGCGCATGCGCAGGGCTTGCCGGACCAGTTCCGTCATTCCCACCGCGCCGGCCCCCTCGATGTTTCCGGTCCGGCATTGCAGGCTGACCACATGGGGATGGTCCGGTTCAAGTTCTCTCGCGTCCTCGACGATCAGGATTCTTTCGGTGGGCTCACATTCGCCCAGCATCGCTCCGAGCAGTGTGGTTTTTCCGCTACCGGTTCCCCCGCTGACCAGGAAGTTCAGCCGCGCACCGATCACTGCCGTGAGAACCGGGTGCCAGGGGTTGGAGATGCCGCCGGGCAGGATGGCTTCCAGCCCCACGGATTTACCGGCTCTGACCCGCACCGAGATCAACGGTCCACCGGCAGAGATGGGCGGGAGGACGGCATGGATGCGGTAGCGTCCCACGACGACATCGGCGAAGGGTTGGGCCCCATCGAGCCTGCGTCCGCCAGAGGCCGCCAATCTCACGGCCAGTGCCCTGATCCGTTCGGGTTCGGTGAACTGCAATGTGGTGCGGCGCAGTCCCACGTCGCTGTCCCGCCAGACCAGTCCGGCTGCGTCAACGAGAACGTCGGTGGTTCCCGGTTCATCCGCGATGGCTTGTAGCGGGCCCAGGCCCTGCAGGTCCTCCTGGAGCAGACGAATGACCTGGGCTGCGCTACCGCTGCCGACCACCAGCCCGGAGGACCGCACGGCACCGGCCAAATCTGCCCCGGTCAGCGGTCCCGCCCCGCTCAACGCCCGTTGCCGCACCTCCTCCAACAGGCGTTCGTCGAGGCCTGGCCCAGCGGGGTGTGCGGATTCCTGTGGATCCCAGCGGCGGCGCCCGCTGGGCTGTTCCTCAGTACGAGCGTTTGATGGCCCATTGCTGCTCATGAGGTCCCCTGCCCCAGGCTGGCCGGGTCGTCATCGGGCGGCAACGTCCACCCCACAATTGTTCTGAGCCTGCGGCGCAGACGACGGCGGGTGAACACCCCACCCAGTCGTCCTTCCCCGGCCGCTGTAGCGAAGGCAGCAGTGGCAGGAACATACCCCAGCAGTTCCAGGTCCACAGCGGAGGCCAACCGGCTGGGATCGATGCCGGTGGGCAACCGTCCCGTGACTACCAGGCGCCGGGGGCCCCGGTGGGCCTGCCCACCACCGGGACGGGCAGGACCGACACCAGTCATGGTTCCCGGCGCCACGATAATCACCGAGTCCGCCAGGGAGGCCAGTGTCTGGTCCACCCCGACGGCTCTACCGGCATCGACAACCACCGTGTCGAAGGTCCTGCGTGAAGCGGCGATGACCTCATTCACCATCGCGGGCGGGAGTGTTTCGGGGGTGCTGCCGGACCAGGTCAGCACCGCTGTGCCGTCGGCTGCCGGCAAGACGTCGGCAAGATGCCCGGGAGCGATGCGCCCCCGGGAGCGCATGAAGTCCTCCCATCCCACCCCGGAAACCGTCGGCCGTCCCAAGAGCGGCCACAGCCCCCGGCTCTGCGGGTCCGCATCGACCAGCAGGCTCCGGACACCCCGGCGGCCGGCCCCCACCGCCGAGAGCACCGCCAAGGTGGTGGTTCCGGCACCGCCGGTCGCCCCGGAAAAGACCGTCACCCGTCCCCGCCCGGAATGCAGGGCCCGTTCCCCGAGGTATTCCCCCAGCCAGGCAGCTGCTTCGGGCAGCACCGCCACCCGCGATCCGGGATCCCTGGCCGCCGCCCGCCAAAGGTCCTCACCGTCGGGGCCGAACCCGACCAGCACCACCGGAGCCCCTAACCTGCCGGCGACGGACTCCAACGCGGCGTCGTGGCCCAGCAAAATCATGGAACAGCCCTCTGGAACGGTATCGGGAAGCGTCCGTTGGAGCTGCAGCACAACACCGCAGGCGGCAGCAATGAGGGCGACGTGATCGGCCAGTCGTTCATCACGGGTGACCAGGAGGCAACCGGTGCCTGCCGGTCCGCCGTTTTCCGTCTGTTCCCATCCGGTCGCCTCCGGGGGGTTGAAGGGGTCACCCCTCTGCTCGGCAGTTGTGCCTGATGGTGGTGCCGAGGGGGTGAATGCTGGCGACTGATCCATGGGCCTACCGTGCCCCAGCACCCGTTCTGGTCGGGCCCGTGTCCGGGGCGTTGTGGACTCACCGGCGGCGGCCCCTTCCCGGGACCAGTTGTGCAGGGCGCGTCGGGTCGGAAGTCCCTGTCAGAATAGGAAGGTGCCCGGTTACGCAATTCTTGCCACTCATTCCACCGTCCAGGCGGCTCCCGATCAGGGGGCTGCCACCGCCGTCGTGCAGTTATTGGATGACTCAGGGATCGCCGAGGCCCCTCCCGTCGTCCTGTTCCACGACCAGTTGGCGGGGCTGGTCCGGGATATGGCGCCACGCCGGCTGCGCTGGGTTTGGGGGCGGACCGGCGACTGGTATCCGGGTCTGCTGGCCGCCGGTTGCACCGTGGAACGGGTCAGCGATCTCAGCCTGAACCGGACCATCCTGCGCCATGCCCCAGCCGCCACCAACACCGACTATCTTGCGTCGCTGCGGGTGGCGGGGGCCGGCCGGGACGACGGCGGCGAGCCGGCTTGGTCCCTGCCCCCGGCCCGGGTACCAGAAAACCAGGGGGCGCTCTTTGCTGAGCCCAAAGACGATCAGACGTCTCTTGAGGCCGTCATCACGGAGTTTCGTGAACAGCAGCGCACCATCCCCGCAGGGCCCGCGGGGCGTCGGCTGCAATTGCTGTTGGCCGCGGAATCCGCGGGCGCCCTGGTCGCCGCCGAAATGCAGCATCAGGGCATCCCGTGGAACCGCGGCGTTCACGAACAGTTGCTGGTGGACCAGCTGGGTCCACGCCCGGCCTCGGGAGTCCGCCCGGCCCGGATGGAAGAGGTCGCCTCCGAGCTACGTACCGCCTTGGGCGCCCCGCAACTGAACCCGGATTCCCCGCAGGAGCTCCTCAAGGCCCTGCACCGCGTGGGCATCGACGCCAAAAGCACCGGGCAGTGGGAGTTACGCGAATTTTCGCACCCGGCCTTGGACGTCCTGCAACGCTATAAGAAGCTCTCCCGCCTACACTCTGCCAACGGATGGGTCTGGCTGGACGAATGGATCCATGACGGGCGGTTCAGACCCGAATATGTGGTCGGTGGGGTGGTTACCGGCAGGTGGGCCTCCCGCGGCGGTGGGGCATTGCAGATCCCGCATACCATCCGCGACGCCGCACGGGCCGACGCCGGGCACCTGCTGGTCGTCGCCGATGCCGCCCAGCTTGAACCTCGTATTTTGGCCGTGCTGGGCCGCGACACCCCTCTGGCCGAGGCCGCCCGGGGGCAGGACCTCTACCGGGGCATCGCCGACAAAGGTTTCGGCGGAGACCGCGCCCACGCCAAGATCGCGATGCTCGGGGCCATGTACGGTTCCACCACCGGTGAAGCCGGGAGACTCATGCCCCAGCTGACCCGGACGTTCCCGCAGGCGATCGCGGTGCTGGAACGGGCCGCCCGGACCGGGGAAGCCGGAGGGGCGGTGCAGACCTTCTTGGGGCGTGGCTCCCCCGCGGCAACACAGGACTGGGTGGACGGTCAACGAGCCGCCTCGGCGGAAGAGCAGCGTCGGGCCGATGCTGCCGCCCGTACCCGGGGACGGTTCACCCGGAACTTCGTGGTCCAGGGAACCGCTGCGGAGTGGGCGCTGTGTTGGCTGGCAGAGATCAGGCTGCAACTGCGGGCCGCCCGGTCCGCCGGCCGTGACGACGGCGAACTGGTCTTCTTCCTCCACGACGAGGTGATGCTCCATGTTCCCCGGGAGGCCGCCGAACGGGTGTCAGCGATGGTCCAGGAAGCCGCGGAGCGGGCGGCAACACTGCTCTTCGGCAGCGTCCCGGTGCAGTTCCCCGTCGGGGTCACCGTCGTGGAATCCTACGCCGACGCCACATAGTCGTCAGGTTCAGGAGAACGGGTGGGGCCTGATCCTCGAGGGGTCCCAAGGAAGGGCCCAGCCCAGATCGTCGAGCAGCCTCGATAAGACGATCCCCGTGAACCCCCAAATCAACCTGCCGTGGAGATCGAATGCCGGAGACCTGTGTTTCTGGCCTCCCCGGCTGACTTCAACACTCAGCCGGTTCCGCGGGTCCACCAGGTCAGCCACCGGGGCACGGAATACGGAGGCCGATTCCCGTTGATCGACGGCGAAGACCTCGCAGGGCAGCTTCCACCAACCCAGCACGGGGGTCACGACGAAGTTGGTGACCGGAAGTTCGGCCTGCGGCAATTGGCCGAGAATCTCCACGCCGGCGGGGTCCAGTCCGGTCTCTTCTTGGGCTTCACGGAGGGCCGCCGCCCGGCTGGAAGAGTCGGTGTCATCGATGGCCCCACCGGGGAAAGCCACCTGCCCGGGATGATCGCGCAGGTTTGCTGCCCGCTCAACGAACAGCACATCAAGATCCGCCGGAGCTGTGAGCGGTGCTGCCATCGCATCGATATCGTCCAGACGCCCGAACAGGATGAGCACCGCGGCACGGCGGGCCAGCGAATGGTCCAGCCCCTCAAACATCCAGGATGAGGGCATTTTGCTGGCCCCCAGGTCACCGGCCTCGACCAGCGGTCGGTGACGTTCGATCATGGCCAGGAGGTCCTCGCGGGCCGGGCCCGAGGTCATGGGGCGCCAGGCGGCCACGTCGCCTTCGAGCTCCGGTCCACTCATGTTCCCAACCCGAAGCCCAGCGCCCGCAGTTCTCGCCGCGATTTTCCGGAACGCATCAGCTCCAGCAGGTCTTCGCGGCCCGGGGCGAGCTCGTACTTCAGCAGTTTCGCCGCCTTTTCCGGGTCAACCTCCCCTTCCCCGTAGGACGGGCACAACGTGGCGATCGGACAGACCCCGCAGGCCGGTTTCCTGGCGTGGCAGATCCGCCGACCATGGAAGACGATCCGATGCGAGAGCATCGTCCAATCACGTTTTTCGAAGAGTTCACCGACGGCGTGCTCCACCTTGACCGGGTCGGTTTCCAGCGTCCACCCCAGCCGGCGGGCCAACCGCAGGAAATGGGTATCCACGGTGATCCCCGGGATGCCGAACGCATTGCCGAGCACCACGTTGGCCGTCTTGCGCCCGACTCCGGGCAGGGTGACCAGGTCCTCGACCCGAGAGGGGACCACGCCGTCGTACTCGTCGACCACAGCACGCGCGAGGGCGATGATATTGCTGGCCTTGGTCCGGTAGAAGCCGGTGGTACGGACCAACTCCTGGACGTCCTCCAGTTCCGCTTCCGAAAGGGCGATCGGATCCGGGTAGGCGGCGAAGAGTGCCGGGGTCGCGGCGTTCACCCGCACATCGGTGGTTTGGGCCGACAGGACGGTGGCGATGATGAGTTCGAAAGCGTTCTCGAAGTCCAGTTCGGGGACCGCATAGGGGTAGGTTTCGGCCAGAACCCTATTGATCTTCCGGGCCCGGCGTTTGAGGCCAATCGTTGTTTCACGATCACGCGGCGTCGCCTTGCGGGGTTGTTCCACCGGCATCGTCAGGCGCGTTCGATCCGGCTCAGATCGCGCAGTACCCCCACCGCGCCGTCGGAGGTCTGGACGAGGAACTCGTATCCGCGATCCTCCAAGGCCAAGATCCACTCCCCGGGCTCCAGGACGAAGGAGTTGCGGCCCGTGGCCTCGTTAACCGCTGTGCGGCTATCGGGCACCGCGAACCAGAAGGCCGTTGACGTCGAGGCGTTCCCACCACTGGTGGCGGTGAAGGACTGTTCGGCTTCCTGTTGGGAAGCTGTATCGCTGCTGGCGGCCACCGAATGCACCGTCGTTTCCGGTGCCGGTGCCGGTGCCGGTGCCGGTGCCGGTGCCTGAGCTGCGGAAGCTGGTGATGCTTCGGGCCCCGGGACGTCCTCGGCGGTGTCTGGCTTCGCTGCCGGTGTTTCGGCCGCTGGCTCCTGGGCTGCCGGTGTACCGAGAAGTTCTGGGCCGGCGCTCGGGGACGGGGAATCGGCAACGACCGGCAGGGTTCCCGCATCGGTGGGGGGCCCCGCCGGCTCAGGTGTGGTGGCCTCCGGTTCCGCTGGTTGACCGGTCGGGCCGTTCGTGGTGTCGGCGATCTCGCCAGGTTCTGCCGCTTCATCGGCGTCAGCGGACACCGGCCAGGCTCCCGGAACGGGTTCGGGCGTCGTGCTGTGGCCGGCGGCCAGCCCGGTCGCCACCGCGGCCTGGTGTTTCTCTTCGGGAGTCTGGCCGGGCGTTTGGGCTCCGGCGGGGACGGTCGTCCCGGTGGCGGCTGCGGCTCCGGTGGCCGGTTCCGGTGGGACGGCAGAGGTGTTCGAGGCAGCGGGCCGGGCCTGGGCACGCGGTGCGCTGGGGCGGATCGGCCGGGTCAGCAGGGCCGCCTCGCCGGGCGCGAAATCCAGCACGAACCCCGGGATATAAGGGGCCGCCGTAGTGCCTGCGGTCATCACCAGGGCGCCGACCAGTCCCAACAGGAAGGCGGGGTTCATCGACATCACCGAGTAGATGAAGAAGTACAGGATGCCCAACAGGGAGACCACCGAACCGAGCTGGTCCAAGGTGAGGGAACCGGCGGTCACCCGGGTCCTGCCGGCGAGTCGGCGCCAGGCGAAGGCCCCGCCAATGATCAGCGGCAGGGCCAGCGAGATGAATTGGTTGAAGGCGCTCGTCTGGTGGTTCCACACGTTGGCATAGGAGCCTCCGGCGACCTGGAACGGCAACACGGATCCAACGAGCAGCAGCAGGGCGCCAGCCATCACCGCGACTTCGCGCAGGGTGAAGGGGCCGGCCAGTGCCGGGGCGGTCCCCGACGAATCGGCGGAGGAACTAGCCATCATGACTCCTTTCGCCGCCCACTTCGTGACGGTCTGCAATCGGCTTCGGTCCCCAGCCTATCGGCGCGGTACGACCAATGCCGCACGGATTCCGAGGCCATTTCACTCTCCAGGGGGCCCCGAGGGTACCGTTCACCGCAGAATCCGCACGGTGAGCGTCTCACTGCGTGATCGAGGCCACCACCAGAGACGATCGGTTGTAACCTGACTCACAGCACTTAATTCCGCGCCGAAAGGATCCGCACCGTGTCGGACAAGCACTCCACCCTCGATAACCTCTCCCATGAGGACCGCAGCTTCGCGCCGAGCGCCGAATTCGCGGCCCAGGCCGTGGCCCGCGAGGAGTTGTACCAGCGGGCAGCCGACGACCGGCTGGGATATTGGGCCGATCGCGCCCGGGAGGCGTTGACCTGGGAGACGGACTTCACCGAAACCCTCGACTGGTCCGAGGCCCCGGTGGCGAAGTGGTTCGTCGGAGGCAAGGTCAATGCCGCCTATAACGCCCTGGACCGGCACGTCGAGGCCGGAAACGGCGACCGGGTCGCCATCTATTTCGAAGGTGAGCCCGGCGATACCCGCAGCTACACCTACGCCGAACTCACCGAGGAAGTGAAACGTGCCGCCAACGCCTTTGGTTCCTTGGGTGTCGGCAAGGGCGACCGGGTTGCCGTCTACCTCCCGATGATCCCCGAGGCCGTCATCACCATGCTGGCCTGCGCCCGGATCGGTGCGATCCATTCGGTGGTCTTCGGTGGCTACTCCGCCGACGCCCTGCGCAGCCGCATCGACGACGCCGAAGCGAAGCTGGTCGTCACCGCCGACGGGACCTGGCGTCGGGGCAAGCCCAGCGCGCTGAAGCCTGCCGTCGACGAAGCAGTAGCTGGTTGTGCCGGTTCGGTGCAGAACGTGCTGGTGGTCAAGCGCAACGGCGAAGACGTCGCCTGGACCGAGGGTCTGGACCTGTGGTGGGACGACGTTGTTGCCACCGCCGACACCGAGCACGTCGCCGCAGGCCACGACTCCGAGCACCCGCTCTTCGTGCTCTACACCTCGGGCACCACCGGTAAGCCCAAGGGCATCATCCACACCACCGGCGGCTACCTGGTGCAGAACGCGGTCACGCACCGCGATACCTTCGACCTACACCCCGAATCCGACGTTTTCTGGTGCACCGCCGATATCGGTTGGGTGACCGGGCACAGCTACGTCACCTACGGCCCACTGCTCAATGGCGCCACCCAGATCATCTACGAAGGCACCCCCGACAGCCCGCACCAGGGCCGGTGGTGGGAGATCGTCCAGAAGTACGGGGTCTCCATCCTGTACACCGCCCCTACAGCCATCCGCACCATGATGAAGTGGGGCCGCGAGATCCCTGATGGCTACGACCTGTCCTCGCTGCGCGTGTTGGGTTCGGTGGGCGAACCGATCAACCCCGAAGCCTGGATGTGGTACCGGGACGTCATCGGTTCCAATGCCGGGGCCAACGGGGAGCGCAAGGAGCATCCGACGCCGATCGTCGATACGTGGTGGCAGACGGAAACCGGCGCCCATATGATTGCCCCGCTTCCGGGGGTCACCGCGGCCAAACCGGGTTCGGCGCAGGTCCCGGTCCCGGGCATCAACATCGACGTCGTGGACGAGAATGGCGAGGCGGTGGCCAACGGTGAGGGCGGCTACCTGGTCATCCGCGATCCGTGGCCTGCCATGCTGCGCGGGATCTGGGGCGATATGCAGCGTTATAAGGACACCTACTGGTCACGCTTCGACAAGATGTATTTTGCGGGCGACGGGGCCAAACGCGATGAGGACGGCGACCTCTGGCTGCTGGGCCGCGTCGACGACGTCATGAACGTTTCGGGCCACCGGCTCTCCACCACCGAAATCGAATCCTCGCTGGTGGCCAGCGAACTCGTGGCCGAGGCTGCCGTCGTGGGTGCGAAGGACGAAACCACCGGGGAGGCCGTGTACGCCTTCGTGATCCTCCAGCGCGAACCGAAGAACGGGGAGGACGTGGTGCAGCTGCTGCGCAGCCACGTGGGCAAGCAGATCGGCCCCATCGCCAAACCCCGCGATATTTTCGTGGTCCCCGAGCTGCCCAAGACCCGTTCGGGCAAGATCATGCGCCGCCTGCTCAAGGACGTCGCAGAGGGCCGCGAGGTCGGCGATTCCAGCACCCTGGCCGACGCGTCGGTCATGGCGCAGATCGCCGATTCGGTGCGCCACTGATCCGGCCGACCTACCGGGAACGAACCACCACACGGTGGATGCCGTTCGTGCCACGCCCCGTCATACATCACGTATCGGCGGGGCGTGGGGGTTTAATGAGGGCATGACTGACACCGCTTCGGAGCCCCGCCGCGTCCTGGTCCTGAACGGACCGAATCTGAATCTGCTCGGTACCCGCGAACCGGGGATCTACGGGACAGCAACCCTTGCCGACGTCGAGGCGTTATGCCGTGACCGGGCCACGGCACGTGGTTGGGAAGCCGATTTTTTGCAGTCCAACCATGAAGGCGCCCTCGTGGACGCGATCCAGGCAGCCCGCGGTACGTCGTCGGGCATCGTCCTGAACGCCGGGGCCTACACCCATACCTCGGTGGCCATCGCCGACGCCATCTCCGCCGTGGGGCTTCCCGTCATCGAGGTCCACCTGTCCAATGTCCACGCCCGCGAGGCCTTCCGGCATCATTCGTTCATCTCCCCCGTCGCCGCAGCAATCATCATTGGTGCCGGGATCAACGGTTACGGGTATGCCATCGACCAGCTGGCTGGCCTCCACTAAGCCAGAGGACCCACCACGGAGGCAGGAACGGATCATGGAGGAAACCACCGACGAAGTGGCGGCGACGGCAGCCACCTACGACCAGTACGCCCGGCACTGGTTCGACGGGCATTCTGCGATCTACACGGCATGGGCCTCCCGGGTCGCCGCCGACCGGGACATGGCCTCACTCATCGCCTCCCTGCCACCGGCCAAACGCCAACCCAATCTGGTGTTCGCTGCCAGCCGTTTCCTGGGCTGCCCGGATCAGGACGCCGATGCCCTGGCCCACTTCCTGCACGATGCCTGGCCGGAGGTCTTCCGCGTGGTGTTGGAGCGGCGCACCCAAACCAACGAACCGCGCCGTTGCGCCACCCTCCTGCCGGCCCTGGGACTGATCGCCGCAGCCGACGAACGCCCCTTGGCGCTGATCGAGGTCGGCCCCTCCGCGGGGCTGTGCCTACTCCCTGACCTCTACTCCTATGAGTACGACGGCGGCCCCCGGCTGGGTACTGCGTCTCCCCTGCTGCGCTGTACCACCACGGGCAATCCGCCACTGCCCTCAACGCTGCCCCGGGTCGCTTCGCGGACCGGGGTGGATCTGAACCCGTTGGACGCTACCGATCCCGATACGGTGCGCTGGCTCGAGTGTTTGGTCTGGCCCGGGCAGGAGGACCGGCTACAGACCCTGCGAGCCGCCCTGGGACGGTTGGCTTCCCTGGGGGCGGAAGGCCCGTCGCTGCTGACCGGGGACCTCAACGACCGGGTCGCCGAGCTGGTGGCCGCTGTGCCCGACTCCCATCACGCCGTCGTCTTCCATTCCGCAGTGCTCGCCTATCTGAGCCCCGCCGATCGCAGCCGCTTCGCCGCAACCATCAGATCCTTGGACTGCCGGTGGCTCTCCAACGAGAATTTCTTCCTGGATGAGGCCGGGCTGACCGTCAATTCTCTTCAGGGTGACCGGTTCACGCTCGCCCTGGACTCGGTGCCCTTGGCCTATACGGGACAGCATGGGGCCACCTTGGATTGGATCGGCTGAACAGGTCAGTGCGCCGAGCAGGCCCCCGTGGACACGGTTTCTGAATACTGCGAAGCCTGCTTCAGGACCGGGCCGACTTCCTGCAGGGAGAGCGCGTAGCCCACATCGGTATCGCCCTTGGCCTTGGCGAAGATGACCCCCACCAATTTCCCCGAATCATCCAGCAGCGGGCCCCCCGAGTTGCCCTGTTTGACGTCGGCACCGAGTTGGTAGATCTCCAGGTTCGAGGCGTCCGCCCCGTAGATGTTCTGGACCGAAATGCTGCGCAGGGACTGGACCACCGCCCCCTGGGCCTGGAAGGGTCCGCCTTCGGGGTATCCCATGAAGGTGGCCGAATCCCCGGTGGACAGATCACGGCCTTCCTGCACCGGTTTCAGATCGAGCGAGTCCACGGCCAGCACGGCAAGGTCTTGGGAAGCGTCGAAGTGGACGACCCGGGCGGCCAACGCCCGACCATCAGCAGTGTTCACGACCGGTTCGGCGATACCTGCCACGACATGGGCGTTGGTCAGGATCCGGTCCGGGGCGATGACGAAACCGCTCCCGGTCTGGTTCACTCCGCAAGCGAAGGCCGTACCGGTGATTTTCGCCACCGAATCCTCCACGGCGTTCGTGGCCGCGGCATCGGGTTCAGCATCGGCTGCCGCACCGTCGGGGACCGGGGCAAAGGGCTCGATCAGATCGGGGATGGACTGGCCCATCACCACGGAGCGTGCCTTGGCCATCGCCGAGGACACCGGATCGGGGGTGACGTTGCGGATGGTGCTGATGACCTGTGAGGAGGCGATCTGCTGGGATAGGAACGGGAGGCCCATGCTCGCTGCCGAGAACGCGATCGCCGAGATGACCAGGGCCGCGACGACGACGTTGGTGATTCCGCCCAGGAGCCGGTCGAAGGTCTTGACGACGGGGAAGTTCAGCATCAGCCGGACCCGGTTGCCCACGGCCACGCCGATGGAGTGGCCCAGAAGCACCAGAACGACGGCGGTGGCGATGACCCAGAAGACCCGCCAGCCCGCGGTGGACACCCAGCTGGAGACGAACGGGATCGCGTAGAAGGCACCGATGCCGCCGGCAACGAGCCCAACCACGCCGCCGAGGGTCACGAAAAGGCCCTTACGCAGGCCCGATACAAGGAAGGCGACAAACGACAGCAACAGCAAGATGTCGAGCCAGCTGAACCCGAAAATCACCAAAATCTCCAACCCGTCACATGAGACCGCGGCGGGTTTCCGGCAGGTTCCGGTGCCCGTACGGCTCAATCAGTCTACGGGCACGCCCGGGTCAAACATTGGTGCTGAGGGCTGAAATCATGCAACTATCGTTGTGGAAGGTGTCACATCGGTTCTGACTACGGCACAATAAGACAAGCGCCATCACATTTGCGAGGAGAATTCATGGACATCGAGGTACTGCGCCGGGCACCACTATTCACGACGCTCAGCGACGAGGTATTCGCCGCCCTGACCGAGGAATTGATCGAGGTCGATTTGTCGCGCGGGGCATCAGTGTTCCGCGAGGGAGATCAGGGAGATCAGCTCTACTTCATCGTTTCGGGCAAGATCAAGCTGGGGCGCACCGCACCCGACGGTCGTGAGAACCTGCTGGCCGTCCTCGGTCCGGGAGAGCTCTTCGGCGAAATGGCCCTGTTCGATCCGAGCCCGCGCAATGCCACGGCGACCGCCGTATCGGAAACCCGTCTGGCTGGCCTGCGTCACGAGAACCTGCGCAAGGTTCTACAGAGCTCCCCTGAGGTCTCCGTGCAGCTCCTGCAAGCGTTGGCTCGTCGCCTGCGCCGGACCAACGAGTCGCTGGCCGACTTGGTGTTCTCGGATGTTCCCGGCCGTGTTGCCAAGGCCCTGCTGGACCTGGCTGACCGTTTCGGCCGCCCGGCCACCGACGGTGTTCTGGTCGCCCACGAGCTCACCCAGGAAGAATTGGCCCAGCTGGTCGGCGCTTCCCGCGAAACCGTGAATAAGGCTTTGGCGGAATTCGTCCAGCGCGGCTGGCTCCGTCTGGAGGCCCGCGCCGTGGTGATCCTCGACATTCAGCGTCTGCGTCAGCGTTCGCGCTAACGTCGAAGCATCCGGGCGAGCCGTAGGCCCGACGAATCACCCCCGCCACCGGGGCCCCACGATGGGGTGTCCGGGGCGGGGGTGCTCGGTTTAAGCGGCCGTGCGGCGAGAGCGTCCTGCCGGGCCTATCCGACGGAGCAGACTCAGCGTCCGCGGGCCGCGGCCCCGCCTTCGGAGGCGGCGCTGATGCTCACATCCAGGTAGAAGGAACCTTCTACCTCGATCAGTTTGGGGTGGTAGGACTTCACCCGGCGGCGGTGCGAGAGGTAGGCGACCGTTCCACGGGTGGTGGCAACCTTCTCCAGGATGAACTCAACTGCGGGTGTGGTGATCGCGCTCAGTTGCTGTCCGCGGGTGTCCTGCTGGTCGACTTCATCACCCAATGAGGCGGTGGCACGGTCCTTCAAGACGTCGGCAGCCGACTTCCAGGCGCTCCAAACCCCTTTGCCTTGGAGGAGGCTGGCCTGTTGCTGCGGCGGCAAAGCTGCGGCGAAATAGCGGGTATCGAAACGCCGGTGGGCGAAGTCGGGGCTGATCCAATGCGAGAGCGGACGCAGCAGGTCGGTCCGCAGACCCAGCCCACGTTTGGCCAGCATCGCGGTGAAGCTGATGTCCTGCCCGGCGACGGCCTCGCGGATCTGCATCCATTCGGCGGTATTGCAGTTCTCCACGATGGACAGGGCGTCCGAACCGGCCAGCAGGATCCCGGTCTCCTCGAAGAGCTCACGGACCGCGCACATGATGTGGCTCCGGGCGATGCGGTGATCGAGCACGCCCAGCTGGCTGGACCACCAGCCCAGGGAGGGGCCGAACCAGTCAGTGTTTTCGTCATCTCCGGCTTCGAAGCTCCCGCCGGGAAAGGCCACCGAGCCCAGCGGGGAACCCCCGGGGCGGTAGCTGAGATAGGTCTCCACACCCTGGGGCGAGTCCCTCAATAAGACAACTGAAGATGCCCTCCTGGCCGCACGTGGGGTGCGGCTGCCATAGGTGATCCAACTCTCCGCCGCCCCGTATTGGGACGGCGGGAGCGGGAACAGCCGTCGGAGCATGCCGGTGCGGGGCGTTGCGGATTCCGCTGGACGCGGTCCCCCGCCCCGACCTGACACGCCGCCGACGACGGGTCGTGTCGAATCAGCTGAATTCGGCAATCAATTCAACTTCGACGCAGGCGTCCAGCGGCAGTGCCGCCACGCCGACGGCCGAACGGGCATGGATGCCCGCATCGCCAAACACGGTGCCCAACAGCTCGGAGGCACCGTTCACCACGCCCGGCTGTCCGGTAAAGGACGGATCGGAGGAAACGAATCCGACGACCTTCACAATTCGGGTGACCCGGTCGAGGTCTCCGATCATCGATTTCACGACTGCCATGGCATTGAGAACTGCCGTGGCAGCCTGTCCCTTGGCGGTGTCGGCGTCGACCTGCGCGCCGACCTTTCCGGTTACTGTGAGTTCGCCGTTAATAAACGGCAGTTGTCCCGAGGTGTGCACGAGGTTGCCGGTGATGACTGCCGGCACATAGGCAGCAACGGGTGCTGCCACCTGCGGCAACGTCATCCCGAGTTCGGCAAGACGCTGTTCGACAGCGGATGAAGGCTGGTTTTCCACGATTTCCGGTTTCCTTTCGGACTACTGCTTCGGGCGTTTGAGGTAAGCCACCGGAGCATTCCCATCGGGCCCGGCGATGACGGTAACAAGCTCCCAACCGTCGTCTCCCCATTGGTCCAGGATCTGCTTCGTGGCGTGAATTATCAGCGGTAAAGTCGCATACTCCCATTTCGTCATACCGAATACGTTAGCCGCTCCGGCTAAACTGGTCCGCATGGCGTCTAGAAAGTCCCCCTTCTTCAACACTGCAACCACCCTCGGCAAGATCGTGGCCTTCTTCGGGGTCAGCGCACTCTGCGGGGTCCTGGCTGCCGGAATGCTGGTGCCTGCAGCCTCAGTGGCCGGCTCCACCGCAGCGATCGGGATGGACTTCTTCGATGCTCTACCGGCCGAGCTGAAGCAGGAACCACTCTCCCAACCCTCCAAGGTCGTGGCCAAGGACGGGACGACCCTCGCCACGTTCTACGCGGAGAACCGCACACCGGTGGACCTCGATGACATTTCCAAGGACATGCAGAACGCGATTGTCTCCATCGAGGACGAACGGTTTTATAAGCACAACGGCGTCGACCTGCGCGGTATTGCCCGCGCCGCGGCCCACAACTTCACCAGTTCCTCGCAGCAGGGTGCCTCGACGCTGACGCAGCAGTACGTCAACAACGTGCTCATCAACGCCGACTCGCTCAAGGGCGTCGACCGTTCAGAACTGACCCTTTCGGGTACCAAGGACCTCGCCGATAAGCTCCGTGAGGCCAAGCTGGCCATCTCCGTGGAGAAGGAATTCACCAAGAAGGAGATTCTGCAGGGCTATCTCAACCTCGTCCTCTTCTCCGGGACCAACTACGGTGTCGAGGCCGCCGCGGAACGCTATTTCTCGGTCCACGCCAAGGACTTGAACATCCAGCAATCCGCCATGCTCGCCGGTATGGTCCAGCGCCCGAACACCTTCGATCCGCTGAAGAACCCCGAGCTGACACTCAAACGACGCAACACGGTGCTCGGGGCCATGCTCAAAACAAAGTCGATCACCAAGGCCGAATATGACAAGGCTTTGAAGACGAAATTGGGTCTGAAGCCCAAGGCCGTGAAATCCGGTTGTGTCGCCGCCAAGACGGCGAATAACTTCTGCGATTACGTCGCGCACGAGTTCCTGAAGGATCCTGCCTTCGGGAAGACGGAGAAGGACCGCGAATCGTTGCTCTACCGTGGCGGTCTCACCATCAAGACCACCTTGGACCCGCGGCTGCAGAAGGAAGCGGAAAAAGAAACCCGGAAGGTTATTCCTGCCGGTGACAGCTCCAACATGGGGTCGGTCATCGTCACCGTGGAACCGGGCACCGGCAACGTTCTGGCCATGGCGCAGAACAAGAAGTTCGGCTCCGAGCCGGACAACTCGGCATATACGACCTATAACCTCGCCGCGGGCCGGTCGATGGGTGGTACAAACGGCTTCCAGGGCGGCTCGACCATGAAGCCCTACACGGCCATCGCCTGGTTGGAAGACGGTCGGCATATGTGGGATCAGGTCAATGCTGCCCGCGATAGCTACGGACCGGAATTCCATTGGAAGGCCTCCTGCATGCCCAAGGGCTATGTGAGCCTGGACCCTCCGGGCTACCCGGTGGGAAACTTCTCCAAGGGCTATAAGAAGCGCATGACCGTGGACTACGGCCTCTACTGGTCCATCAACACCGCAACGGTCAATGAGGCCTCCCAGCTTGATTTGTGCAAGATCGCCGACGTCACCAAGCGGGTCGGCCTCTTGAATGCTTCGACGGGCAAACCGATGACCGGAGCCAACCCGGCGTTCGTGATCGGTTCGGATCCGATCACCCCCTTGGCCCAAGCCACCGCCTTTGCGACCTTCGCCAATAAGGGTGAGTACTGCAAGAACCGGGTCCTCACCGCCGTCACCGACTCCTCCGGAAATTCCTATAAGGTCCCCGGAGAATCCTGTGAACAGGTCATCGACGAGCAGGTGATCGCCAACCTGAACGGCACCCTCAAGAGAATCGCCGGCACCCGCGTGGCCAAGGACACGATCAGCCAACCGATCGCCGGTAAGACGGGCACCAATAACAGTGCCTCCTCCACCTGGTTCGTCGGTTACACCACCGGGATGGCCACCGCTGCCTGGACGGGCCGCTTCGACGGGAACGCGGAAATTGCCGGAGAGCTGATCAACGGCAAACGCTATGCCAACCCCGACTCCTCGACCCTGGCCGCACCGTTGTGGCTGGATTACACCAAGGACGTCATCGACTACTATCCGGCGGAGAGTTTCGGCAGCAAGGATTCAAAACCTGGCAAGTCCTCGGACTCCGGCGACGATTCGTCCAATAACGATCCCGCGGGTGACAACGGGGACAATAGCAACAACAACGACGGCGAATAACAGCTAGGACGAGGGAGGGCTCCCACGCCATGGGCGCAACACAGGACATCACGCAGGCCGTCAAACGAGCGGCGCCCTTCGTGGGGGCCGCGGCCGGCATCGGCGTCTCGCTGGGCGGGCTGGCCATCGGCTACGGGCTACTGGAGCGCAACGCGTTCAGCATCCGCCATGAGACGGTGGCCCTCCTTCCCCCGGGGATGCCTGACCTGCGGGTCCTCCACCTCTCAGATATCCACATGGTGCCGGGCCAGGACGCCAAGAAACGCTGGCTCGAATCCTTGGCCGGGCTGAACCCCGACCTGGTGGTCAACACCGGGGACAACCTCAGCCACCGCCAGGCCGTCCCCGAACTTCTGGAAGCCCTCCGACCGCTGATGGCCTTCCACGGGGTGTTCGTCCCGGGATCCAACTGCTATTACGGGCCGCGTCCAAAGAACCCGCTGCGCTACCTCACCGGTGCCCGCGACAAGTCACGCAACCTGGCCAAATACGCGTTGCCTTGGCAGCAGATGCATGCCGGCTTCGGCGCAGCCGGTTGGACCAATTTGACCAACCGGGCCATTTCCAAGCCCGTGAACGGGGTCCGACTGGACTTCTCGGGGGTGGACGACCCCCACCTGAAACTCGAGAAATTCGCTGGGTGGCCCCGCGGCTCCTCCACCGCTGGCGAAGCGCCCCACGTACGCATTGCCGTAACCCATGCCCCCTACCAGCGGGTTTTGGACCAGTTCACGGACTCCGGAGCGGATATTATTTTCGCCGGGCACACCCATGGTGGACAGATCTGTCTTCCCGGTTATGGAGCACTGGTGAGCAACTGCGATTTGCCGACGTGGCGCGCCCGCGGTCTCACCGAATGGGAGCACCGGGGCAAGACCGTCCCCTTGGAGGTCTCGGCGGGCATCGGCACCTCGAGGTTCGCTCCGATTCGGATTGCTTGCCCGCCGGAAGCCGTCTTGTTGACGCTGACCGCACGCGACTGACCCGCGCCCCCAACGGTCGCCGAAACGCCATCGAAATTCCTCTGCCGGGTCCTGCCCGGTCAATAAACCGCCGCCTCGTGGGAGCACACCACCTCGCTGATTGATGAAACCCAACCGGTGGTTGTACGCTGTCTTTGATTGCTGTAGGCAAACACAACAGATCGAGGACGCCCTCCGTGGTGCAACACCAGAATAGTCAGCAACAGCCCGACGCCCCGGCGTCGTTCTGGCAAACCGTGAGCCGACTCGGCCCACAAATCCGCCCCTTCGCTCCCCGCCTTTTCGCGGGATTCCTCTGCGCGCTCGGAGCAGGCGTCGTGGCCCTAACGATCCCGCAGGTTCTGGGCCAGATGGTCAAGTCCGTGCTGCACGCCGGCGGCTCAACAGCCGACGTCTGGTTCAGTGTCGGCATCGTCGCCTTGCTGGGGCTGGCCGAGGCGGTACTGGTCTTCTTCCGGCGGATCTTCGTGATCACCCCGGCGGCACGCATCGAAACGAACCTGCGCGTGGGGATGTACCAGCACCTGCAACGACTCCCCGTGGCCTTCCATGACAAATGGGGCTCCGGCCAGCTGCTCTCGCGCTCCATGGCCGACCTCGGGCTGCTGCGCCGCTGGCTGGCCTTCGGCTCGATCATGCTCATCGTCTCCACCGTGACCGTCCTGGTGGGCCTGACGCTGATGTTCACCAGTAGCTGGCTGTTGGGGACGATTTATCTGATCGGGGCCATCCCGATCACCATCCGCGCCTTCTACTTCCGCAACGTTTTCCGCATCGCCAGCCGGCTCAGCCAGGACCAGGCAGGTGACCTGGCCACCAACGTGGAGGAATCAGTCCATGGCATCCGGGTCATCAAGGCCTTCGGCCGTGGCAGCGAGGCCCTGGAAGGATTCGGCGTCCGGGCCAGACGACTACGGGACACCGAAATTAACAAGGCGCGTACGCTTTCCGGTTTCCTGATGTTCGTGGTCTCCATCCCCGAAGTGACCCTCGGCGTGGGCCTGCTGGTCGGCATCTGGCTGACAGCCCAAGGCGAACTCGACGTCGGCGATCTGACGACCTTCTTCGCCACCGCTGCCGTCCTGGCCGCCCCCGTGGAAGGCATCGGCATGCTGTTGGGCATGACCCTGACGACGAAGACCGCCCTGGACCGCCACTTCGACGTCATGGATACCCTCAACAGCATCGACTCCCCCACCACACCGGCCCGCCCGGCCAGCCCCGAGGGGCGGTTGAGCCTGCGCAACGTCTCCTTCAGCTACCCCGACGCCCGCCCCGGGACCGCACCGGTCCTGGCCGGGGTCGACTTGGAGGTCGAACCGGGAGAAACCATGGCCCTGGTCGGGACCACCGGCAGTGGCAAGTCGACCTTGCTGCAACTGATTCCCCGGCTGTACGAAACCTCAGGCGGCAGCGTGGCCATCGACGATGTGGATGTGCGTCACTACGATCTCGAGGAGTTGCGCACTGCCGTATCGGTCGCCTTCGAAGACACCACCCTATTTTCCTCGTCGATCTCGGAAAACATTCTCCTGGGTGCCTCAATTCCCGCCGGGACGGCCCCGCGAACCGCCCTGGAGGAGGCGCTGGATGTCGCCCAAGCCCATTTTGCACACGATCTCGAGGACGGCGTCGACACGGTCATCGGCGAGGAAGGCCTCTCCCTCTCGGGGGGCCAACGGCAACGGATCGCCCTGGCCCGGGCCATTGCCGCCAAACCCCGCGTCCTGGTCCTGGATGACCCGTTGTCGGCCCTGGACGTGCGCACCGAGGAGGCAGTGACCGAGCGCCTGCGCGCGGTGGTCGCCGATATGACGACCCTCATCGTGGCCCACCGCCCCTCGACGGTGATGCTCGCCGACCGGGTCGCGCTGCTCCGCGATGGACGGATCGACGACGTCGGCACCCACACCGAACTCCTGAGCCGCAGCGACCACTACCGCTACGTGATCGCCAGCCTCGATGACCCACCCACGGTGGAGGACGTCCTGCAGACCAAAACCGGAAAGGGATCCGAAGCATGAGCGGCACACGCGGCGTCGAGAACGAAGACCAGATTCTGCTCGGGCGCGAGGACCGGGCCCGGGTCAGGTCCCGTTCCTGGGCCCTGCTCAAACAGTTGGCGGCCACCCAAAAACCCCTGCTGGCCCTCACCGTGGTCCTGGTCGTCGTCTCCAACCTGGCCCGCGCCTCCTTCCCGCTTATTGTCGCGTGGTCCATCTCCTGGGCGCTGCCTCAACTGATGGACGGCAACACCACCCCCTTCGCGCTGACGGGAGGGCTCTACATCGTGTCCGGACTCCTCGCAGGGCTGCTGTTGGGTTGGTACAACCTCTGCACGGCCAAGGTCAGCCAGGCCATGCTGCTCACCCTGCGGATGCGCGTCTTCCGGCACACCCAGCTACTGAGCCTGGAATTCCACGAGAAGTACACCTCGGGACGGATCATTTCCCGGCAGACCTCCGATCTGGAGACCCTACGGGAGCTGCTGGACCAGGGCATTTCGGAATTGGCCTCCGGCATCGTGTTCATCACCTTCACCGCCGTCAGCATTTTCTTGTTGGATTGGCGTTCGGGGCTGATCATTCTCTGCGCACTGATCCCCATTTCGGTCATCTTCAGGTGGTACCAGAAGCGTTCCGAGCTGGTCTACCGCGAGTCCCGCGTCTTCTCAGCCCGGCTGATCACCTCCTTCGTGGAGACGATGACCGGAATTCGTGCGGTCAAGGCCTTCCGGAGGGAACGTGATAACAACGAAAGCTACCGCGCAGTCGCCCACGACTACCGCGACAACTCCATCCGCTCCATCAACCTCTTCGGTGTCCTGCAACCGTCCCTGGTCCTGATCGGCAACCTGACGGTGGCCGCACTGCTGCTCTTTGGCGGCTTCCGCGTCCTCGAGGGGACCCTGGACGTCGGGACACTCATCGGCCTGCTGCTGGCCGGGAAGCGGGTCTTCCAGCCCGTGGACCAGATCGCCATGTTCTACAACTCGCTGCAAGCCGCCACGGCTGCCCTGGAAAAGGTTTCCGGCCTGCTCGAGGAAGAGCCCACCGTCGTCGACCCCGAGGATCCGCTGCCGTTGGAGGATCCCACCGGGCATATCGAGTTCCGTCAGGCGGTCTTCGGCTACGGGGACGGGCCGGTGGTCATGGAACGCTTCGACCTCGACATCCCCGCCGGCCAGACCGTTGCCGTGGTGGGCCAGACCGGTGCCGGAAAGTCGACCCTGGCCAAGCTCATTGCCCGGTTCTACGATCTATCCCACGGCTCCTTGACCCTGGACGGCGTCGAACTGAGTCACCTGGCCAACGAGGACCTGCGCCGGGCAGTGGTCATGGTGACCCAGGAGGCGTTCCTGTTCTCGGGCACCGTCGCCGAAAACATCGCCTTAGGTAAGCCGGGGGCATCCGTCGACGAGATCATTCTGGCGGCACGGGCCGTGGGGGCCGATGAATTCATCAAATCCCTCCCCGACGGCTACGACACCGACGTGAATAAACGCGGGGGCCGGGTCTCGGCGGGCCAACGTCAGCTCATCTCCTTCGCCCGGGCCTTCCTGGCCGACCCGGCAGTCCTCATCCTGGACGAGGCCACCTCGTCCCTGGACATCCCCAGCGAACGGCTGGTCCAGCGCGGGCTGCAGACCCTGTTGGGCCAACGGACGGCCCTGATCATCGCCCACCGGCTGTCCACCGTGGAGATTGCCGACCGGGTTCTGGTGGTCCATGACGGGCGAATCGTCGAGGACGGCAGCCCCACCGAGTTGGTGCAAGCCGGTGGACGCTTCGCTGCCTTGCATCACGCCTGGCAGCAAAGCCTGAACTAGCCTCCGGCAGGCACGCAAATGGTCCGGCCCCCCAAGGGGCCGGACCATTTCCTTCTGACATCAATGCTCCTGCGGTGTTCCCAGCGGAACGCCGGGATCAGGAGACGGCTGCGTGCGGCCAGTTACCAACATTGATCGTTGAGTGCGGCCAGTCACCCACATTGATCTTTGAATGCGGCCAATTGCCCACGGCAACTGCCGAGTGCGGCCAGTCACCCACATTGATCGTTGCGTGCGGCCAATCGCCGACGTTGATCGTGGCATGTGGCCAATCACCAACTGCTACAGAGGAATGCGGCCAGTCGCCGACGTTCGGGGTGGCGTGGGGCCAGTCTCCGACAGCCAGGACCGAACCGGCCGCCAGGGCGGCCGTGGCCGCGAGCGCTGCAACAAGCTTCTTCAATGTCTTCTCCTTGTGTGGGTCGCCACGAATTCTTCGATATATACCTCAGTGAGTGGCGCATCACTTAACATTCATTGTAAATTGGAAGGAACATGTTTCGTCAAGGTTTGCTACTAGACCTTTTCGAATAACAGAGAAATATTCACTTCCAGTTCGTTCTAAGGGGTTTCCATGGGAATCAAATTCGGCGAAAAGCTCCGCCATGCTCGCCAGCAGATGAAGTTGACCCAGGCCCAGCTCGGACACGGTAAATACTCCACGAGTTATATTTCTCTTTTGGAGACAGGAAGTCGTGAACCGACCGCAGATATCATCACCGAGCTATCCGCCCGACTGAATTTGGACCGCGAACTCATGGATTCGTGGAACACCCCGGTCTCGGCCGATGAGGCGGAATTCGTCCTGTTAGAGCACCGGGCCCGCCAGTCGTTCACAGCTCGCGAATATTCCGACGCCGGAGAGACGGCCGCCGAAGCGGCGTTGGTGGCGCTGCGGCTCAAGAATTCGAGTGCCTGGTGGAACATGATGTTCCTGCGCGCCGAGGCGCTACGGGACCAGGGCCGCCATGATGAATACCGCACGACCGCCGAAGAGGTCCTGAACCACCCGCTGACGGACGAGTCGCTCGCGTTGAAGGTGCGGGCTGAAACCCTGGTCGCCAATGCCTACCTGGGACTGGGGAAACTGCATATCGCCGTCGAGCATGCGATCACCGCCGTCGACCTGGGGAAGAATCTGCCCGGGGACTCGCTGATCTACATCGGCGCACTGTTCTCGCTGATCGCTTCCCTGGCCGAATCCGGGCAGCTCGACGCCGCCTGGACCAGTTGTGAAGCATTGGCCGAGGCGGTGGCCGAAGGTGCCCCCAGCCAGACGGCAGGCAACGCCTACTGGGCGATCGGCAATGTGGCCTTCAAACGCCAGGACATCGTCTCGGGCCTGAGCAACCACCAATTAGCTGCCCAGCGACTGCTGCCTGCCAGCGATATCGAACAGTGGGCCCGCTTCAATAAGGCCTCGGCGTCGATGCGGTTGACTGCCGGTGTGGTTGAACCCGAGACGTTGGAGTGCATCGAAAAGGCCGAGCTGGCGATCAGTGTCATCGGCGGCAATCCTGCCGAAGCCCTGGAATTGGGTCTGATCCGCGCCCGCTGGCTGCACCTGAACGGCCAACCCGAGCAGGCGCTCGAGGAACTCGCGCCCGTCGAAAAGGACCGGGAGATCCTCTCCCAGCACCTCCAGGGAGAAATCGACCTGCTCACGGCCCGCTGCATGGTGGGCATGGGCAACGGAACCGAGGCCATCGACCACCTCGCCCGCGCCCAGCAGGCCTTTGCCTTGGCCGGTTCCCCGGACCGCGCCTCGCTGGCGATCGAATTGGCGACAGAGATCCGCGCTTCACGACGCTAGGAACCCCACGCGTGGGGCGGGAGGTTCTTCGCGCCCCACGTTCGGCCGCGGTGGCAGAAACCTCCGCCGGTCAGGCCGTGAAGGTGTTCCCGGTGAGTCGTTCGTAGGCTTCGATATAACGGGCCCTGGTGCGCTCGACGACCTGCTGGGGTAGTGGCGGTGGGGGGACGGCGCTGGTGCGGTCCCAGCCCGAGGCATCGGAGACGAGCCAGTCGCGGACGAACTGTTTATCGAAGGATGGCTGGGCCTGCCCCGGAACATAGGTCTGGGCATCCCAGAAGCGTGAGGAATCGGGGGTCAGCACCTCATCGCCGAGGGTAATGGCCCCGGTGGCCGGATCCAGGCCGAATTCGACCTTGGTGTCGGCCAGAATGATGCCGCGTTCACGAGCAATCGTTTCGGCCCGGGTATAAATACCCAGGGTCAGATCACGCAGCTGCCCGGCCACTTCGGCTCCGACCCGTTCGACGACCTCGTCGAAGGTGATGTTCTCGTCGTGTTCGCCCACCTCCGCCTTCGCCGAGGGGGTGAAGATCGCCGGCTCCAGCGCCGAACCATCGACCAGCCCTTCGGGTAATGGAAGTGAACACACGGTCCGGTTCCCCCGGTACTCCGTCAGCCCCGAGCCGGTCAGGTAGCCGCGGGCAATACATTCGATCGGGTACATCTGCAGTTTCCGGCACACCATGGCCCGGCCGGCAACGGCTTCGGGCACCGCGGTGGAGATGACATGGTTGGCGAACCCGTCGAGTTGGTCGAACCACCACAGGCTCAGCTGGGTGAGGACCTTTCCCTTATCGGGGATCGGGGTGTCCAAAACGAAGTCATAGGCGCTGATACGGTCACTGGCGACCACCAGCACCCGATCGGCCTCCTCGGGAGAGATTCCTGCGGGGGTGTACAGGTCGCGGACCTTGCCCGAATACAGGTGATCCCATCCCGGTAGTTCCAGGATCTCGGTGGTGAAGCCGGTCATCAGTGGCCTTCCGGTTCGACGATGATTTTTCCTTGTTCTGCCCGCAGGGCAATATCGGTTCGATGCTGGCTTCCCGCGAGGCCGATCTTGGCGATTCCCGCGTAGGCCCGCTCCCGTGCCGAGGACAGGCTCTTCCCCAAACCAACGACCGCGAGGACCCTGCCCCCAGCGGAAATGGTGGCGCCGGCGTCGTTCACGGCAGTTCCTGCGTGCAGGACGCTGACCCCCTCAAGGGCTGCTGCTTCGTCGAGCCCGGTAATGACGTCCCCAGTCACCGGGGCATCCGGGTAATGGGCCGACGCCACCACGACGCCAACCGCTGTTTCCGGGCGCCAGGTGAGCGGTTCGACGTCGTCCAGGGTGCCCTGGGCCGCCGCCAGTAGAAGTGAGCCCAGCGGGGTCTTGAGCCGGGCCAGGACGGCCTGCGTTTCGGGATCCCCGAACCGTGCGTTGAATTCAATGACCCTGATGCCACGACGGGTCAGTGCCAGCCCGCAGTACAGGACACCGGTGAACGGGGTGCCGCGGTCTGCCATGGCGTTGATGGTCGGTCCGGCCACCCGTTCCATGACGTCGTCGACGAACCCCTCGGGGAGCCATTCCAGCGGACTATAGGCGCCCATGCCCCCGGTGTTCGGGCCTTGGTCGTCGTCGAAGATGCGTTTGAAGTCCTGGGCAGGTGCCAGCGGAACGGCGTGACGCCCATCGGAAAGGACGAAGAGGGAGACCTCGGGGCCGTCCAGGAATTCTTCGATGACGACACTGCCGCCGGCGGCGAAGCATTCGGCCGCATGGGCCAAGGCTTCCTCGCGATCCCCGGTGACCACGACCCCCTTGCCCGCGGCCAGACCATCGTCCTTCACCACGTAGGGTGCCCCGAAGGCGTCCAGGGCGTCGGCCGCGCTGACGGCATCGGTGGCGACCCGGGCCATCGCGGTCGGGACACCGGCGATGGCCATGATTTCCTTGGCGAACGCCTTGGATGCCTCCAACTGGGCTGCTGCCTGGGAGGGGCCGAAGACCGGGATATTGGCCGCCGTCAGGGCATCGGCGACACCGGCTGCCAACGGGGCTTCCGGTCCGACGATCACCAGGGAGGATTGCAGTTCCCGGGCCAGCGCAAGGACTGCCTCCGGGTTCTGCGCATCGACGGCGTGGGCCTGAACGTCGGCGGCTATGCCGGCGTTTCCCGGGGCCGCATGGACCTCGGTGACGAATGGATCGTTGAGGAGGGAACGAATAATGGCGTGTTCGCGGCCGCCCGGGCCAATGACGAGTACCTTCACGATCCCCTAGCCTACCGGGGCGGGAGGCACTCGGCTTGAGTAGGGTGGTCGGTGTGCGTAAAGAAACCCTCTGGGAAGCCCAGTGCAAGGAAAATCCTGGACATTCACGGTCCTATATCGAACGTTTCGAGTCCCTACGCGCCGAAGGGGCCGACCTCGACGGTGAAGCGCGTCTGATTGACGCCATGCTCCCGCGGGGAAGCAAGATCCTGGACGCCGGGTGCGGCCCGGGACGTGTGGGCGGGGAACTGGGACGGCGCGGTCACCAGGTCGTCGGTGTGGATGCCGACCCGGTGCTGCTCGCGGCGGCGAAGGCCGCCTTCCCGGAACAGGACTGGAGGGTCGGCGACCTCTCCGAATCCACACTGTCGGCGGAGGAAGCCACCTTCGATCTGGTGGTCTGCGCCGGCAACGTCATGGCGTTCCTCGCGCCGGGGACGGCACCAGCGGTGTTGCAGGGCTTCCATTCACTGCTGGTGGACGGAGGCCGCGCCGTCATCGGCTGTGGCACGGATCGAGGGTACGACCCGGAGGTCTTCCAATCCGATGCGCTGGCCGCTGGATTCACCGTGGACGGTTTGTTCTCCAGCTGGGATCTACGCCCGTACCCCGGTGACACCAATTTCGTGGTCGCTGTTCTGGGCCGCGCGGCCTCCGCCGCCTGAGCCGGATCAGCGGAACGGCGAATACACTAGGGGCATGCCACAGACCCACCCCGACTTCGCCGATCTGGCCGTCATCGACCGCAGCGGCCTCGTCGAGTCGCGCCACGCAGGTACGGCCGTCGTCCTCGGAGCCGACGGGGCGGTCCTGCATGCGCTGGGCGATATCGACGCCCCGATGTATCCACGCTCTTCGCTTAAGCCCTTTCAGGCGCTGGCCTCCATGCAATCGGGCGTCCCCTTACGCGGCGCGGAGGTCGCCTTGGCCTGCGCCAGCCACGTGGGCAGCACCGAGCACCAGGAACTGGCGGCGTCGATGCTGGCCAAGGCAGGACTCTCCGAAGCAGATCTGCAATGCCCCACTGCATGGCCCCGACATGAAGCCACCCGCATGGACTCCATCCGTTCCGGTGGGTCCCCCTCCCGACTAGCCTTCAACTGTTCCGGCAAACATGCTGCCTTCCTCTGGGCTTGTACCGAGAACGGCTGGGACACCACCACCTATCTGGACCCGGAACATCCACTGCAACGGCGGGTCGTCGAAGTCGTGGAGGACTACGCCGGGGAGAAGATCACCCATCTGGCGGTCGACGGTTGCGGGGCCCCGGTTCCGGCAATTTCCCTCAGGGGTCTGGCCTCTGCCACCGGGAGGTTGTCCCGCTCCCCCGGACATAAGTCCTCCGACGCCCGGGCGACGACGATCGCCACCGCCATGCTCGACTACCCCTGGGCCGTGCACGGACACGGTGAGGAGAACACGGTGGTCATGGAGGATCTGGGCATCATCTCCAAGCTCGGGGCCGAGGGCGTGCTGATCCTGGGTACCCCTGAAGGGGTCTCCTGCGCCTTGAAGATCCGCGACGGCAACTCCCGAGCCGCCACGCTGGTCGGTCTGACCCTGCTGGCCTCCGTTGACGCCCTCGAGATCGATGCGCTGACCGCGGTCCTCGAGAAAATCAACAAGCCGGTCTTGGGCGGTGGCCGGCCGGTGGGCCGCATCCGTGTCGCCAAACCGGTGTTGGATCTGTTGGATTAAGGGCATGGCTGTACGACGACGGATTCCCGCCGAACAGGGGCTCGCTGCGGTGGCCGCGTGGCGGCAGGCCGACCATGAGGCACGGGCAGCCCTTCCCCGTCCGACGATTGCCATGGCCGTACGTTATGCCCTGGAGGAACTTTCCGAACGGGCCGAAGGCAACTCGGTGGAAGTCAGGGTTCCACCCTTCGGGGTCGCCCAGTGTGTGGCAGGCCCCCGCCACACCCGAGGCACCCCACCGAATGTGATCGAACTCGATGCCACGATCTGGCTGCCGTTGGCCACCGGTGAACTCGGTTGGTCCGAAGCGGTGGCCGCCGGTTCGCTTTCGGCTTCGGGGCTCCGGGCCGACCTGTCCGAACATCTCCCACTCTTCGGTATCCTTTAAGGCATGGATTCACCCCGTTCCGCGCCCCTTCCACCCGACCGCGACAGCAGTTCAGCCTCCGAATCCGTGGAGGTCGTGGTGTCCAGTTCGCCCAAGTTCTGGCCCTTCGTCGGCGTCGGGGCGGCCGTCGGCATCCTTGCTGCTTTATTCACCGCATTGGCCGGGGATCCGGGGGCCGAATTCACCCGTGGCTCGGTGTTCGGTTTCTTCGCCGTCGTCTTTGGACTGGCGGGGGTCATGCTCGGCTGCATCGGCTACCTGGCCGTCGACGCCATTCTGCGTCGGCGTACCACCCGGGCACGTGCGGTCCCCATGGATGACGGGAGCGCGTCAAAGTAGCAGCTCCAAGACCTGCAGGTCACCCACAACGTGCAAGAATGATGACCATGGTGCGTGGTGACGGAATGCTTTCACATGATCTTTTGGCCGACGAGAAGGGCCCGCAGGACGAATGCGGGGTCTTTGGTGTCTGGGCCCCCGGCGAGGACGTGGCGAAGCTCGCCTACTACGGCCTCTATGCCCTGCAACATCGCGGTCAGGAATCCGCAGGCATCGCTACCTCGGATGGCCAACGGATCAACGTGTACAAGGACATGGGGTTGGTGTCTCAGGTCTTCGATGAGAACACCCTGAATTCGATGAGCGGGCACATCGCCATCGGGCACTGCCGCTATTCGACGACCGGCTCCAACCATTGGGCCAACGCCCAGCCCACCTTGGGTGCCACCGCCGATGGCACGGTAGCCCTCGGCCATAACGGAAACCTGATCAACTCCGCAGAATTAATGGAATTGGTCGTGGCCGAACAGGGCTCGAAGTTCCGTGGCGAACTCGCCCAGGGCAATACCACCGACACGGCCCTGGTCACCGCGTTACTGCGGGGCGAGGAAGGAACCAGTTTCGAGCAGACTGCCTTGGACCTGCTGCCCAAACTCCAGGGCGCCTTCAGCCTGGTCTTCATGACCGAAGGCACGTTGTATGCGGCCCGTGATCCTCACGGGGTCCGTCCGCTGGTTCTCGGTCGGCTCTCTCGCGGCTGGGTGATCGCCTCCGAACAAGCAGGTCTGGCCACCGTCGGCGCCAGCTTCATCCGAGAGATCGAACCCGGCGAATTCATTGCCATCGACGAAGAGGGCATCCGCTCCCAACGTTTCGCCCCCGCGACCCCCGCCGGCTGCGTTTTCGAATACGTCTATCTGGCCCGCCCCGACGCCGCGATCAACGGCCGCTCGGTCTACGAGTCCCGGGTGGATATGGGACGCCAACTGGCCCGTGAGAACATCACCGAAGCAGATATCGTCATTCCCGTCCCGGAATCGGGCACCCCGGCGGCCATCGGCTACGCCGAGGAATCGGGCATCCCCTTCGCCCACGGCTTCGTGAAAAACGCCTATGTCGGCAGGACTTTCATCCAACCCTCACAGACGTTGCGGCAACTGGGTATCAAGCTCAAACTCAATGCCCTCGAACCGGTCATCCGGGGCAAACGCGTCATCGTGATCGACGATTCGATCGTGCGCGGCAATACCCAGCGGGCGGTGGTGCGGATGCTTCGGGAGGCTGGCGCCGCGGAAATCCATGTCAGGATCTCCTCCCCACCCATCAAATGGCCCTGCTTCTACGGCATCGACTTTGCTTCCCGGGCCGAACTGATCGCCAACGGAGCCACCATCGAGGAGATCACCACGTCGGTCGGCGCCGATTCCCTCTCCTACATTTCGCAGGACGGGATGATCGCCTCCACCAAGCAGCCGCGCGAACGCCTGTGTACCGCCTGCTTCTCGGGGGACTACCCGATCCCGCTGCCCGATCCGCAACACCTGGGCAAGAACCTGCTCGAAAGCCCCAACGCCGGCAGCAACGGCTGCGATCCAGGCCCTGACGCAGAGTTCGAGAACACCCTCACCCCCGCAGACAAGACCCCGAGCTCCCAGTAAAGGACGCCCACAGAATGACTTCCTCCCACCCCGGATCCGCAGGCATCACCTACGCAGCAGCCGGCGTCGACGTCGAGGCCGGCGACCGCGCCGTCGAACTCATGAAGGACGCCATCAAGGCCACCCATAATGATTCGGTCATCGGTGGGGTGGGCGGTTTCGCCGGCCTTTTCGATGCCAGCGCCCTGCGCTCCTATCAGAGGCCGCTGCTGGCTACTTCCACGGACGGCGTCGGAACCAAGGTCGCGATCGCCCAGGCCATGGACATCCACCACACCATCGGCCAGGACCTCGTGGGCATGGTCGTCGATGACATCGTCGTGGTCGGGGCCAAGCCGCTGTTCATGACCGACTACATCGCTTGCGGCAAGGTTGTTCCCGAACGCATTGCCGACATCGTCCGTGGCATCGCCGAGGGCTGCTCGCTGGCCGATACCGCCCTCGTCGGCGGGGAGACCGCCGAACACCCTGGCCTGCTCGGTGAGCACGACTACGATATCGCCGGTGCTGCAACCGGTGCGGTGGAGGCCGACGCCCTGCTCGGCCCGGAACGGGTGCGCGAGGGTGACGCGGTCATCGCGATGGCCTCTTCCGGCATCCATTCCAATGGTTATTCCTTGGTCCGTAGCGTCATCAATCATGCCGGCTGGGCGCTGGAACGCGATGTCCCCGAATTCGGGCGCACGCTTGGCGAGGAACTTCTGGTCCCGACCCGCATCTACACGGCGGACTGCCTTGACCTGATGGACCAGCTCAATACCGGCAGCACCATGGCCCTGCACGGTTTCAGCCATGTCACCGGTGGCGGTCTGGCGGCGAACCTGGCCCGGGTCCTGCCGCAGGGGCTCATGGCTTCCGTGGACCGCTCGACCTGGTCACTGCCTGCGGTGTTCACCCTGATCAGCGAGCTGGGGGGTGTCCCGCAGTCCGATATCGAGCGCACGCTGAACCTCGGCGTGGGCATGATCGCCATCGTCGATGGCGCCTCGGCGGATGCCGCCGTGACCCGTTTGAACGAACGTGGCGTCCCGTCCTGGGTTGCCGGAACTGTCGGGACCGTCACCGATGAAGCCGCGGGCGCCGGCGTGGACTTCGTTCAGGGCGCCAAGGGCGTGGACGGCGGGGCCGTACTGATGCACGGCAACTACGCGAGCTGATTCGCCCCTGAGGCCAACCGCCGCGTTCCCGGCCAGGGGGCGCGGCGGTTGGCGTTGGTCTTCAGTCCAGCGGATCAGCCAGCCGAGAGGCGCCAGTGGCCGTATGCGGTCCTTCGATCCCCAGTGCCTGTGTCAGTTCCTGCAAGGCAGGGGTGACCCTGGTCCGCCATCTCCAATCGGCCTTGGAATCCCCACGGCTGGGGCCCCCATTGATGATGCCTACCGGGCGGCCTGCGGCAACGGCGTTGAGCACTAATTTATAGCCACTCATGACCGCCAGGCTCGACCCGATGACCAGAAGTCCACCGGAGCTCTCCTCGAGGCCTTTCAGGGTGGCCTTGCGCTGGGCCGGGACGTTCTCCCCGAAGTAGACGACGTCGGGTTTGAGCTCGATGCTTCCGCAGGCCAGGCAACCGACCATGGTGAAGTCGGAAATCTGTTCCTCGGAGAGGGTGATATCGCCATCGGGGTTCACGGACCCGGGGTCCACGACGATGCGTTCGAGGTATCCGGGGTTGGCTTCGACCAGACGTCGGTCTAAATTGACTCGGTTTTCCACGACGCCGCAGTTCAGGCACTTCACTTCGTCGAGGTCTCCGTGCAACGGCAGAACGTCGGTGGATCCGGCGCGACGGTGCAGGCCGTCAACGTTCTGGGTCACGACCCCGTTGAGGAATCCTGCGTGCTGCAGTGCTGCCACCAGCCGGTGCCCCTCGTTGGGCTCCGAGACGGACATCCTGCGCCATCCCACGAAGCTGCGGGCCCAATAGCGTTGGCGGGCACCGGGGTCGTGTTTGAACTCCTGGAAGGTCATCGGCCGATGTGATCGCAGGGAGCCGTTCGGACCACGGTAGTCGGGAATCCCCGAGTCGGTGGAGATCCCGGCCCCGGTCAGGGCCAGGACGGATCCGCCATCGAGCATCTCGGTGATACCGCGGCGTGCCACGTCGGGGTCATGCGGTGGCATCGACTCGGCAACGACCCGTTCAATGGAACGAATGGCCGCCTGGTGGGCGTTGGCGATGGGTAGTTCCATGGGCATCATCCTGACGTTTGGGCACAAAAGAATACGCGGACGACATTGCTGTGTCGTCCGGCGTCAGTGCACCGTATCGGGTGGAACTTATCGCCACCGCACCGAAAAGATGCCGTGGTCAGCCGATCCGACGGGATTCGCCCTCGTCGTCATCGCTGGAATACCTGTCCGCATACTCCGCGTAATCCGCGTCGTAGGAATCGTCGGCATGCGAAGAGGAGCCTGCTCCATGACCGCGGCCTTGTCCCAGCTCGCGTTGCAGGGCAGACAAATCAGTGGCCGGGGAATAGTACTTAATATCCCTGGCCTGTCGTGTCGCTTTTGCCTTCTGACGGCCGCGCCCCATGGCGTGACCCCCTTTATCGCTAGATCCGGAGGTGGTCCCTCGCTTCAAGGAGGAAGGCCCCGGAGAATGTGGCTGTTTCTTTCGTATTCCAAGGTTAACATGTTTCCCAGTCGGGTGCCGTCTCAGCGGGTCATAAGCGCCGGTTAGAGTAGGTGGTAATACTCTCATCGCCGCACTCGTCCTGAAGGGAGCGCCCGTGGAGCAGCCCCCTGATCAGCATCCGCAGGGTTACCAACCCGCACGGTCGGCTCAGACTCAGGCCTCCCACCGGTTCGGGGTCGCTCCCGTGTGGTTAGTGATCGGTTCCATCGGCATCATCCTGATCCTGATCTTCGGCATCACCCGCTTGGTTCATGTCATGCAGCCGACCCCGGAACCGGCGACGAGCGTGCCGCGGAACAGCTCCCCGGGTATCGACGGGATCATTGCGGAGATGGCCCCCGCCACCCAATTCGAGGTCGGCGATTGCCTGACCGAGTTCAGTTCCCCCCTGGAACCGGCGACGATCGTCACCTGCTCGACGCCGCATGCGGCCCAGCTCATTGGCCTTGAGACCCTTGATGACGTCCCCTTCCCCGGCGATCCACGCGTGACCTCAAAAGCCGAAGAGGCCTGCCGGGCCATCAAGCTCGATCCTGCCGCGGCGCTGGAAGGCACCTGGAATTATGCCTTCAGCCGGCCCTCGGCAGGAACGTGGGAGGCCGGGGATCGCAGCGTCGCCTGCTTCCTCGCCTTGGAGGACGGAACGACGACGGTTTCGCTCCTCCCGGCCCCCGAAACGACCACAACCTAACTGGCGGTGGGTCCTTCAGGCCCTGCGGACCGATGGATCGTTAGCGCGCCCTGATCGGCATCCAGCTGGACGTCGACGGTGTCCCCGTCGACGATTTCTCCCGAGAGCACCGATTTGGCCAACCGGTCCCCGATTTCGCGTTGGACCAGCCGGCGCAGGGGCCGCGCCCCGTAGGCGGGGTCGTAACCGGTTTTGGCCAGCCATTGCCTCGCTTCGTCGTTGACCCGCAGTGTCAGTCGACGCTCAGCAAGTCGACGGCTCAGGGTTGCCACCTGGATTTCCACGATCCGGCCCAGCTGCTCGAGCGAGAGCGGGTCGAAGAGGATGACGTCATCGAGGCGGTTCAGGAATTCAGGCTTGAAAGAGGTGTTCACAATGTTCATGACCGCTTCCCTCTTGGCGTCGTCCGCCAGGTGGGGATCGACCAAGAACTGGGAACCTAGGTTGGAGGTGAGCACCAGAATGGTATTCCGGAAGTCCACCGTGCGCCCCTGCCCATCGGTCAAGCGCCCATCGTCGAGGACCTGCAGGAGGATGTCAAAGACCTCAGGGTGGGCCTTCTCGACCTCATCCAGCAGGATCACCGAGTACGGCCGACGACGGACCGCTTCGGTGAGTTGTCCGCCTTCCTCGTAGCCGACATATCCCGGAGGGGCTCCAACGAGCCGGGAGACCGAATGCTTTTCCGAATATTCGGACATGTCGATACGCACCATGGCGTGTTCGTCGTCGAAGAGGAAGTCCGCAAGCGCCTTGGCCAGTTCTGTCTTGCCCACACCGGTGGGCCCCAGGAACAGGAACGATCCGGTCGGCCGGTCGGGGTCGGCGATCCCGGCCCGGGAACGGCGCACTGCGTCGGAGACCGCGGTGACCGCGCTGCCCTGGCCGATCAGTCGTTGCCCAAGCAGGGACTCCATATCCAACAGTTTCTGGCTTTCCCCCTGGAGCATGCGCCCCGCGGGGATCCCGGTCCAGGCGGAGATCACGTCGGCGATGTCATCGGCGGTGACCTCGTCGGAGACCATCGTCTCTTCGTGAGCCCCCTCGGCTTCTTCGGCCTGGGCGGCATCGAGTTGACGCTGCAGCTCGGGAATCTCTCCGTACAACAGGCGCGATGCCTTCTCCAGGTCACCTTCACGTTGGATGCGTTCAGCCCGTGAACGCAGCTCATCGAGCTGGACCTTGAGGTCACCGACACGGTTGAGGCCCGCCTTTTCGGCTTCCCACCGTGCGTTCAGGGCATCGAGTCGTTCCCGCCGGTCGGCCATATCCGCCCTGAGGGCCTCGAGTCGCTCCCGTGAGGCGGGATCACTTTCGCCCTTGAGGGCGAGCTCCTCCATGGTCATCCGGTCCACCACCCGACGCAGTTCATCGATTTCTTCGGGAGCCGAATCAATCTCCATCCGCAGACGGGAAGCGGCCTCGTCGACCAGGTCGATGGCCTTATCCGGCAGCTGCCGTCCTGAAATGTACCGGTTGGACAGGGTGGCCGCGGCCACCAGGGCCGAATCGGCGATCTCGACCTTATGGTGCGCCTCGTAGCGTTCCTTGAGGCCGCGCAGGATACCGATGGTGTCGTCGACGCTGGGCTCGCCGACATACACCTGGGCGAAGCGGCGTTCCAGGGCAGGATCCTTCTCGATGTTCTGCCGGTACTCATCCAAGGTGGTGGCACCGATCAGCCGCAGTTCCCCGCGGGCCAACATCGGTTTGAGCATGTTGCCGGCATCCATGGCGCCCTCGGAGGCGCCGGCACCGACCACGGTGTGGATCTCATCGATGAACGTGACGATCTGCCCATCGGAATCACGGATCTCCTCCAGTACCGCCTTGAGCCGTTCCTCGAACTCGCCACGGTATTTGGCCCCGGCGACCATGGACCCCAGGTCCAGGGCAATGAGGGTCTTTCCGCGCAACGATTCGGGGACGTCACCGGCGATCATCCGCTGGGCCAGTCCTTCGACGACAGCCGTTTTGCCGACTCCCGGGTCGCCAATGAGCACCGGGTTGTTCTTCGTCCGGCGGGAGAGCACCTGAACGAGGCGGCGGATTTCGGCGTCACGGCCGATCACCGGGTCGAGTTTGCCCGAGCGGGCGATGGCCGTCAGGTCGGTGCCGAACTTCTCGAGGGCCTCAAAGGTGCTTTCGGGGTCTTCCGTATCGCGAGGGTGATCCCCGCGCAGTCCCTCTACCGCTGCCTTCAGTGACTGCTCGGAGGCCCCTGCCGAACGCAGGATCTCCCCCGTTTTCCCTGCGTCGGCTGCCAACCCCAGTAGCAGGTGCTCTGCAGAAACGCGGCTGAAGCCCAAGTCGGAGGCAGCCGTGGTGGCGGCGTTGATGACCTGCAGGAAGGACCTCGAGTATTGGGCTTGGGCGACGGTGCTGCCGGAGGAAGCGGGCAGATCACGGATCGCCCCGCTGGCAGCCACGGAAACCGAATCCGGGTCGACCCCTGCCTTCTTCAGTAACTCAACAGCCAATGATCCGCGGTCGTCCATGAGTGCCTTGAGCAGGTGAGCCGGTTCGACCTGGGCGTTACCTGCGGTGGAGGCGTTCATGCCGGCAGCTGAGAGGGCTTCCTGGCTCTTGGTGGTGAATTTCGCGTCCATGTGGATCCTTTCCTGGGAGGTCCATCCTCGTTTCAAACTTGAGTCTACCTGACTCAACTATGTTTTGGGATGGATTATTCCTGGGGCGAAGTCCCGGAGCCGAGGGCCACTTCGGCTGGCTCAGTGACCCCCGTTCGCCGGTGAATTCGCGGCACTAGCACCGAACTGCGGCAAATGGCCCAACTGATCCACCTGCTCGGCCAAGGCGTCAATCACGGAGCGCAGCTGGACCTGGGCCACCCGCGTGTAGGTGCGGACGTACTCGATTTCCGGAACGGGCTCGTTGTAGCCCGGGACACCAGGGGCCGCCGGAGCAGCGGCACCGCCCGCATTCTCTTCAGCTTTCTGCAGGATTTCCGTATATTGCTTTCGAGCACCGTCGATGAGGTCATGGGCATACTGCTCGGCCTCGCTCACGTGCTGATCGGCGATGATCTGGGCCCGGCTCAGCAGGTTCACGGTTTCGGCACTCACATCCATCGCTGGGCCGTGGTCTTCTTCGACGCGTCGTCGAAGCGTCAGAATTTCCTCACGGTCCGACGCCATCTGCCGGGCGGCATCGGAGAGGAAGGAATTGATGGCCGCCGGGTCGAGTCCACCGGCTTCCACGGCCGGAAACATGGCATCGCGAACGGCTTCTGGCGTCAGGGGGCGAACTGGCTGTGTGTCATGGGCAGAGGGCATTATCGGGATCCTTCTTCGTCGGTCTGGCCGATGGCCGAGGAACTCTTATCAAGAGTTGCGAACGTTTCGTAGCGGAGGTCCTCCGGGGCGAGCCCAGCAGCCCCCAATTGGGCCACGGCATGCCCCACCATGGGCGGCGAACCACAAATCAGGGCTGTTCGCCCGGCCCATGACCCTTCGGCGGCAACGGCAGATCCCACCAAACCGCGTAGTCCATGGAAGGTCGGGTCGTCCGAGACGACCGGCCGGTAGGTGAACCAGGGTTCTTCCGTCAGCGTGGTGAGCTTGTCATGATCGTAGAGGTTCCACGGAAGTCGGGCGCCGTGGAACAGGTCGACTCGCGGCCCGGCCCCTTCGGCCCTCCACTGTGTGTTGATTTCATCCAAGACCGCAGCCAGTGGGGCCAGCCCCGTTCCCCCGGCAACCATGAGCAGGTCGTTGTCATTGAATGGACGGGTGAGTTGGTCACCCATCGGAGCGCCCAGTCGGGCGGTGTCACCGGGGCGGACTTTGCGTACCGCGGTGCTGCTGAACTGTCCGCCGGGCACCAGCTGGATATGGAGCTCCACCAAGCCATCCGAGCGCGGCTGGTTGGCAGGTGTCACGTAGCGCCACAGACGTGGCAGTCGTCCCAGTTCCATCGCCATGGATTGCCCGGGCCGGTAGTCCATGGCAACCGAGGTCCGCATTTGGAGGACTGTGACGTCGATGCTCCGTCGATCAACGGAGACCACCTCGGCATCCCACCACGGCGGTGCATCGTCAGCAGCGTCCTCGGCGGCAATGACCATGATCTTTGCGATCTGGCCGTAGGCTGCCGACCAATCCGCTGCGACGCTTTCGGTCCATTGGCTGCCCAGGAACTGTTTGAGAGTTGCTAGCAACGATGAGCCGACCGCAGAGTAGTGCTCCGGTTCCACCGCGAAGCGTCGGTGATCGCGCCCCAGTTCCTCGATGAAACCCGTGTCCGAGTCCAGTTTTTCGACATTGCTGACGATATGGCCCAGGGCGCCGAACAGCTTATCGCGCTGGCTGGCCATGGAAACCGGGAACATTTCGCGCAGTTCCGGGTGGGTGATGAATAAGTGGGAATAGAAGTACAAGGGGGCTTCATCGCCGGCCTGCGACATATCCGCCCAGGTGCTCTTGAGCATTTCAATGTTCATGGCAGCTCCCACAGTCGTGGAATGCGGTCGCGTTACACGCCGTCCTCCGACTCGATACAACTGCCATCTGACCTATTCGGTCCATGTATTGCTATCAACTCTCGTTGTGGGGGCCATCACTGTCGGTCGATAACTATGCCACAAAAGTCAATACCGTAAGGGTGGATTCCAAAAGGACTCGACGTGCCCGACGAGACGGAAGCTCTTTGGACCTCGAGGGCTTCGTCGAGTTAATGGGCACCTGACCGGTGGTGGGTCAGGCTGCCGGCCCCATCGGCAAACGTGAACCCGAGGGGACGATGACCTTTCCCAACGGGACCAGGGACACGGGGATCAATTTGAGGTTGGCGATGCCCAACGGAATGCCGATGATGCTCACGAACATCGGGATCGCGGTCACCACGTGACCCAGAGCAATCCAGATCCCTGCCACCAGGATCCAGACGACGTTACCCACGGTGGAGAAGAACCCGGTTCGTCCTCCCCGGTCGACGATGGTGCGCCCGAAGGGCCACAGCGCATAGTTGGCAATTCTGAAGGACGCCAGGCCGAAGGGGATGGTCACGATCAGCAGGCAGCACACGACGCCGGCTATCAGGTAGCCCAGAGCGAGCCAGAGGCCGCCGAAAACGAGCCAGATGATGTTCAGGATCAGGTTAAGAGGTCCGTTCATGTCTCCAGTGTGCCTGTCACCAGCCAACGCCGCCATCCGGGAAGACCCTGACATGACGCCGGGGGCGACGACGACTAACGTTGACCTAATGAATGATCCCGCAGCCCCCAAGCCCCCGGTCAACGGCCGTGCCGCCGACGATTTGCGCTTCTACCGGACCGATCCGGTGTCTTTCGTCCGCCGCGGCTCCCGTTTGCATGGCAAGCGCAAGGACTCGTGGGACCGGCTTTCCGGAGATTACGTCATCCAGGTTCCGCGCCATCATGCAGATACCTCGGTCCACGAAGATTTTCGCTTCGACGCCGAGGAGGCCTTCGGCCGCAAGGCCCCGTTGACCGTGGAGATCGGCACCGGCCTGGGCGAGGCCATCGCCGAAGCCGCGGAGGCACACCCCGAACGGGACTTTCTCGCCGTGGAGGTCTACCTGCCGGGTCTGGCCCAGCTCATGGCTCGGATCGACGCGAAGGGCCTGACCAATGTGCGGGCCGTGCAGGCGAACGCCCCCGAGGTCCTCGACGTCATGCTGGAGCCGGGTTCCGTGGACGAACTCTGGATCTTCTTTTCCGACCCGTGGCATAAGACCCGGCACCATAAACGTCGGTTGATCAAGGAATCGTTCCTGCCCAAGGCCTCCCGTGTGCTGGCCCCCGGCGGTATCTGGCGGCTGGCCACCGACTGGTCCCAGTATGCCGAACAGATGCGTTCGATCCTCGACGCCTCACAGGATTTCTCCTCCCTCCACCCCGGAGAAGAAGCCGGGGAGCACTCCCCACTCACCCGGGTCCGCCGCGACGGGCTGGAAGGCCACGACCCCGAACCGGATTTCACGGACGACATCGGCGGTTGGGCTCCGCGCTATGAGGGGCGAATCCGCACCAGCTTCGAGGCCAAGGCCATCGCCGCCGGCCGCCTCGTCTTCGATCTGGCCTACCGCATGGAGCCCGACGCCGGCTGAGGGGCTACCGGGGCTGCTAGCCGAACTCGGGGGTCCCCCCGATGAGGATGCGCGCCAGATTGTGCAGGGAGAGCGTGCCGGGGTCCCGATAACCATATTCGGGATCGTCCGTTCCGGGCACGAAGCGGGAGGTGTTATGCCCGGTGACGGCTTGTAGCCCCGATTCCGGGTGGCCCTCCACCGCGAACGGGAGCCCCGCAACCGTGGTTCGAGCGCTCAGGATCCGGCCGTAGCGTGCCAGCAGATCTTTCCTGGCCACCGCCTCATACCTCCGGTGCGGTGGGACGCCCAAACATGAGGGGTCCCGCAGCAGGCGCTCGGGAATGCCCGCGGAACCGATGGTCGCCAACGTGTCGATCCGGGTTCCCGCCGTTGCGGGCCGGTGCCCACCGGTGCCCAACCGGGCGAGCGCATATGCGGCCAGCGTTGCACCGTAGGAATGGGCTTCAATCGCCGTATGGGTGGTGCGAGGAAGCAGTTCCCCCACGCGACGGATATCGTAGGCCAAACGCGCCGCACACGTCCGGGCCGCATGGTCCGAGAGGGCCTTCAGCAGGCCCGGCGCCGGGTAACCAAGCCACGCGATGACTGCCGGGCGTTCGGCACCGGCGGCACGCTGTTGGAGCAAGAGTTCGCCGGCTTCGCGGGCGGTGCCCCACATGGCCGTTCCAGGGCGGATCCCGGCTCCGGAGATCTGCCAGGTCAGGTGGGTGGCGTGGTCCGGGTCCCCGAGCACCACGGCCGCCAGCGGATGGGGCCCTGCCAGGTCGAGGAAGAGGAGACGTCTGGCGGGAAGACGCGAGGTCATGGACGTCGCTCGCAGGGCATGGGCGACCCCATCCACTGCTGCCCGACGGTCCTGGTTGAAACCGTCACGTCGCCTCTTGGCGTTCTCGAACTCGCGCTCCGCCCGGGTGATGAGCTCGGCAACGGTCGCCGGGCCTCCGGAGACCATCGGTGATCCGCCTAGTCCTGGGCTCGCCAGATGACGACGGCCTGACTGCGGGCCCGGGGGCGTTCTCCCCGGGCGAGGGTGACGATGTCACCGCCACCGGATCCTGCAGCAAAGACGCGCTGCAGTTCAGAGGAGCGACGGTCGGCTTCGGCCAGTTCCTGGCTCAGCTCGGCTACACGGGAACGCAACGCCGCGACTTGGTTCTCAAGTTCGAGGACGCGCCGGATCCCTTCCAAGGAGACCCCTGCCTTGGAGAGGCTCTGAACCTCCCGCAGGAGTTCGACGTCGTGCTTTGAATAGCGACGCTGCTTACCGCGCTGCCGCGAGGGCGATACCAGACCCATCCGGTCATACTGGCGCAGTGTCTGCGGGTGCATATCGGCCAGTTCGGCCGCGACGGAAATCACGAAAACCGGGATGAAACGATCATTGATGGCCAGTGCCTTGCCTACTGCCATGTGCTTGCCTCCTCCTGGTGTGTTCGGTTCCGCGGGGTGTTTCGCGTTCGGTTCCCGCCGTTAGAGTACTGCCTTGGCGGCGATTTCTGCGCGCGGATTCGCGTCGCTGGTGGCTGCTGCGAAAGCCTTCACGGCCTCCTGCGCCTCGGCGTTGAGCTTCTGCGGAACGACGACCTCGAGGGTGACCAGCAGGTCGCCGGTGGCCTTGGACGTCTTCACGCCACGCCCCTTCAGGCGCAGGGTCCGCCCGGATGAGGTTCCTGCGGGAACCTTCATCTTCACGGTCTCCCCCGTCAGCGTGGGAACCTCCAACGTGGTCCCCAGGGCTGCCTCGGCGAAGCCCACCGGGAGGTGGATCCGGATGTTATTGCCCTCGCGGGCGAAGAAGGCATGTGGTTTGACCGAGACCTTCACCAACAGATCGCCGTTTCCTGCCGGACTGCGCTGGCCCTTTCCGCGGACCCTGACGCTCTGGCCGTCGCGGATGCCCGCGGGGATGCGCACGTCGATCACTTCGCCATCAGGTTCACGCAGCCCGATGCTGGTGCCGCGGATGGAACCGGCGAAGGAAATGGTGGTGGAGGCGGTCCGGTCGGCGCCCTTCTGCGGTGCCTGCTGGAATCCACCGAAGCCTCCGCCACCGAAAAGGTCGGCAAACTCCGGGGGAACTTGCCCACCGCCGGGGAACCCGCCACTGCGGCGTCCCCCACCTCCGGAATTGAAGAGGTTGCCGAAGACGTCGTCGAAGCCGGCACCTCCGCCGGCCGGCCCGCCGGCGCCTCCCGAGGTGAAGCGGGCGCCGGAGCCCATGGCCCGGATGGCGTCGTACTGTTCGCGTTCCTCGGGGTCGGACAGCACAGCATTTGCCTCGGTGATGTCCTTGAACTTCTTTTCCGCGGCGTCGTCGCCGGGATTGGTATCAGGGTGGTATTTGCGTGCCATCTTGCGATAGGACTTCTTGATATCGGCTTCGCTGGCGTCCTTGGAGACGCCGAGGGTGGCGTAGAAATCCTTATTGACCCAATCCTGACTGGCCATCGGGCGCCTCCTGTTTCCTGGTTGTTTCTCAAGCTAATGGGGTGCCGGCCGCCCCACCTGGGGTGGGACGGCCGGGGTGTGGCTTATTCTCCGGTGGAGACAACCACCTGGGCTGCGCGGATGACGCGCTCGCCCTTCTGGTAGCCGATCCGCAGGACCTGGGCCACGTGGTCCTCGGGGACCTCGGAGCTGGGCTGCTGCATCAGGGCTTCGTGGAAGTTGGGGTCGAAGACGACTCCTACTTCCTCGATCCGGGTCAGGCCGTGGCCCGCGAGGATGGCGTCGATCTTCTTTGCCACCGCCGCGAACGGCCCTTCCTCGAGATCGCCGTGCTTGCGAGCGGCGTCGAGGTCATCGAGCACCGGGAGCAAGCTGACCAGCACCGACTGGACGGCGAGTTCGCGAACCGACTCCCGGTCGCGCTCCACGCGCTTGCGGTAGTTCACATACTCGGCCTGCAGCCGCAGCAGGTCGTTACGCAGTTCCGCTTCGACGTCGGACGTCGCCTCGGGCTGCTCCTGCGCTTCGCCTGCCTCGTTGAGGATCTGCTCGGCCTGGGCCAGCGCGTCCTCGGACTCGGCGCCTTCCGCTGCAGCGGTCGCTTCCTCATGCCCTTCGGCGCCGCGCACTTCGCCCGTCTCGGGATCGACCTTGCGCTTATCGGTGAAGCGCACCGGTTCGTCGCCGTCGTGCCCTTCTTCGTTGCCGTGTTCTGGCATCAGCTTCGAACCGCCTTACTTCTTCTCTTCGTCTTCTTCGTCGACAACCTCGGCGTCGACGATATCCTCGTCGGGTGCCTCGGTGCCTGCGGACTCCCCTGCGTCACCGGCTGCGCCTTCGGACTCGGCCTGGGCGTAGATGGCTTCGCCGAGCTTGGTCTGCGATTCCTGGAGCTTCTCGTACGCGGCCTTCACCTCGTCGTCGTTGTCCTGGCCTTCGAGGGCTGTCTTGAGGGCGTCGACGTCGGCCTGGACCTCCGTCTTGACCTCCTCGGGCAGCTTGTCCTCGTTGTCCTTGATGAGCTTGTCCACGGAGTATGCGGACTGCTCGGCGGAGTTGCGGGTGTCGGCGGCCTCGCGGCGCACCTTATCCTCGGCTGCGTGTTCCTCGGCTTCCTGGACCATGCGATCGATGTCTTCCTTCGCCAGCGAGGTACCGCCGGTGATGGTCATCGACTGTTCGGTCCCGGTGCCCTTGTCCTTGGCGGAGACGTGGACGATGCCGTTGGCGTCGATGTCGAAGGTGACCTCGACCTGCGGCACGCCACGCTGGGCCGGTGCGATACCGGTCAGTTCGAAGGTGCCCAGCGGCTTGTTATCGCGAGTGAACTCGCGTTCGCCCTGGAAGACCTGGATCGACACGGATGGCTGGTTGTCGTCGGCCGTGGTGAAGGTTTCCGAACGCTTGGTCGGGATGGCCGTGTTGCGCTCGATGAGCTTGGTCATCACGCCGCCCTTGGTCTCGATGCCCAGCGACAGCGGGGTCACGTCGATCAGCAGGACGTCCTTGCGTTCGCCCTTCAGGACGCCGGCCTGCAGGGCTGCGCCGACGGCGACGACCTCATCCGGGTTGACGCCCTTATTGGCTTCCTTGCCGGCCAGTTCCTGGACCAGTTCGGCGACGGCCGGCATGCGGGTGGAGCCGCCGACGAGGATGACGTGGGCGATATCGGAAACCTTGACGCCGGCTTCCTTGATCACGTCGTTGAACGGCTTGCGGGCGCGCTCGAGCAGATCCTTGGTCAGGTCCTGGAACTTGGCGCGGGACAGGTGCTCGTCCAGGTGGACCGGGCCATCGGCGGTGACCGAGAGGTACTGCAGCGAGATGTTGGTGCTGGTCGCGCTGGAGAGTTCCTTCTTGGCCTGCTCGGCAGCTTCCTTCAGACGCTGCAGGGCGATCTTGTCCTTGGACAGGTCGGCACCCTTGGCCTTGGCCTGGGACAGCAGCCAGTCAACAACTCGCTGGTCCCAGTCGTCGCCGCCGAGGCGGTTGTCGCCGGACGTCGAGCGGACCTGAATGGTGGAGAAGTCGTCTTCGTCCTTGCCAACTTCGAGCAGGGACACGTCGAAGGTGCCGCCGCCGAGGTCGAACACGAGGATCAGCTCGTCTTCCTTGCCCTTGTCCAAGCCGTAGGCCAGTGCGGCAGCCGTGGGCTCGTTGACGATCCGCAGCACGTTCAGCCCCGAGATCTCACCGGCTTCCTTGGTGGCCTGGCGTTCGGCGTCGTTGAAGTAGGCCGGGACGGTGATGACCGCGTCGGTGACCTTTTCGCCCAGGTACGACTCGGCGTCGTGCTTGAGCTTCATGAGGGTACGGGCGGAGATTTCCTGCGCGGTGTACTTCTTGTCATCGATCGTGGTGCTCCAGTCGGTGCCCATATTGCGCTTGACCGAAGCGATCGTGCGATCGATGTTGTTGACTGCCTGACGCTTGGCGATTTCGCCGACCAGGACTTCGCCGGACTTGGAGAAGGCCACCACTGAGGGAGTGGTGCGTGCGCCTTCGGCGTTGGCGATGACAGTGGGCTCGCCGCCTTCCAGAACGGAGACGACCGAGTTGGTGGTTCCGAGGTCAATACCTACGGCACGAGACATAATGCATCCTTCTTTCCGGTGGGAAATGCTGGTTTCTCCGCCCAACCGGGGAGGTTGAGCGTTCTGCACTCAAGTCTACTCACGCTCATTTCATTGTCAATTCGAACTTGAGTGCAGTTGGCTCAAGTTTGTTTTTTCGCGGAATTTGGCCCACACAAAAGGCGCCGTTCCCCCGCTGCTGACGGGGAACGGCGCCTCGGTGCCGGACTCGATAGCCCGGTTCATCTCCTGCGCGGGTGGTCAGCCCTTGTAGTTGGACTGCGGAGCCCCGGCGCGACGACTACCGCGCCCACGCCCCGAACGGCCGGCCGCGAGGGCTTCCTGGGTCTTCTGCCCAATGGCCTCGCCAATCGTGTTGCTCTGTCGGCTACCGGATGCCGTGGGACGCGAAGAGGAGGAAGCGCGGCCGGCGTTGGCCTCGCGACCCTCCGGACGCCCCGATCCCTGACGCTGTGATGAACGACTGCGGCCGCCTCCGGAGCGCTGGCCGCCATTGCGTCCGCCGGCGCGCTCGCCGGTGCGCTCATTGCGGGCAGCCGCAGGGCGGCCTCCACGCTCGGCAGCCGGTCGGCCGCCGCGATCACTACGGGGCCGGTCATCGCGTGACCGCTCGCCTCCGTCGCGTCCACCGCGGTTTTCGGCACCGGAGGCCGGGGCTTCGCCCCGTCCTGCCGGCCGGCCCGGACGGGAGTTGCCCCGACCGCCGCGGCGGCGTCCACGCCCACCGGCGGCATCGGAATCGGCCAAGGTCTTGGCACGCGGGTTCGACTGCGGCCGGGGCGCCACATAGGTGACCGATTCGGCCTTGTCGCCGCGGACGGCAACGACTGCCGCCGACTGCGGGCCGACCTTCTCGAAGGGGACCTTGATTCCGGCAGCACGCATCAGGGACTTCACGTCACCTTGCTGATCCGGAGTGGCGATGGTCGCCACCATCCCTGCGGACCCGGCGCGGGCCGTACGGCCCGAGCGGTGCAGGTACGCCTTGTGCTCTGCGGGCGGATCGACGTGGACCACGAGTTCCACGCCATCGACGTGGACACCGCGAGCGGCCACATCCGTGGCGACCAAAACCCTGGCATCCCCGCCGGAGAAGGCCGCCAAGTTGCGGTCGCGGGCGTTCTGGCTCAGGTTCCCGTGCAGGTCAACCGCAGGAACGCCTGCCTTGGAGAGCCATACGGCCATCTTCTTGGCGTGGTGCTTGGTGCGCATGAACATGATGCGCCGTCCGGTTCCGGAGGCCAGCTCGAGAATCAGTTCCTTCTTGGAGTCCGCGTCCACCACGAACACATGGTGCTCCATGGTGTCCACGGCGGCCTGCGAGGAATCCACCGAATGGATGACCGGCTGGTCCAGGTAGCGCTGGACGAGCTTATCCACTCCATTGTCCAGGGTGGCCGAGAAGAGCATGTGCTGGATGCCTCGCGGAGTCTGGTCCAGGATCCGCTTGACCACGGGCAGGAAGCCGAGATCGGCCATGTGGTCCGCCTCGTCCAGCACCGAAACCTCGACGCGAGAAAGGTCGACGACCTTCTGCCGCAACAGGTCCTCGAGACGGCCGGGGCAGGCGATGAGGATATCGACGCCGGAGTTCAGTTCCTTCTCCTGGCGGACCTGGGAGACCCCGCCGAAGATGACCGAGGTGCGCAGTCCTGCGCCCTCGGCCAGCGGGATGACGACGCGGCTGATCTGGGTGGCCAGCTCACGGGTGGGAGCCATGATCAAGGCCCGGGGGAAGCGTGCCTTACGCGGCTTGGGATCCGCGGCCAGACGTGCCACCAGCGGCAGCGAGAAGGCCAGCGTCTTGCCGGAGCCGGTCCGCCCACGCCCCAGGACGTCCTTGCCGGCCAAGGTCGATGGAAGCGTGGCTTCCTGGATGGGGAAGGCGCTATCGATGCCCTGCTCGGACAGGATGGTCGCCAGGCGTGCGGGCACGCCGAGGGAAGTAAAAGAAACGCTCACGGGGGCTGCTTTCGGTCGTTGCTGTGCGCAACCGGGTTCGGCGCGCTATCTCGCCGAAGAAAAAGAATGCCTGGGCCCGGTGATTCTGGGCTCCGCCGGACCTCCACGAGGGTGGCCAGCCTTCCGCCGCAACGTCGTGCCTCACCCAAAGTGGGGCGGCGGCGGGAAAAGGATCAAATCTGTCGACGCATGGCCGGTCTACCGGCAATCCTGCCGGCGGCACGAGCCACAAGGACCCATCTTACCAGCAGGCTTCGTAGCTCTTCGCCTTAGTCCCCGGCTTGGGACAGTTTCGAGGGCCACCAAATGACCTTTCCGAGGTCATGGGCCAGTGCTGGCACCAATAAGGAGCGCACCACCAGGGTGTCCAACAGCACACCGAAGGAAACGATGAAGGCCAATTGGGCCAAGAACATAATGGGGATCACACCCAAGGCGGCGAAGGTCGCGGCCAGGACGACTCCGGCCGAAGTGATCACCCCTCCGGTGACGGCCAAACCACGCAACACCCCCTCACGGGTTCCGTGCTTGAGCGACTCCTCCCTGACTCGGGTCATCAGGAAGATGTTGTAGTCCACGCCGAGTGCCACCAGGAAGACGAACCCGAAGAGGGGAACGGAGGGGTCGGCTCCGGGGAACTGGAAGATCCCGTTGAAGACCCAGGCCGAGACGCCCATGGCCGTCCCATAGGAGAGCACCGTGGTGATGACCAGTAGCACCGGGGCCAGAACCGAACGTAGGAGCATCATGAGAATCACCAGGATCGCCAGCAGGATCAACGGGATGATCTTCGCCAGGTCCTCTTCGGCAGTGACATTGGTATCCAGGGAGATGGCCGTGGGGCCGCCGATGAGTGCGTCGGGGTCCACCCGCTGCGCTTCCTGACGCAGCGAAACCACCGATTGCTCGGCCGCCGCCGAATCGGCAGCCGCTTCGAGGGTGATGGAGATCAGATTCCGTCCGTCCACCTCCTGGGCGGGGCGTTCCCGACCCGGCGCTCCGGCGTCTGCCGGACCGCCACCCTCCGCCTGCAGGTAGGCCGAGGCCACGCCGTCATCCTTCTTCACCGTCTCGAGCATTTTCTCTGCGCTATCGCTGGCGGTGATCAGCACTACCGGGCTGCCGGCGCCGGCGTCGAAATGGCGGGCCAAAACGTCTTGTCCGGTCGCCGATTCGGTCTCACCCAAGACCAGATCGCTTTGGGGGACACCGGTGGCCTTGAGCTGCGTGATGCCCAGGGAACCGACGATGAGCACCAGCGCCGTGGCGATCCAGATCCGGCGTGGATGCCTGCCGACCAGACGGGACACCGAGCCCCAGAGCCCGATCGCTGCCACGGGAGAGGGGTCGAGGTGATCGGCATGGCGTGGGACGAACGGCCAGTAGGCGACCCTGCCGAGCAGGGTCAGGGCCGCCGGGAGAAACGTCAGGACAGCAATCACCGAACAGATGATCCCCGAGGCCCCGATCGGCCCGAGCGCCTTATTGGAGTTCAAATCCGAGAACGTCAGGCACAGGAGTCCAACGGTCACCGTTCCGGCCGAGGCGATAATCGGTTCCACCGCACCCTTGAGCGCCCGGGTGGCAGCCTCGAATCCCCGGTCGCCCGCGGCGATGGCCTCACGATGACGGGCCACCAGCAACAGCGAATAATCCGTGGCCGCGCCGATCACCAGGATCGACAAGATGCCCTGGCTTTGTCCATCGAGCTTGATCCAGTCCCATTTGGCCATCCAGAAGACGGCAAGGATCGCCAGGCACAGGGCCGCCACCGCGGTGAACAACACCGTGAAGGGCAGCAGCAGAGAACGGTAGACCAACAGCAGGATCACCAGCACCGCGCTCAACGCCACCAACAGCAAGATGCCGTCGATTCCGGCGAAGGCCTTCACCAGGTCCGCGGTGAACCCCGCAGGACCGGTGACATAGGCGTTGACCCCGTCGGGGACCTGGTCGGCAAGGGCGGCACGTAGCGAGGCCACGGCGGCATCGGCTTCCATGTCCTCGGTCAGCGGGACCACCATTTCCAGCGCCGTGCCGTCCTCGGAGGGAAAGGGGCCGGCAATGTCCCCGGAGACCAGATTCCCCGCCGCGATCCTCTTCTTGAGCGCGTCGGCGTCGAAGGATTCGATACCGGCTGCGGTTTTTCCTTCGAGCACCACGACGGCGGGGATCGCTTCACTGTCGCTGAACGCGGCTTGGGCATCCAAGGCCTTCGTGGCCTCGGCCGTCGCCGGGAGGAACCCCGCCTGGTCGTTGGTCTGGACCTGGTCCAGCTTCCCGAAGGTCGGGCCACCGATCCCGGCCACCCCGAGCCAGACTGCGACGATCAGGACCGCCAACAGGGCACGAAGCACCGGCCCTCGGCTCCGGTGGCCAGCGCTCGACTTCGTCGGGGAACCGGCATGGGGGTCCTTGGTCTGCTGGGTCATCTCTGCTCCTCGGCATGGGCGGCACGGCCGTACCCGGTGTTCATGATCTCAAAGGATCCTACTTTAGTTCCACCATAAAGTAATATGATTTTCTAGTAAAGATGATCGGCCTAAGCTATCACCATGGAAAGCCACCCGGATCTTCGTCTCGTCGAACTGCTCCAGCAGTTCGTCATGGCCACGGACCGCTACGTGGAGACCGCCGGCTCTGGGCATGGGATGCATCGGACTGACCTCAACGCACTGTCCTACGTCATGCGCTCAGAGCAGGCGGGCCAAGCCCCGACGGCCAGCAACATCTCCGCCGAACTGAACCTGAGCTCGCCGGCGACTTCCGCCCTCCTCAACCGGCTGGCCGCCTCCGGGCATATCACCCGCGACCGCAACGATGCCGATCGCCGGGTGGTCAGGATCCAGAGCACCGCCACTGCCGTGGCGGACGGGAGGGCCATGTTCACCGCGCTGGCCGCAGAGCTCGGCGACGTCATCGCCGGCTACAGCCCCGAGGAGCGTCTGGTCATGACCCGGTTCATGGCCGACGCTGTCTCCGCCGTGGACCGGGCCACGGGATCCCACCGCCACGAAACCAGTTAGCGGGCTCCTGCCCCCTAGAATCTTGGGGTGACCCTCTCCCTTTGGCTTTCACTGCTGGGTGCCTGCATCCTGATCAGCTTCACCCCCGGCGCCGGGGCCATCAACACCATGAATAATGCGCTCAATGCCGGGTTCAGGCGCTCTTTTTGGGGCATCCTGGGACAACAGGCCGCGTTGCTGGTGCACGTGATGATTGTCGCCGCCGGCATCGGGGTGCTGGTGGCCAACTCACCGGTGGCCTTCGCCGCCATCCGCTACCTGGGTGCCGCCTATCTGGTGTATCTCGGCGTGGGTCTGCTGCGGGCCAAACCGGACCCCGACACGTCCGCGGTAGACGTCAGGGCCCACGAATCCGCCCTGTCCATGTTCCGTCGCGGGCTCTGGGTGAACCTCCTGAACCCGAAGGCGATCGTCTTCTTCCTGGCGTTCACCCCGCAGTTCATCCGTCCCGCAGCCCCCCTGGCACCCCAATACCTCATACTCATTGGGACCATCGTTGCGGTGGACGTCCTGGTCATGTGGTTCTTCTTCGCCGCCACGGCCAAGGGATTCCGTCGTTTCACCCGCAATGCGCGCGGCCAACGCATCCTCAACCTCTCCTTCGGGACGTTGTTCATCTTCGTGGCCGCGCTGCTGGTCTTGATGCACCAGTAGCCGCACCGGCCGACGACGCTGTCACCGGCGCGACGGCCCGCCTAGACTGGCATCATGTACAGGATCACGACAGTGTGCACCGGCAACATCTGCCGGTCCCCGATGGCCGAGCATCTGCTCCGTGCCGCACTGCAGGATGCCGGCGTCGCTGGCGTGGACGTCGATTCGGCGGGAACGAGCGACTGGGAGATTGGCCGCCCCATGGACCCCCGAGCCGCCGGACTACTCACCCGCCACGGCCTTGACCCTTCCCACCATGTAGCCCGCCAATTCAGCGCGGAGGACTTCGCCGCCACGGACCTGATCCTGGCCCTCGACACCGATCACTTCGAGGCCCTCCGTCGGATGGCCGGAAACGAAACCGACCGTTCCAAGGTCCATATGCTGCGTTCCTTCGACCCCTCGGTGGCCCAGGAGGCCCCGACCGGACAAGGTATTTACGATCCGTGGTACGGCGATGAGGCCGATTTCGCGATCACGGAACAGCTCATCAACGCCGCTCTGCCGGGTCTGGTGCGCCATATCAGGACTCGGACAGCGGACACGCGTGGCGCGTAGATCACCGGTCATCATTGCGGTCGATGGCCGCTCCGGGGCCGGCAAGAGTACCTTGGCCTTGGAATTGGCCACGAGCCTGCGCATCCACCGCAGTGTTTCCCTGTTCCACCTTGAAGACATCTATACCGGCTGGGACGGGCTCGAGGGTGGCCGCGAACGCTATGTCACCGAGGTTCTGGACTCCCTCCATTGGGGGGAGGACGCCCGCTGGACCTCCTGGGATTGGGTGCGAGACACCGACGGCGAGCGCCGGACCACGGTGGCCGCAGACGTGGTCATCGTCGAAGGTGTGGGGGCCTCCTGCACGGAAGCAGTCCCCTATCTAGATGCCAGCATCTGGGTCGAGGTGGAGGACGACGTCCGACGACGGCGTGCCCTGGCCCGGGATGGCGACACCTTCGCCCCGCATTGGGAACGCTGGGCCGCGCAGGAACAACGGTGGCTGGACCAGGACCCGGTCATCGAACGCGCCGATGTCATCGTGGCGAACCTGGCCGACGGCAGCGCCCCACCCGATGCCTTACGCGCCCTCACCCAGCTGCCGGTGCTGCAGGAGCCCCTGCGGCACGAACTCCAGGCGGCGGCACAGGAGACGCTGCTGTTCCGCAGGATCCCGCTGCCCGAGGCTTCGAGGGCTGCGACCAGCCTCTTTGAACGCCTCTGCCCCGGAGAGCATGCCGTCCTGCTGGAATCCTCGAACGCTTCCACCCCGGGGTCCACCCGCAACCGTTTCAGCATTCTGGCGGATGACTCCGGCGAAGCTGCCGCCCGGGTCGAACACCACGACGGCCTGACCCAGGTCGTCACCGGTTGCGCACGCGCCCGACTGGCCGGCCCGTTTTTCGCTTGGCTGGACCGTAATTGGGGTACCGCCCGGCTCCAAGGGCCGGAGGGACTGGACTGCGAATTCGTGCTGGGCTGGCTGGGCTGGTTGGGCTACGAGCTCGGCCGCGAATCCGGGGCGGTTCCGAGCACCTCCAGCCCCACCCCCGACGCCGCCCTCCTGCACCCGGGGCGGGCCATCGTGCTCGACCATGAACGGGCCGAAGCCTGGTTGCTGGCATTGGAGGCACCGGATGCCCGGGACTGGCTGGATTCCACCGTTGAGGCGCTGCAGCAGCCGCTCTCCCCCGGGGTTCCCCCGGACTCCGGAGCCCCGCTGCAGGGCGCCCCGCCACCAGGTTTTGCTGCGGCGGACACCCGGGAGGAATATCTGGCGAAGATCCTCGCAGCCCAGGACCAGATCACCGCGGGCAACAGCTATGAGATCTGCCTGACCACGGCCCTGGCGGCCACTGCCGAACCGGGGAGCTTCGATCCGTGGCAGCTATATCTGAACCTGCGCGAAACGAGCCCGGCACCCTTCGCCCACTACATCCGGTGGGGTGGCATCGTGGTGGCCAGTTCCTCCCCCGAACGTTTCCTGTCCGTGGACGCGGCCGGGCTACTCCGTGCCGAACCGATCAAGGGCACGCGGCCCCGTTCGGAAGATCCCGTCAAGGACAGCATGCTGGCCCTTGATTTGGCGACGGCACCGAAGGACCGGGCGGAGAACATCATGATCGTGGATCTGCTGCGCAACGACCTCTCCCGCTGCGCCGATCCTTCGTCGCTCCGCGTTCCACGTCTCTGCGCGGTGGAGAGCTACGCGACCGTGCATCAACTGGTGTCCACGATCGAGGCACGGCTGCTCCCCGATGCTTCGCGGGCCGAGGCGGTGGCCGCTGCCTTCCCGCCGGGGTCGATGACCGGGGCGCCGAAGATATCGACCATGGCCATCCTGGACCGACTCGAGGAGGGGCGTCCCCGTGGGGTGTACTCGGGGGCCGTCGGGTACTTCTCCCATAGCGCAGCCGCCGATCTGGCGGTGGTCATCCGCACGCTCGTTGCCCGACGGGACCCCTTAGCCTCCTGCGGTGCCGGGGGTGGTCCTGCTCCCGACGGGCCCTGGCAGCTCAGTCTCGGCCTCGGCGGGGCGATCACCGCCGATTCGGATCCGGCGGCCGAATGGGAAGAAGTGAAGACCAAGTCCCGGGGTGTGCTCTCGGCGCTCGGGGCCGAATTCGGCTTCGAGGCCTGAGCCGCGCCTACTGCAGGGTTGCCGTCAGCCGGGCAACGTTATCCAGATAACGCACGGTTCGTGGACGGCCCAGCCAGTCGTCGAGGGTGAGCAGCGTGCACTTTTCCTTATACGCATCCTGGACCTTGTTGATCTGCCCTACCGCTTGGGGGCCCAGCAGCATCAGGGAGACTTCCAAGTTCAGCGAGAAGGACCGCATATCCATATTGGAGGACCCGAAGACCGCCACCTCGTCGTCGACGGTGAAGCATTTGGTATGGAGGACCATCGGCTGGTGATACCTGTAGATCTTCACTCCTGCCTTCAGCAACTGCAGGTAGTAGGACTGTTGGGCGTGGTGGACCAACGCCTGGTCGCCGCGTTCGGAAACCAGCAGTTCGACTTCGACCCCGCGTTGGGCTGCCGTGGTGATGGCGTAGAGCATCGAGTCATCCGGCACGAAGTAGGGGCTGGTGATCGTCAGCTTCTCCGTGGCCGAATACATCAACGTATTGAACAGGCGCAGGTTGTTCTCCGATTCGAATCCCGGTCCGGAGGGAACAATCTGTCCGCTCTGCTGACCGCAGGGCTCGGGGACGCCGCCTTCGTTCAGATCCGCCAGCAGGTTCTCATCGGTCTCCTGCGACCAATCCGTGGCAAAAACGACGTCCAGCCCGGTGACCATCGGGCCACGCACCCGAGCCATCAAGTCGATCCACTCGCGGCCGATCCTCTGCGAGGACTTGCGCTTATAGCCCGGCTCAATGAGGTTTTGGCTCCCCGTGAAGGCAATTTCCCCGTCGATGACCAGGATCTTCCGGTGGTTACGCAGATCGGGTCGGCGCCACTTCAAATGCAGCAGCGAGATGGGGAGCATCCGCCGCCATTCGATACCGCTGGCACGGAGCCGGCGCAAGAGCTCGCGGTACCCGGCGGTGCGCATCGTGCCCAGGTGGTCGAAGAGGAACCTGACCCGTACCCCGCGGTCGGCGGCATCCTCCAGGGCCCTCAGGAAGGGCCCGGTGAGCTCCGGGTCGTCGCCGACGATGTAGAACTGGGCGTTCACGTAGTCCTTCGCCGAGCCGATGGCCTCGGTCATCTGCCGGATCGACTCGCTGGAATCCTTGATGAAGTCGAACTGGTTGCCCTCCTGGAGCGGGAAGGCCCCGAGATTGCGGTTCAGTTCGATGGCCGAGCGGACCCAGTCGGGGGCATCCGGTGGGCCATTGTCCACGTCTAGGGTCTCGGTGGCGTCGATCACCCGTTGGTTGACGGCGGTTTGCCGATCGATCCGTTTCCGCGAAAGCTTGAAGTTCCCGAAGAGCAGGAAAAGGCCCAGCCCGACGACGGGGAAGAAGAAGATGGACAGCAGCCAGGCCATGGCGGTGGTCGGACGACGGTTCCCGGGGACGACACCGAGCATGACGACCCGGATCCCGAGGTCGACTACCCAGAGGATCGACAACAACCATCCGGGAAGGTCCTGCCACAGGAACAATGATTCGGTCAAGGACGCACCTCTCAACGACTTCAAGACGGTCCAAGCCTAGCGGCAGGAATGAACTGCCGGGGTAATCTTGGCCCATGACAGTCTTGGTGTTCTTGGACCCCTCCACGCCGGCCGGCCGCCTCGCCGATGCCTCCGTCGCGCAACTGCTCGTCACCGATCAGGGGGTCATCCGCGGCGACGGGGTCTTCGAGTCCATGTTGTACACCGCCGGGGCCGTCCGGAAACTGGACGCCCACCTCTCCCGGCTCCGGGTGTCGGCGGCCAGCTGCGACCTGGATCTGCCCGATGAGCAGTCCTGGCGGGCGGCCATCGCTACCGCGGTCACCCGGTATGAACAAGAGCGCACCCCGGGGCCCGAGGACCCCGACGAGGCAGTGGTGAAGCTGGTGGTCACGCGTGGGCCCGAGGATGAGCCCCATGGCACCGCCTGGGTCACCGTCTCCCCCGCCCCGGAGTCGGGACGCCGTCAACGCGAGGAGGGCGTCGCCGTCGTGCTGTTGGATCGTGGGTACGATTCCTCGCTGGCCGAACGCGCCCCCTGGCTGCTGATGGGCGCCAAGACGCTCTCCTATGCGGTGAACATGGCAGCCCTGCGTCATGCGCGCACGCTCGGGGCCGAGGACGTGATTTTCACGTCCAGCGACGCACGCGTACTCGAGGGGCCGACTTCGACGGTGCTGCTGGCCACCCGTGTCAACGGGGTCAAGCATCTGGTCACCCCATTGCTGGAAACCGGCATCCTTCCCGGAACCACCCAGGGCGCGATCTTCGCAGCCGCCGAAACCGCAGGTTGGACGCTCGGCTATGGTCCGTTGGAACCACGGGACCTGTTCGAAGCCGACGCACTCTGGTTGGTCTCCAGCATCCGGCTTCTAGCACCGGTCACCTCCATCGACGGCACAGCGATTGCCCGCGATCGTGAGCTGCATGACGAACTGTCGGCCCTGCTCGAAGCCATCGGATAGGCGCCACCGGCGGGGAAGGAACCCCATGGAAACTACACCTGCTGCACCGATGGCCGAGACCACCTTGGATCGTCGCCGGCTCCTCGCCGTCGTCGCGGTGGCCGCCGCCTCCCTGCTCGGCGGCGCTGGAACTTTACTCACTCCGGAAGCTGCGGTCGCAGCCTCCACCAAGATCAAAACGACGGCGAATCTCAACGTCCGCGCCCGCGCCGCTGCCGCAGGAGCCAAGCTGGGAACGCTAGCGAAGGGCACCACGGTCACCTCCACCGGCCGGGCCTCCAACGGCTGGTACCGGATCAGCTACCGGGGAAAGACCGGCTATGTTTCCCATCGCTACGTCAAGGTTCTCCCTGCCGCGAAGAGGGCCACACCCCCGAAGGTCACCAAGATCTCAGCCAGGGTCAAGACCTTGGCAGCGCTGAATGTCAGGTCCTCCGCTTCCTCGCACGGCAAGCATCTGGGCACATTGACGAAGAACGCTAAATTCACAGCCACCGGGGTCGCCGCCAACGGCTGGTACCGGCTGAGCTATCGGGGTCGAACCGGCTATGTCTCGCACCGGTACCTCACAGCGGACCTGTCGAGCGATCCCGCCTACACTTCCACCCGCAACGGCCTGCCCACCAGTGCTCGGTACTACTTCTCAACCAACGGCTCCGACGTGGCCCATCTGGCCAACGGGGCCCTGATGATCGGAGACCTCCCGGCAGGCACCGTCGCCTGGCGGGACGTGCGATGGGAGAAGAAACATGCCACCCCGAAGGGCTGGTATTGCGTGCGTACCGCAGGGGCCACCGGCTGGGTGAGGGCCAGCACCCTGCGGCGCAGCCAGCCTCGGACCAGCACATGGCCGGGCCGCACAACGGCCGCCCAGATCCGCAAGATGGCCAATGGCCGGCTTCCCTCCGCGAATCTGGTGGCCATCTCCTGGGATCCGGGCAGGAACCTGATCGCCGGCCCCGCCCTCAGTGATCTGACACAACTGAACGCGGCCTTCAAGAAGAAGTTCGGGCGCAACCTGCAAATCGACTTGACCTACCGCACGCGCGGCACCCAGGAATATCTGTACCGGGAGCTGGGCCCGATGATCGCCGCCAAACCAGGAACATCCAACCACGGGTGGGGGTTGGCGATCGACTTCCCCGAGACTCGCGACTACGGTTTCGGCGGCACGTACTACTTGTGGCTCAAGGCCCATTCGAAGAGCCACGGGTGGGTGCACCACAAGATTTACGAACAGGGGTCCCGCTACGCCGAGGCGTGGCACTTCGAGTACATACGCTGAGCCGAGGGAACCACCTCACCCCCAGACCAGGTTCCACGCCCCGGTGAGCACGGCGGCCGTGGTGGCCACCGCCCCCAGGGTGAGGCCACCGGACACCAGGGCCCCGTCCCGCCAGGAGAAGGAGGCGGTTCGCGCCCAAGTGCGGTGGGCCCCACCGAAGCCTTTGGCTTCCATGGTGACCGCCAGCCGGGAGGCCCTACGGATGGCCTGGACCATCAGCCCCAGACTTTGACCTGCATTGGCCCGCAGACGCTGCACGAAACCCCCTTGGGCCCCCACACCGCGGGCACGACGGGCCATACCCAGCGTCACCCACTCCTCGGCCAGCAAACCCATCAGGCGCATCCCGGCCAAGGCACCCAACACGAAACGGTGAGGCAACCTGGCTTGTTGGGCCAGCGCATTGGCCAGATCGGTGGGGTCGGTACTGGACAAAACGATGACCGCGGGAACCGCTACCGCAAAAATCCGCAGACCGGTGGCCACCCCGGAGATCAGCGATCCGTCGCTGATCGTGGCCACCCCCAGGTTCAGCAGGACGGCACCTGCGTCGTTGCCGACCAGGGCGGTGCCCCAGGCGGCAAATAATGCGGCCACCAGCAGTGGCCAGGCCCGCCGCAGGAATCGCGTCGGGGCGATCCCTGCCAGGCGCAGCAGCAACAGACTGGCCAGCACGACGACGGAGGAGGTCACCAGGTCCAGGGAGGCGATCAGGGGCACGGTCCCCAGCACTACCGCAGCGAGTTTGGCCAGCGGGTTGCACCGACCGAAGAAGCTGGCCCGGGCACCTGCGTCGGGTTCCAGCCCCGGCATCCCCCCCGCGGCCCGAGGATCGGTTGCCGGTTCCTCCTGCGTGGGGGTTCCGGGTTCCTGCACGGGGCGCAGGTCGGCGGCGACCTCGAAGGTGGAGGCCCCCAACGCGGCGGCGAACGCCGCATCGTGGGTGACCGCGACGACGGCGACGCCCTCGTCGAGTTGTTCGCGCAGCAGCAGCGCCAGTTCCTTCCACGTATTGGCGTCCTGGCCGAACGTCGGCTCATCGAGGATCAGCAGTCGCGGTCGGGCCGCGAGCACCGTGGCCACCGACAACCTGCGCTTTTCGCCTCCCGAGAGGGTGAACGGGTTCGCGTCGGCCAGATGCCTCAGCCCCAGCCGGTCCAACAGCTCATCGACCCGTTCGGTGATGTGCGCGTCGGTGTACAGCCGGGTCTTCGACCCCGGTGTGCGGGCATGCCGGGGGCCAAAGGCCAATTCCGCGCGGACGGTGGTGGTGACGAACTGGTGTTCGGGCTCCTGGAAGACGGTGCCGATCCGCCCCACGAGTTCCCCGGCCCGCCACGTGTAGGGCCGGTCGGGGTGCACGGGTTCGGTTTCCTCGGGGAGGTCCTGGGCACCGGAAAGGGCAGGCAGTGCCGCGACGCTGCCCCGACGTTCGGGCAGCAGCCCGGCCAGAGTCAGGGCCAACGTCGATTTGCCGGCCCCGTTGGCTCCGGTGATACACAGCGCCTGACCGGCGTCGATCCGCAGGTCCAGACCCGACACGACGGGGGCACCGGAGGCTGTTCTGGATACGGCCAGCCTTCGGGCGCTCAACAAGCCGGCGGCCGGTTCTTTTGCCGGGGCCCGTGCGGGCAGTACGGGCGTGTGGCCGGGGACCCAGATCCCGGCGTCGATGAGCCGTTCACGGAGGGGGCCGGGAGCGAACAGCCTGGCCGGTGCGCCCTGGTAGGCCACACCGCCGCCGGGCTCCAGCACGATCACCCGATCCACGGCATCTGCCCAGGCGGTGAGCCGGTGCTCAACGATGATCATCGTTGCTCCGCTGGCGCCGAGTGCCTCGAGCACTGCGTCCCGCACTTCCAGCACCCCGTCGGGGTCGAGATTTGCTGTCGGCTCATCCAACAGGACGAGTCCGGGGCGCATGGCCAGGATCCCGGCCAGGGCCAGGCGTTGCTTCTGCCCTCCCGACAGGGACGAGGTGGGGTGGTCCAGTGGCAGGTCAAGTCCCACCGCCTGCAGGGATTCGCTGACGCGGGGCCAGATCAGCTCCGGGTCCACCGAGAGGTTCTCCGCGCCAAAGGCGACGTCGTCCCCCACCCGGGCCTGGACGACCTGGGTTTCGGGGTCCTGCTGCATCAGACCGGTCCGGCCGCGGGCTGCCGCAGCCGGTAAACCGTCAATCAGTAGTTCCCCGGCCGAGGCGTTGTCCTCGTCATCCTGCAGCACCCCGGCCAGGGCGTGCATGAGCGTCGATTTTCCGGCGCCAGAGGGGCCGACGAGCAACACTTTTTCCCCGGCCTGGATGTCGAGGTCCAAACCCAAGACTGCGGGCGTCTCCCGCCCGGCGTGCTGCCATCCCCAACCGCGGGCGCGGACCGCAGCAGCACGGACGTCGCCGACCCCGGCGGCCGGTGGAGAGCCGCGGGTTCCGGTCGGTGCATCAGAGGTCATCGATTCACCCTAGAACCCGTTCCTGGGCGGCCTTCCGCGAAGCCATCGAGGACAACGCCCCGGTCCGTGAGAGCGCGCGCGTCAGCGCCCACGACCCCAGGCCGGCGATGATCAGCCCCGAAATGGCCATGAACACCACGTAGGCCAGTTTCATGCTCGCCGTGTATTCGGGGAACCAGGAGAAGACGAAGGCGTCGTTCACTCCCCCGAAGATCCCGGTCAGCATTCCGGCGAACAGGGCCACCGGCAGCGACCAGCGGCGGTAGAGCAGCAGCGCAAAAACGATTTCGGCGCCGAGCCCCTGGATGATTCCCGAGGCCCAGACCGTCCAACCGTATTCCGATCCCAGCAGCGAGGAAACGACGGCCGCGACCATCTCGCAGAACAGTGCTGCGCCTGGTTTGCGGATGATCAGGGCCCCCAGGACCGCGGGGAAGAGCCACATTCCGGCCAGCAGGGCCGATGAGGGCGGGAAGGCGACGAAAATGACGTCGAAGACGTGGTGGGTGGTGTTCCAGGCCCAGAAGATCACGCCGGAGGCCACGGCGATGACGGAGGCCACGACGATGTCCACGACCCGCCAGGTGTATCGGGCGGTCGGTGCCGCCGAAAGGGTGCTGCTCATAGGGTGTTCCTCCTTGGTTTCAAGGAGGGGAGGACTCCGCGGCGGATCCGCGTGTCCTGAGATTCTCGACTCCCTTCGCCGGTACGAGCCGGAGCAGGTTCGAGGGTCTGCGGTGATCCGCACTCTCAGCGTCGAAGTTTCCGGCCGTGGCCGGGCGACGACGCTCCCCTGTCGTAGGTCATTCAGTGGGGCCCAGTCTACAGCGCGTTATGCTGGGCAGGTAATCACCTACCGACGGGAGAATCGTTCGTGAACGCATTATTGAAGATCGTCGGCACGGTCGTGTCGATCGGCGCCGGTTTTGTCGGCGGCAAGCTCGTGGACACCATCTGGTACAAGGTCACCGGAGAGAAGCCCCCGAAGCCGAACGACAAGGAAGCCCAGGCCGAGGCGTCGATGCGTCATGCCCTCGGGTTCGCCGTGGTCTCCGCAGTCGTGGCCGCAGTGATCCAGGTTTTGACCAACCGTGGCACGCAGAAGGCCATTGCCCGTTTCAACCACACGGCCGACGAGGTCTGACCCCTCGTTAGCGACCTTCGTCCAGGCGACGCTGGGCCTCGGAGACCACTTCATTGAGGTCATCGAGGACCAGCGTCTCCTGTTTAAGGTGTCTGGTCCGGTACCCGGCACGGCCGACCATATGTGCTGTCACCGGTGCGGTCAGCAACTGGAAGAACCAGGCCAGCAACAGCACCGGCACGGCGGACCAGGCCCTGATCTGCAGGGCGACGGAGAGCAGCATCAAGAATAATCCGAGGACTTGCGGCTTGGTGGCCGCATGCATGCGGGAAAAGAGGTCGGGGAAACGCAGCAGACCGATGCCTGCGGCGACGGACAGCAGGGCGCCGAGGATCATGCAGATCGCGACCATCCATTCCAGGACGAGGTCCAGCGTCCCGCCGTCGGCGAGGCCAAACACGATCATGGGGATCTCCGATCGGTGACGTAGCGCGCGATGGTGACCGAACCGATGAAGGCCACCAGGGAACCGACGACGATGAACACGATGTGGTTCAGATGCCGGTTCACGACCATATCCACGCAGAGCCCACACAGGATGATGATCAGCAGGACATCCAGGGCCAGGGTCCTATCAAGGATCGAGGGGCCCCTGGCTAGCCGGATCAGGGCCATGACGGCGCCGAGGGCCAGGGCGATACCGGCCACCCACGCGGCAACGAGGATCATGGTTGCTCCTTCATCGGTCGGTTCGTTCGTTCTGCGACGTCGGGCCCGTCGGCACCTTCGGCATTGAGTGCCTCCAGTTCCTCCCGGCTGCCCATCATCCGGATGATCCGGGCTTCGATGGCCCTGACCTGGCGCCGGAAGTCTTCGGCCTCCTGCACCGTATTGATGTCCAACACGTGAAGGTAGAGCGTGGAGGTTGTCCTGTCGATTTCCACGACGAACGAACCCGGGATGAGGGTCAGCACATGCCCCAGGGCCGTGGCCATCAGGTCCTCCTGGCTGCGCATGCGGATACCGATGACCGCGTTGCGCACCTTCGGCCCGCGGCGCAGCACGACCAGTACCACCTGGACGCTCGCCCTGACGATTTCGCGCAGGAACAACAGCGAGAACACCAGGGCCTGCCAGGGGTTGAAGCGGCCGCTGAGCTCAACGGGAGGCAGTTTGAAGGTCATCACCACTGCCAGGGCGATCAGGAACCCGAAGATCAGGTTCCCCGGGCTGAAGTCCCGCCAGAGGGCTCCCCAGACGAGGACCAGCCAGATGATGAGGGGAAGTTCGATGAGGAAGCGGGCGCGCCGGCGTCGTGCTCTGGCCCGGGCGCTGCGGGCACTGGTGAGTAGTTCCGAGGGGCGGGCGGGGCGGGGATGACGGTGGGGGCTCATTTTCCGCCTCCCGCCGGGGAGTCGCCGAGAACTGCCTCAATATAGGGGGTGCGTTCGAGCATCTGCTGCGAGGCCTGGTCGGCCAGGTCGAAGAGCGGGCCGGCGAAGATGGTCAACGCCATGCCCAGTGCCACCAGCACCCCCGTGGCGAAGACCATGGTCGGGGGCAGTACCGCCGCATCCCCCCGTCCGCTGAGGCGGTGCGGCAAGGTCTTGACCCCTGTCGCCCCGATGTCCGGGCGGCGGGCTTCTTCGGCGGCAATGAGCAGGATCGGGTCGGCATCCTCGGCGTCTTCGGCGCGGCGCCAGAACGCCCGGTTCCAGACCCGGGCGACGGCCAGCAGGGTGAGCAGGGAGGTCAGCAGCGCCCCGGCCAGCAGCACCCAGGCCAGCGGTGTGCCCAGGTCCACGCCGCCGCGCAGCAACCCGACCTTGCCCAGGAACCCGGAGAAGGGAGGGATGCCGGCCAGGTTCATGGCCGGGATGAAGAAGAGTACGGCCAGCACCGGTGACAGCTTGGCCAGCGAGCCGAGCCGGTCCACGTTGGAGGTCCCGCCCCGTCGTTCCATCAGCCCGGCGACCAGGAACAGCGAAGTCTGCACGATGATGTGGTGGGCGACGTAGTAGACCGTGGCCGCCAGGGCAACGGCGCTGCCGGTGGCCACCCCGAACATCATGTATCCGATGTGGCTGGTCAGTGTGAAGGAGAGCATGCGTTTGAAATCGGCCTGGGCGAGGGCGCCGAGGATCCCCACGAGCATGGTTAGCAGGGCGACGACCAACAGGGCCGTATTCAACCGCCCCCCGGGGAAGAGCAGGGTTTCGGTGCGGATGATCGCATAGACACCCACCTTGGTCAGCAGTCCGGCGAATACGGCGGTCACCGGCGCCGGGGCTGTCGGGTAGGAGTCGGGCAGCCAGAAGGACAGCGGGAACACCGCGGCCTTGACGCCGAAGGCGACCAGCAGCATGACGTGGAGGATCTGTTGGGTCCCCGGGTCGATATCGGCCAGTTTCCCGGCCAGATCGGCCATGTTCACGGTTCCGGTCGCCGCATAGACCAGCCCGATCGCCAAGAGGAACAGGATGGAGGAGACCACCGAGACCACCACGTAGGTGACGCCGGCCCGGATCCGGGCCGTGGTCCCGCCCAGGGTCAGCAGCACGTAGGAAGCGGTCAACAGGATTTCGAAACCCACATACAGGTTGAACAGGTCACCGGCAAGGAAGGCGTTGGAGACCCCGGCGACCAGGATCAGGTAGGCGGGATGGAAGACCGAGATCGGCCCGTCCTCGTCCCCGTCGGCCATACCCTGGCCGGTGGCATAGAGCAGTACGGTGAGGCTGACCGCTGTGGAGACGACCAGCATCAATGCGGAGAACTCGTCGACGACCATGGAGATGCCGAACGGTGGAGCCCACCCACCGATGATGACGGCCTGCGCCCCATGCTTCCAGGCCGAGACCAGGAGCCAGGATTCCAGGGCGAGGGTCAGGCAGAGGGTCCCGATCGTTGCGGTGCGTTGGGCCAGTGGGTGCCGTCGCAGCACGAAGGCCAGGGCCGCACCCAGAATGGGGAGCAGCACCGCCAGGGGTGCGACGTCGATCGCTGTCAGGTGGTCCATCAGCGGGCCTTCCTGTTGCGTCGCTTATTATTGGTTCCCGCACTCTCCTCGGAGGAGGCCTGCCGCAGTTCGCTGGCGAGCCGTTCCCCGGCGAGTCGGGCGGCAGCGGCCCTGCGTGATTCCTCGGCGTGGGCCGGAACGTTGTCGTCGTCGATATCTGCCGGGAATTCGGAGGTTTCCAGCGCGACTTCGGAGTCCTCCTCGAAATCGAAGGTGTCCTGGGAGGCGACCCGGCGGTCCTCGGCGTCGTCGGTGAGTTCATCCCGGCGGGCGATCACCCACGAACGGTAGATCATCGCCAGCAGGAACGCGGTGACCGCGAAGGTGATGACGATCGCGGTGAGGATCAGCGCCTGCGGCAGCGGGTCGGCATAGTCTTCCGCCGGGGTCCCCTCCTCGTAGAGGGGTGCGAGCCCGCTGCGTCCCCCCGCTGCCAAGATCAACAGGTTCACCCCGTTGCCCACCAGGATGATCCCCAAAAGCACCCGGGTCAGACTGCGCTCGAGCAATAGATAGATCCCTGCCGCGAAGAGCACACCCATCACGATGAGCAGGGTCATGTTCACACTCATCGTTGGCTCCCGGCCCGTTGGACGGCGGCTCGGCGGGGCCGGCGTACGCCGCCGGAGAGCAGCCCGCGTTTCTCGGTCTTCTCGTCGATTTCCGAACCGAGGCTGCGCAGGACGTCCACCACCAGTCCCACGACCACCAGGTACACCCCGATATCGAAGAACGTCGAGGTGACGAATTTCTGTTCGCCGAAGATCGGCAACGCAAATTCCACGACGGCTGTCTGGAAGAGGTCTCCGCCCAACACCAGGGGCACGACGCCGGAGAGGGCCGAGGTGGCCAGCCCGAGTCCCAGCAAGGTGCCGGGGCTGATGGGGGTCGCTTCGGCGAGCTCGAAACGCCCTCCGGCCAGGTAGCGGATGGTCAGGGCGAGTCCGGCCAGCAGCCCGCCGGCGAAGCCGCCACCGGGAGAGTTGTGTCCGGCCAGCAGGAGGTAGACGGAGAAGATGATGATCGTGTGGAAGATCAGCCGGGCGATGACTTCGAAGATGATGGAACGGCGTTCGGGGGCCAACGTCTTACCGGCCACCAGCCAGGCGTCCTTGGCCGACTGGGCGAAATGCCGGGCGGTCGCCAGTGCCGCTGCGGCGCGGGTGCCTCCGGGTTGGGGGCGTGTCCGGCCCACGGATCCCAGTTCGGCTTCGCCGACGCGGTGTCTAATGTCCCCCCGGCCGCGGACGAAGATCAATGAGGCCACCCCGGTGGCGGCCACGGCCAGCACGGTGATCTCCCCGAAGGTGTCCCAGACACGGATGTCGACGAGGGTGACGTTGACGATGTTCTTGCCGGCACCGCCGAAATAGGCCAACTCCGGGAACGATAATGACACCGGGTCGGCGGTCCGTGAGGCCATGGCAGCGGCGGCAATGCCGATCATCGCCACCCCGAATCCGACCCCCAAGAGGGCACGCGCCGTGCGGTGCCCCGTGGGGTTCAACGTCCAGAGTCTGGGGGGAAGGACCCGCAACGCCAGAACCATGGCGACCAGGACGATCGTTTCCACCAACAGCTGGGTCAGCGCCAGGTCGGGGGCACCCTGCAGGGCGAAGATGAAGGCCATGCCGTAGCCGGTGACGGAGACCATCAGCACAGCCAAAAAGCGCTTATTGGCACGGATGGCCGCCAGGGCCCCGACGATCATGCATAGTCCGGCGATCAGTTGGGCGGGGGTGTCGAACCAGACGATGTTCTCCGGCAACGGTGTCTGATTAGTCAGTCCCGCGACGGCCGGGACCACCAGGGCAACCAGCAGGATGACGCCCAGGTAGAACGGCAGCGAACCGCGCTGCGTCCGCCCTGTCGTCCAGACGGAGACCTCGTCGACGGCGTTCAGGGCCCACTTATACATCTGCTCGGCTTCGAGCAGTGCCGGGACCCGGGCCTGCAGGGCACCGAACCCAGACCGCCACCGATGCAACAGCAGGCCAACGACGATGATGACCGCCGAAAGGCCCAGTACCGGGGTCAGACCGTGCCACAGGGCCAGCCGAATCGGCTCGTCGGAGGCGGGGAAGAGGGAGGCGAATCCTCCCACGGCCTCACCCAGTGGTGTCGGGAGGACCCCGAACACCAGGGTTGCCGCGGTCAAAACCGCCGGCGCTGCGAGGAAGGACCACGGGACGGGTTTGAAGGCCGTGGCCGGCATCCCCGGTTTGGAGGCGAATCCGCCCCAAATGAAGCGTGCACTGTAGGCGACGGTGAAGATGGAGCCCACCACCACCCCGAGCAGCACGATGATTCCCCCGGCGCTGTCGGCCGTGGCCAGGAGAACCTCGAGCACCGATTCCTTGGCGACGAAACCGTAGAGCGGCGGGATGCCGGCCATCGAAGCCGCCGAGATGACCGCCACGACGAACAGTTTCGGGGCGGTCCGCCATAGCCCCGAGAGCAGTCTCACGTCACGGGTTCCTGCTTGGTGGTCGATGATCCCCACGATCAGGAACAGTGCCGCCTTGAAGAACCCGTGGGCGAGCACCAGCGCCAGCCCGGCGAGGGCGGCATCTGCTGTTCCTTGTCCCACCACCAGCATGATGAAACCCAGTTGGGAGACGGTCCCGTAGGCCAGAACCAGTTTGATATCTGTCTGCCGCAGGGCCCTCCACCCGCCGACGAGCATGGTGGCCATCCCCAACCCGATCACCAGCCCGTCCCAGTAGGTGGTCCCGGAGAACCCGGGGGCCAGACGGGCCACGAGGTAGACCCCCGCCTTCACCATGGCTGCCGCATGGAGGTAGGCGGAAACCGGGGTCGGTGCGGCCATGGCACCGGGCAGCCAGAAGTGGAAGGGCACCAGCGCCGACTTGCTCACGGCGCCGAGCAGTATCAGGGCGATCGCAATATCGATGAGGGTTCCACGCGAGGCCAGTTCCGGGGCCATGGCCATGATTTCGGAGAGCCGGTAGGTGCCGGCGCTCTGGCCGATCATCACTAGGCCCAGCAGCATCGCCAATCCGCCGAAGGTGGTGACCAGCAGCGCTTGCAGGGCTGACCGGCGGGCGAAGATCCGCGTCCGGGCGAAGCCCACGAGCAGGTAGGACAGGATCGTCGTGATTTCCCAGAAGATGAACAGCAGGATCAGATCGTCGGCGATCACCAGCCCGAACATGGCACCGGCAAAGGCCAGCAGTTGGGCCCCGAAGGGTCCGATGTTGGCATCCTCGCTCTTGAAGTACCGCGCGCAGTAGAACAACACGAGTGCCCCGACACCCAGAATCAACAGGCTCAGGATCGCTGCCAACGCGTCCATTCTGAAGGCCAGGTCCAGCTGCAACACGGGGATCCAGTGGAGCACGAGGCCCGGTGGCGCATTCGGGCCCCCCGCGGGGGCCGACTGGTCGGCTGAGATGAAGGAGTCGAAGTTGGCCAGTAGCCACACGAACGCGACGGCGGGTACGGCGCCGAGCAGATAGAACGAAGCACGGCCGAAGCGGCGGAACAAAAGCGGGGCGACGGCGCTCACCACAAAAAGTGAGATGAGGACCACGGCCACGATGTTCTCCTGAGGGGGTTCTGGGCCACGCATGGTTCGACACTGCAGCACTCGGTCAGGTAATTAATTTAGTTTAACAGTTCATCAATCCGATTCCGTAGAAAACACCTTAATAGACAGGTAATTTCGCGCAGGGCGTTACGCTTCAGGAATGAGCCCGAACGCCACGCCCACGGCGCTACCCGAGCGCGGAGCACGAACCATCTCCAAGCAGGTCATTGCCTGGGCCTCTTGGGACTGGGGCGCCTCGGCAATCAACGCGGTGATGACCACCTTCGTCTTCACCGTCTACCTGACCAGTTCAGCCTTCGGCAATACAGACTCCAACACCGCAGCACTGTCCTTGGCCCTGACCATCGCCGGTTTCACGATCGCCCTGTTGGCCCCGGTGACCGGTCAACGTTCGGACGCGGGCGGCCGCCGCCGTTTCTGGCTGGGAGTGAACACGGCCTTGGTGGCCCTGGCGACCGCGGCCGCCTTCTTTGTGTTCCCCGATCCTCGTTTCCTGATCCTGGGGGTCAGCCTCATTGCGGCTGCCAGCATTTTTTCCGAAGTTGCTGGCGTCAACTACAACGCCATGCTCCCGCAGATCTCCACCCCCAAGACCATCGGCAAAATCTCGGGCTTTGGTTGGGGCATGGGGTACGTCGGCGGCATCCTGGCCCTGTCCCTGGTGTTGTTCCTCTTCGTTCAACCCGTGCTCGACTGGTCGGGTGCAAGCACCGACAATGCCCTGAACATCCGGCTCGTCGCTGTCTTCTCAGCTCTCTGGTTCTTCGGTTTCGGGCTGCCGGTGCTCTTCGCCGTCCCCGAGATCTCCCGTCGGCAGAAGATGGCCAAGGTCAGCATCTTGGAGTCCTATCGGCAGCTGGGCCGAAACGTCGCCTCGCTCTGGCGCACCGAGCGGAACACGGTCTTCTTCCTCATCGCTTCAGCAGTGTTCCGTGATGGACTGGCCGCCGTCTTCGCCTTCGGTGGTGTGATCGCCGCAGGGACCTTCGGCTTCGAGCTCTCCGAAGTGATCGTCTTCGCCATCGTCGGCAACCTCGTGGCTGCCGCAGGCGCCCTGGTCGGCGGTGTACTCGACGACAAGATCGGCCCCAAGGCGGTCATCCTCGGTTCGCTGGTGGGCCTGCTCATCGCCGCCGGAGGGGTATTCCTCTCCCCCGACGCCACCGGCTTCTGGATCTTCGGCCTGCTGTTGACCCTGTTCGTCGGCCCCGCGCAAGCCTCCTCCCGCGCGTTCCTGGCCCGGTTGGCCGCCGAAGGTCACGAAGGTGAGCTCTTCGGCCTCTACGCCACCACGGGTCGTGCGGTGTCCTTCCTCGCGCCGGGCTTCTTCACTTTGGCCGTCGTCTTGGCCACGAGCCACGTCCCCGCCGGCGGGGCGCAACGCTATGGCATCCTGGGCATCATGCTGGTTCTGCTGATCGGATTGTTCCTGCTGTTGCCGGTGCGCAAACCCAATCATTCGACCCCTCAGGAGAACGCATGACCGCCTCATCCAGCACCCCGGAAACGGCCCTCCGGGTTGCCGTCGTCACTGGAGCCGGCTCGGGGATCGGCCGGGCCGTGGCCCGCGAACTCCTGGACACCGGCTGGCATGTGGCCTTGGCCGGACGACGCGCCGATGCCCTGGAACAGACGGCACAGGCCCATGAAGGAGCCCTGGTCGTTCCGACGGACATCACCGACCCCCGGCAAGTCGACGCCCTGTTCTCCACGGTCGTCACAGACTGGAACCGGGTGGACGTCCTGTTCAATAACGCGGGAACCTTTGGTCCACGCGCCTCGGTCGACGAGATCTCGGTTTCCGACTGGAACGATGTGGTGGCCGTGAATCTAACCGGCAGCATGCTGTGTGCCGCGGCGGCGGTCAGGACCATGAAGGCCCAAGACCCGCAGGGCGGCAGGATCATCAACAACGGGTCGATTTCCGCCCACGCGCCCCGCCCGCAATCAGTGGCCTACACGACGACAAAACATGCCATCACGGGGCTGACGAAGTCCATCGCCCTCGATGGTCGCAGCGCACGGGTCACTGCCTCGCAAATCGATATCGGTAATACCGCGACGGAGCTAACGGTCGGATTCACCACCGGGACCCTTCAAGCGGATGGCAGCACCCAGGTCGAACCGGTTTTCGATGTCCAACATGCAGCCCGCGCGGTGCGGCAATTAGCCGACCTTCCCTTGGACGTCACCGTCGATTCACTCGTCATCACGGCCACCGGCATGCCGTTCACGGGTCGTGGCTGACCGGGTTCAGGGCTGCAGGTCGGTGCGGTGGAAGTTCAAGTGGCTCCGCGAGGCCGTCGGACCACGTTGGCCCTGGTAACGGTTCCCGTAGGGGCCGGAACCGTAGGGGTGCTCCGTCGGCGAGGTGAGTTTGAAGAAGCAGAGTTGGCCGATCTTCGATCCCGGCCACAGCTTGATCGGCAGGGTCGCCATATTCGAGAGCTCCAACGTCACATGCCCCGAAAATCCGGGATCGATGAAGCCGGCCGTGGAGTGTGTCAGCAGTCCCAGCCGGCCCAACGATGACTTCCCTTCGAGCCGGGCGGCGACGTCGTCGGGCAGGGTGACCCGTTCGTAGGTGGAGCCGAGAACGAACTCTCCCGGGTGCAGGACGAAGGCCTCGGTAGGATCAACCTCCACCAGACGAGTCAGCTCCGGCTGGTCTTGTGAGGGATCGATATGGGCATATTTGTGGTTGTCGAAAAGCCTGAAATAACGGTCCAGGCGGACGTCGACGCTAGCGGGCTGGATCATCTCGGGCTCATACGGGTCCAGCCCGATGCGCCCGCTGTCCAGTTCGGTCCGGATGTCGCGGTCAGATATCAGCACGGTTCCCAAAATAGCCTATGCCGGGTCCCCGGCGTTATCCTGAAGCTGGTGGGTTGAGCTGCATGCGAAATCCGTAGGCTGCTCCGCGCACCGCAAACACCATGATGACTTCACCGCACACGCCCCGGCGTCTTCCCGCGCTAGCGACCGCTCTCGCCCTCGCTGCCGCCTTCCTGCTGCCTGTCACCACGGCCCAGGCCTCCCCGATCGGTGACCTGCAAAGTACTCAGGCTTCCCCCTCGACCGCTGCCGCCGATGAGCCCACGCACGAAAAGAAGTCGAAGGCCTCCACATCCGAGCATGAATTCGCTGCCTACAGCACCGATCCCACTTCCCCCCTGGTACTGGTCAACGAACATCATCCGCTGCAGCCGCGCGATTATGCGCCTCAGGAGCTGGTCGCTGTCTCCGGAGCTGGCACCGAGATGGTGCCCCACGCCGCCAAGGCCTTGAAGAAGCTCATCGCTGGCGCCGCACAGGACGGGCACGCACTCATGGTCGAAAGTGCCTACCGCTCCTATGACCACCAAGTAGAGCTCTTCCAGAGGTACACGCGGAAGTACGGCAAGGACTACGCCTCACGGATCTCGGCCAAACCGGGAACCAGTGAACACCAGCTCGGGCTCTCGGCCGACCTTGGCGTCGCAAGTGGGCAGTGCTCCCTGAAGGCCTGCCTGGCAGATCTGCCGGCAGGAAAATGGATGGCCGCCCATGCCACCGACTACGGCTTCATCGTGAGGTATCCGCAGGACGAACAGGAAACCACCGGTTACAACTTCGAACCCTGGCACCTGCGCTATGTCGGCAATAAAGCGGCACGGCAGATGGACCAGCATGGCACCGCCACCCTCGAACAGTATTCCAACGAACTGGTGACCGCGCGGAAGAAGCAGGAGGCCAAAGCTTCCGCAAAGGAAGCAGAAGCCAAACGGCAAGAAGCCCAGGAGCAGGCAGCCCGTGACGCCGAGTGGGAGCGTCAGGAGCGCCGGGCCGAAGAGACGCGGTGGTGGCCCGACTGGGCCCGCAACGCTTTCACGCAGTAGCTCCGCGTCCGGCGTCCCGAAGTCCTAGCTGGCCCGAACCGGGATCGCGGTGAAGGTCGGGGTCATCGTCTCGGCAAAGAAGTCGTTGCCCTGGTGATCAACCACAATGAATGCGGGGAAGTCTTCCACTTCGATCCGCCAGATCGCTTCCATACCCAGCTCCTCGTATTCGAGGACCTCGACCTTGCGGATGCAATCTTGCGCCAACCGTGCCGCGGGGCCACCAATCGAGCCCAGGTAGAAGCCGCCGTGCTTCTGGCAGGCGTCGGTGACCTGGCGGGACCGGTTGCCCTTGGCCAACATGACCATTGAGCCTCCTGCCGCCTGGAACTGGTCGACGTAGGAGTCCATCCGCCCGGCAGTGGTCGGGCCGAAGGAACCGGAGGCCATGCCTTCCGGGGTTTTCGCCGGGCCCGCGTAGTAGACGGGATGGTCTTTGAGGTAGTGCGGCATCTCTTCCCCGGCGTCCAGGCGTTCACGGATTTTCGCGTGGGCGATATCGCGGGCCACCACCAGGGGGCCGGTCAGCGATAAGCGGGTTTTGACCGGGTGCTTCGCCAATTCGGCGAGAATCTCGGACATCGGCCGATTCAGGTCGATCCTGACCACCGAAGATCCGCCGGTACCGCTGACACCATCGGTGTCGTCGTCGTGCGCGGAGACCGCTGGGTGGTCCGTTTCGGGCATGAAACGGGCAGGATCGGTTTCGAGTTGTTCCACGAAGACACCCTCGGAGGTGATCTTCGCCAGCATCTGCCGGTCTGCCGAGCAGGAGACGGCGATCGCCACGGGCAGCGAGGCACCATGGCGGGGCAACCTGACGATGCGGACGTCGTGGCAGAAGTATTTACCCCCGAACTGGGCTCCGATGCCGAAGTGGCGAGTCAGTTCCAGGACTTTCTCCTCCAAGTCGATATCGCGGAAACCCCGTCCGGTCATCGCCCCGGTGGTCGGCAGGGTGTCCAGGTATTTGGCCGAACCGTATTTGGCGGTCTTCAACGCGAATTCGGCGCTGGTTCCCCCGATGACGATCGAGAGGTGGTACGGCGGGCACGCAGCGGTGCCCAATGACCGAAGCTTCTCGTCGAGGAAGGCGAGCATGGCGTTCTCGTTCAGAATCGCCTTCGTCTCCTGGTACAGGAAAGACTTATTCGCCGATCCTCCGCCCTTGGCCATGAACAGGAACTTGTACTGTTCCTCGTGGCCGGGCTCGGTATCGGCATAGAGCTCGATCTGGGCCGGCAGGTTGTTCCCGGTGGAGGTTTCCTGCCAGGTCGTCAGCGGGGCGAGCTGCGAATAACGCAGGTTCAACTGCGTGTAGGCGTCATAGATGCCCTGTGAGAGAGCCTTCTCGTCCGGGCCCTCGCTGAGCACCTGCTGGCCGCGTTTGCCCATCACGATCGCCGTGCCCGTGTCCTGGCACATCGGCAGAACCCCACCGGCGGCAATGTTCGCGTTCTTCAGCAGGTCCAGGGCCACGAACTGATCATTCGGGCTGGCTTCGTCGTCGTCGAGGATATTGCGCAGTTGCTGCAGGTGGGCGGGCCGCAAATAATGGGAGATGTCGTGCAGGGCCGTCCGGGCCAGATGCGCCAGAGCCTCGGGCTCGACCTCCAAGAAGTTCCGTCCGCCGGGCCCTTCAACGCGACGGACCCCGTCGGTTCCGATGAGACGGTAGGGGGTGTCGTCCTGGCCGATCGGCAACAGGTCCTCGTACTGGAACTCGGTCATGGGGCATCCTTGGCATCCGGTGGGTTGATTGCCGCCCAGTCTAATTCGACACCCCGGAGAACCCCGAACCGCCACCCGCCCATTCCGGGACGGGTTGCGCATCGGCTACGAGCGTGATCGGCTGGAAGACATGAGCGAAGAGCCAACGCAGAACCCATCCGAAAACCCGGACCCCGACGAGCCGCAAACGCACCTAGAAACAGTGCTGCACGAGGGCCAAGCCGATGAGGCCATGGCCGGTCAGGTCATTGCCACCTTCCTGTCCGAGGAAGTCTTCTTCCTCAGCCGTGAGCAGGTGACCGAGGAAACCGACAACGTTCAGCCACTGCTGCTGCAGAATAAGGAAGGTGACCCCGTCATCGCCCTGTTCACGCACGTCAATCGGATCCCCGAGGCCTACACCGCCGAAGCCCCCTACGCGGTGCGCGTCGTCGGTGCTGCGGTCATCGACAACCTCAACGGTGCCGGCGTGGTCCTGAACCCTGGCCACCAGCTCGGTTTCGAGATCCCTGCCGAAGGCGTCGACGCCATCCGTCGTGACTTCGCCCCCGACGGCTCCCCAGCACCGGAGGCCCCCGCCGAGGGAGCCGCCGAGGCAGCCGCCGACAACGAATCAACCCCGGAGGCCTAAACCCGGGAACCCAGCATCATCAGATGGCCGTCGCCGGTTTCCCGGCGACGGCCATCTGCGTTCTGCGCCCCAGGGCTGCCCGATACTCCTCCGGGGTCTACGCTGGTGTCATGAATCTGGAAGAAACGCCCCTCCCGGGCATCGGTATGCGACGCGACGTCATGCTGGCCACGGGGCGACGTGTCGGCGTCGTGATCAAACGCGAGGGCGGCATGGAGCTGATCATCTCCGAAAAGCAGGATCCCGACGCCTGCCAGGCGGCCATCCCGCTGACCTCCGAGGAAGCATCGGCCATCGGCGGTCTACTCGGCGCCCCACAACTGGTGGCAGGTCTCTCCGCGGAACATAGCGAACTGCCCGGAGTGAACACCCAGCAGTTCGTCATCAGCCAAGACAGCCCCTACGCAGACCACACCTTGGGCGACACCCATTTGCGCACTCGCACCCACGCCTCCATCGTGGCCATTTCGCGGAGTGGTCAGGTCTTTGCCTCCCCCTCCCCGACCTTCGAGCTTGAAGCCGGCGATGTGGTCGTCGTCGTTGGCACGGCCGAAGGTCTCGATAAAGCAGCCCACCTGCTGAATCACGGATAAGGGCTGCCCGTGGACCCCACCACCGTCGTCCTGATTGAACTCGGGGCCGTCTTCCTCGGCCTCGGGCTTCTCGGACGTCTGGCGGCACGGGTCGGCATGTCACCGGTACCCCTGTACCTGCTGGGTGGGCTGATCTTCGGACATGGTGGTTTGGTCCCCCTGTCGGGGATCGAATCGTTCGGAGACGTCGCCAGTGAAATCGGCGTTGTTCTGCTGTTGCTGATGCTTGGGCTGGAATACACAGCCAAGGAGCTGGTGACCGGGCTGCGCCGTTCGTGGCTGGCGGGGCTGGTTGACCTGGTCCTGAACTTCGTCCCAGGAGCCGCCCTCGCCCTCATTCTGGGGTGGGGACTCATTGGTGGCCTGGTGCTCGGAGGGGTCACCTACATCTCTTCGTCGGGGATCGTGGCCAAGGTCCTCACCGATCTGGGCCGGTTGGGAAACCGTGAGACCCCGGTGGTGCTCTCCATTCTGGTGCTCGAAGATCTGGTGATGGCCGTCTACCTGCCGATCCTGACGGCGGCGTTGGCCGGGGTGAGTTTCTGGGGTGGGTTCCGGGCCGTGGGCATCGCGCTGCTTGCGGTGACCCTGGTCTTGCTGCTGGCGCTGAGGTACGGCCCCCAAATTTCGCGGCTGATCCACTCCCCCGATCAGGAGAACTTCCTGCTTAAGCTCATCGGGGCTGCCCTGCTCGTGGCAGGTCTCGCCGCGGCACTGCAGGTTTCGGCCGCCGTGGGCGCCTTCCTCCTGGGCATTGCCATCTCCGGTTCGACGGCGCATTCCGCAGCCAAGGTCTTGGCCCCGCTGCGGGATCTCTTCGCCGCCATGTTCTTCGTCCTGTTCGGCATTAACACCGACCCCGCGACCATCCCTCCGGTGTTGCTCCTGGCCCTGGCCCTGGCCCTCGTGACGTCGGTGACCAAGGTCCTCACCGGCGTCTGGGCTGCCCGTCGGGCCGGGATCGGCATACCAGGACGGATTCGCGCCGGAACGGCGTTGATCGCCCGCGGAGAATTCTCCATCGTGATCGCCGGACTTGCGGTCGCCGGTGGAGGGGCCTCCCCGGAGTTGGCTGCCCTAGCCACCGCCTATGTGATGTTGTTGGCCGTTTTGGGTCCGATTGCCACGAAACTGGCCGAACCGGTGGCGCGAGCCCTGACAGGCCGCCCAAAACGGTCCCCGCAGCCTGCAGGACAAGACTAGGATCCTGCGCGGGGTGCGGCCCCAATATGCATGTCAACGCCCGGTGGGCTATGCTGAGATGCACCCGCGGGTACGAACGGACCGGCGGGTGTTTTGCGGGCGTAGCTCAATGGTAGAGCGCCAGCTTCCCAAGCTGGACACGCGGGTTCGATTCCCGTCGCCCGCTCTCTTCATGCCAGGACCGGGAGTCCAACGACCGCACGGCGCGTAGACTAGGAGTGCCATGAAACGCACAATGTTCAAGTCGAAGATCCATCGCGCCACCGTGACCCATGCCGATCTGCACTATGTCGGATCGGTGACTGTCGACCTCGACCTCCTCGAAGCCGCCGACATCCTGCCCGGGGAACTGGTCAGCATCGTCGATGTCACCAACGGTGCCCGGCTCGAGACGTACACCATCGCCGGCGACCGCGGAAGCGGTGTCTTGGGGATCAACGGTGCCGCCGCGCATTTGGTGCATCCCGGCGACACGGTCATCCTCATCAGCTTCGCCGAGATGGAGAACGCGGAAGCACGTAGCTATGTACCCCGTATCGTCCACGTCGATGCCAACAACTCGATGATCGCTCTCGGCAGCGATCCCTCCGAGTCGCTATCGAGTAACGCCGCGCGCCCTCCGCACGCCATCGCCGGCTCCCCCGCGGACTCCTAGGACCGTGCTCGGGGTCCTCTCTGGATTCTCGATTGTTTGGGCCGTCATCATCGTCGGCTATGTGGTCGGACGCACGGGGGTCCTCGGAGCCGACGCCCGCTACGTCCTGAACCGCCTGACGTTCTTCGTCGCCAGCCCGGCGCTGCTCTTTGTCACTGTCGCCGACGCCGATCCCCGCGCTGTCTTGGGCCCCAGCCTGGCTGTGGCGGCGATCAGCGCCACCGGAGTTGCCTTGCTCTACTTCGGTGTCACCGGCTGGTGGTTGCCTCGAGGGCGTCCCGAACGACTCGTCGGGGCCATGAGTGCTTCAACCGTGAACTCGGCGAACCTCGGGTTGCCGATCGCTGCCTACGTCCTGGGCAGCACCACGCATGCGGCCCCGGTGATCCTTTTCCAGCTGGCCCTCTGGAGCCCCATCTTCCTGGCCCTGCTGGATTCAAGCACCTCGGGACGGCGCACCACTCCGACCGCTTTGGTGCTCAGCACGCTGCGTAACCCGATGATCGTCGCTTCGTTGGCCGGCTTGCTGTTCGCCGTCTTCGGCTGGACCCTGCCGCAGCCGATCGCCGACCCCGTCGAGCTCATCGCCGGCGCCTCCATTCCGGCGATGCTCCTAGCCTTCGGTATTTCTCTGGTAGGTTCCAAACCCCTGGAAAAAGCCACCCACCGACGGTCTGATGTTCTGATCGGCACCGGACTGAAGCTGATCGCCCACCCGGTGCTGGCGTGGCTCGCCGGAGCCCTCTTGTTCCGTTTGCACGGTGCAGAATTATTTGCCGTGGTCATCATGGCTGCGTTGCCCTCGGCACAGAATGTCTTCGTCACCGCTTCCCGGTATGAGCAGGGGCTGGTGGTCGCCAAGGACACCGTCCTACTGACGACGATCGCCGCCGTCCCCGCGATGCTGCTCGTGCCCCTGCTGCTGAACTCCTGAATCAGCCGGTAGACGAAAAGGGCGCGGCAGCTGGGCCGCTGCAACGGAACACGAGAGAATGGACCAGTGAGTAAGAAGCGTCTTGAAATTAGTTGGATCGGCTCGGTCGGCTCTGCCTTAGGGGCTGTGACCTCGGCAGTGGTGTTGTCCACCTTGGGCGTGGCCGGGACCATTCTCGGCGCAGCACTGGGTAGTTTGGTGATCACCGTCGGCGGTTCGATCTACTCCCAATCCCTCCAACGGACCACGGAGCATGTGGGCGAACGGGTGGGCAATGCGCGCGCCAAAACCCGGCCATTTAACGACGCACAACCACCAGCGACACCGCGGGACGCGGGTCCGAGTGGAACGACCGTCGATGAGGTCGAGAAACCGGCGAAGAACGCTGGACGCGGGATCCTGCAGAGGCTGCCGTGGAAGCACATCATCGGCGTCACCGTCGCCCTCTTCGCCATCACCATGGCCCTGATCCTCGCCTTCGAGCTCTCCGCAGGACGTGCGGTGTCCTCGTTTACGGGTGGCACGAGCGGAACCGGCGGTACCTCGATCCCGGGGATCAGCGGGAACACCAACCCGACGGATGACTCCGGAACCAAGGATCAGGACCCGAACTCGCCCGTGCAGGATGAAGCGCCGGACGAGGAGCAGCAGCCCCAGCAGGATCAGGCACCCGCGCCCCAAGAGGAGGAACCGGCTGCCCCCGAGGCACCTCAGGAACCTGCCCCGGCCCCGGCACCTGCACCGGATCAGCCCGTGGAGCCCTAAGTCGACTGACTGCCGCCGGCACCGGCGAGGGACGTCAGCCGATGCGGGCCAGCCAACTCCAACCGGGCGCACAGTTCAGTCAAAGGGCCGTTTCCTAGTATTGAAGGTGCCTCATCAAGGTGCGAGTGATCCGCAAGGCCCCAGCCATCCCCCTCGGCTGGGGCCTTGTGCGTGCCAGAGCACCGCGACCCCGACGCCTAGGGTGCAGACGGTCTTTGCGCGTCCTCAGCGTTGGCCCGGTGGCGCCCCCTGGCCGGGGCCTCAGCTGCAGGGGCAGCTTCCGGCGTCTCGGACTGCCCGGGCGCTTCCACCGAGGGGGAATCCGTGGCAGGCTCCGCCCCGCCGACCTCGGTCCGCAGAGCGTGTTCGTGGATGAACACCACCAAGACGAGACCGGCCAGCATGACCGGAACGCCGTAGAGGAACAGAGGCGGCAGGGCGTCGGCGAACCCTTGGGCGATGAGTTCCTGGACCGGAGCCGGAAGCTGGGCCAACAGCTTGGGTGTTAACGAGCTGACGGAGTCCGCGTTGAAGCTTCCCTTCCCGGCGTTTGCCGGAAGTGAGGAAAAGGCGTCGGTCAGCCGGGATACGAAGAGCGCCCCGAACACCGAGATACCGAGCGAAGCCCCGATCTGGCGGAAGTACGAGGCCGAACTGGTGGCCACCCCCACGATCCGGTGGGGGACGCTGTTCTGCACGACGACGACGAGGTTTTGCATCGAACACCCCACACCGAGTCCGACCACGAACATGGCCAGGGCGGTGTACCAATACGGGACGCCCACCCCGATCTGCGCCAGCATGAACAGCCCCACGGCGCCGATGACCGGTCCCACCAGGAGCCACACCTTATAGCGGCCAGTGGAGGAGACCAGTCGCCCGGTGGTAATGGTGGCCAGGAGCATGCCCGTGGTCATCGGGATCAACATGAGACCGGATTCGGTGGCGTTGACCCCTTCGACCATCTGCAGGTACGTCGGGAGGTAGGCAATGGTGGCGAACATCGAGATACCAATGGTCACCCCGGCCAGAGCCGGGAGGATGAAGTTGCGTTCGGTGAACAACGTCAACGGAATGATCGGCTCGGCTGCCCGGCGCTCGGCCAAGACAAACAACACCGCCGACACGACTGCCACGACAGCCAAGACCAGCACCTGGATGCTGCCCCAGGCATAGGTGGTTCCACCCCAGCTGGTGATGAAGACGGCCGCGGCGCTGAACACAGCCAAGGTCATGGTGCCGAGAACATCGATGCGAGGCGCCGCCCCGGAGGGCCGAGGCAGGTGCAGGGCGAAGATCACGGTCCCCAACGCCGCCAGGCCCAACGGAATGTTGATGTAGAAGATCCACCGCCATCCCATGTTGTCGGTGAAGAACCCGCCGATCAGAGGCCCGGCGACGGAGGCCACCCCGAACACGGCCCCCATGAAGCCCATGTACTTGCCACGGTCGCGTGGGGACACAAGGTCGGCAATGATGGCTTGGGCTCCAATCATCAAGCCGCCACCGCCAATACCTTGGATGGCGCGGAAGATGATCAGCTGGATCATGTTCGTTGCGGTGCCCGAGAGGATCGAACCGGCCAGGAAGACCACGATGGCGAACACAAAAACAGATTTACGTCCGTACAGGTCACCGGCTTTGCCATAGATCGGCAGGCCGATCGTCGCCGCCAGCATGTAGGCGGTAATCACCCAGGAAATATGTTCGAGACCGTTGAGGTCTCCGACAATGCTGGGCAGCGCGGTCGCGACGATCGTCTGGTCCAGCGCCGCGAGGAGCATCGCCAGCAGCAACCCGATGAACGCCCACACGAACTCGCGCTTGGTTCTGGCCGGTTGTTGGCCGTTGGGGTGGGTGGCTTCTTGTACCGTGTCGTGTGCCATCTGGAATCCTGCGGTTCGGAGGGAGGGGCGGGGCGAAAACCGGCCTCCCGGACGGTGAACCCGTCTAGCAGGAGGGGGGGTGTGTCGAAGCGGCCGGAGCACCTGGCCAGCCGTCGGCACTGAGCAGGACCTTGAGCAACAAGCGTCGCAGTTCGACGCGCTCGTCTTCGGCCAGGCCAGATAAGAGGTTCAGTTCCGCCTCCGTGGAAGCAGCGGCAACGTCGTGGGCGATCTCAGTTCCGGCGCTGGTAATGGCGACGATGATGCGCCGACGATCCAACGGGTCAGGATGACGTTCAATTAATCCGCTGCGTTGGAGGGATTCCACGTAGGTGCTCACGTGGGATCTGTCGGTGTTCAGGCGGGTCGCCAACTCGTGGGGAGCCAGCGGACCGAGATCCACCAACGCCATCAATACCGCGTAGTGAGGGAAGCCCAAACCGAGGTCCTTGAGCGTGGCGACCATGCCTGCTTTACCCAGCCGGGCCAAGCTTCCGGCCAGATACGTCGTCCTGGACATAAGCGATGGCGGCGGAAGGCCGACCTGCTCGTCAACTTGAGGCATAAGACAATAATAGCGTCGCGCCACTACCTAAGCACAGAGATTTGAACGCCGAATTTTTCGGCGAAGGGCACCACTACATGGGGAGCCTCAACTACGACTTGGCACGGCTGAATGGCCCAGGTCAGGAAACGCACGGATTTACTGTCCGTGAATCCCAGACCGGGCCCGCTCTCTGGACAGGCACATTCGACGCCTCCGCTGGCTGACTGGCAACCTGAGTTACATGCGTAGCTACCTGCCCGGAATCCTGAGCGCGCTGACCGCGCTGGCCACCAACATCGTGCTGGACGTTTACACCGACGTGCCGATGCTCCTTCGGTGGGCTGTTGCAATTACTTGTTCATTGCTCGTCACCTTTGTCCTGATCAAGTGGCCCGAGCGCCGGCAAAAACGAAAAAGCAACGACGCAGTTTCCAGCTAGGACTGCTGCCCACGTGCCATCCGCGGAACGTTGGCGTCAGGGCATCGCAAAATCGGCCGATTCGTCCTTTCATGAAGAACCCTCGGCGGGACACTGCGAAGCTACGTCCCGGCCTCGCACCGTTGCTCCTCAAGCGAGGAGGACCGCTCATGTGGATGAGACGGCTGATTTCCATCCCGGAGGTCTTCCGGCACTGCGTTTATGGTCTCGCTCAACCCCTGAGACGAGGACGGGCTTTTCGGCTACAGCAGTACGTGGATACGGTGAAGTGGACAGGGGGCCTCGTGGGGGCGTCAATCACCCAGCCGAAAGAGCGAATGATGAGCAAGATGCACGCACTAAGAATTTCCTTTCTCATACTCGCAGGGCTCGTGGCGTCGCTGGTGTATATCCTCGCGGTGGGGTTGTTGACGGTGAGTGCCATCGGCGCCCGCGATGGCGCAGCTTTTAGTCTCAACAATTCTGTTGTGGCCATAACCGAGCCTCATGTCCCCTATCTTCAGATGATCTCCATCATGCTGTTGGGACTACTGGTCGCCTATGCTCTCCTCGTCGGCACAGGCAAGCAGCCGCCCCGAGATCGCATGGCCCTGTCGGGCGGCTTCGGTGTCGGCACGGCAGCGTTGGTGCTCTATTCATTTGCGGGCCTTGGAGTCTCCAACGCGAGGGCCAGCGTCGTAGAAGCGGAGCTGGCCGGGTGGAAAGGCTGGATTTACAAGGCTGGTAGCGACTCATCTGTGCACCTTCTATTGGCCCTGATACTCGCGTGGATGCTCTTGCAGATTCTGCAGGCTTCGAAGGCATCACAGGTGACCGAAGCTAAAAGCATCCATTAGACGCTCGAGGCTGGTGCCGCATTCCTACGACTACTGCACGAAATGTTGAACGTAGTCTGCACGACGACTCCGCGTCGGCACAAGGAACCCGCGGCGCCCAAACGCTACAGCCACCCTCGAGCTAGCGGGCACCCACCGGCATGCGTAACGAAGCGACCGCGGCCAGCGCCTGGCCGAGGTCCCCGCGCAGGTCACGGACATCCTCCACCCCGACCGAGAGGCGCACCAGATCCGTGGGGGCAGCCAGTGCGGTGCCACGGACCGAGGCATGGGTCATTTCCGAGCTGTAACAGACCAGTGATTCGACGCCCCCGAGGCTGACCGAGAGCCCGAACAGTCGCGTGGAGACGGCGAATTTCCGTGCTGCGGCCTCACCACCGGCCAACCGGACCGAGACGATGCCACCGAAGCCGTCCATCTGACGGGCGGCCAATGCGTGCCCGGGATCCTCGGGGAGCCCCGGATAGTGCACGGCGGCGATCTCCGGTTGCTCACGCAGCCATTCGGCGAGCGCCAGCGCGTTGGCCCCGTGGCGGTCCATGCGCAGCCCCAGCGTCTTCAGCCCGCGGGCGGCCAGATAGCAATCCTGCGGCCCGGCAACGGCTCCGGCGGCGAACTGCTGGAAGGCCACCAGTTCGGCCACCGGCTGTCCGCGATGGAGGGCATCGGCGACGACGACGGCTCCCCCGAGCACATCGGAGTGGCCGCCGATGTACTTCGTGGTCGAATGCACGACGACGTCCGCTCCCAGATCCAGGGGCCGCTGCAAGTAGGGCGAGGCAAAGGTGTTGTCCACGACCAGTAGCGCCCCGGCGTCGTGCGCGATCTTCGCCCATCCGGCGATATCGGCGACGGCGAGCAACGGATTCGACGGGGTTTCCAGCCACAGCACCGCGGTTCCGGCGGGGCGGACCGCTGCCCGCACCGCCGCCAGATCGGTGATATCCACCGCCGTGTTCTCCACGCCCCACCGGCCCAGGACCTGGGTGATGAGCCGGTGGGTTCCGCCGTAACCGTCGGCGCCCAGGATCACGTGGTCCCCCGGGGCCAGGACCGCACGCAGCAGGGCATCCTCGGCGGCGATGCCCGAAGCGAAGGCGTAGGCGCTCGTTCCGTGTTCCAACGCGGCGAGCTGGGTTTCGAAACCGTTGCGGGTGGGGTTGGAGCCACGCGAATACTCGTGGCCTGCGCGCAGGACGTTGATACCGTCCTGGATGAAGGTGCTGGTCTGGTAGATCGGCGGGATGACGGCCCCCGTCAGCGGGTCAGGCTCCTGCCCGGCGTGGATCGCCGTCGTGTTGAAACCCCGTGGAGGGGAGGTGGGCGGGAAGGTGGTCATGTCAGTTCTCCTGTCCTGCGGCGTCGAGGCACTGGCCCAGATCTGCGATCAGGTCCACCGGATCCTCCAAGCCGATGGAAAGCCGGATGGTGGTCTCCCCGATACCCGCAGCCACGCGTTGGGTCTCGGTGAGCCGGCAATGGGTCATGGCCGCCGGATGGGCCACCAGCGATCGGGTATCTCCCAGGTTGGCGACCAGCTTGAACAGCGCCAGCCCATCGATGAAGGGACCTACCGACTCGCCGGAGGCCGCCAGATCGAAGGAGAAGACGGAGACCATCGAGCGCGGGTCGGCCTCCGTTTCGGCCCGGAGCCCGGGGTGGTGGACGCGGGCAACTGCCGGGTGGGTCTCCAGGAACCGGGCGACGGCCAGGGCGTTGATTCCATGGCGGTCAACCCGCAGTCCCAGGGTTTCCAACCCGCGGCTGATCTCCGCAGCTGCCGGCGCCGACAGGCTGGGGCCCAGGTCGTGCAGGTACTTGCTGCGGGCCAAGGCAAGGTATGCGGCCCGGCCATGGCGTTCGATGAGCGTCAGTTTCCCGTATCTGGCCTTCGGCTTCGCCAATTGCGGCCACTTCAACGGATCGGCGGCGAAGTCGAAGCGGCCAGCGTCGACGATCCCCCCGGCCAGCGCCGTACCGTGGCCCCCCATGAACTTGGTGGCCGAATGCACCACGATATCGGCCCCGTGCTCGATCGGCCGGTACAGGACAGGGGTGGCCAGGGTGTTGTCCACGACCACGGGAACGCCTGCTGCGTGGGCGATCGTCGCGATCGTGTCGACGTCGGGCAGCGTGGAGAGCGGGTTGGTGATTGATTCGACCAGCACAGCCCGGGTGTCGGGCGTGATGGCCCGTTCCCAGGCGCCGGGATCGTCCTGGTCCACGAAGTCGACGCGGTAGCCGAAGTCGCCGAAGGAGTCCGTGAGCAGGTCCACGGTTCCCCCGTAGAGCTGCGAGGAAGCGACGACGTGATTCCCCCCGGGCAGCCGGACCCCGTCCTCGTCGCGTCCCCCGCCAAGCAAGGCCAGCAGGGCGATGGCTACCGCCGATTGTCCGGTGGCCGTGGCGATCGCCCCGATGCCACCTTCCAGGGCGGCCACCCGCTGCTCGAACCCGGCGACGGTGGGGTTCCCGGTGCGCGAGTAGGTGAAGCCGGGGGTGCGCAGTGCGAACATCTCCACGGCGGTGGCATGATCGGGAAATTCGAAGGCCGCCGAATGCACGATGGGCGGGGCCACGGCAAAGTGCGGTGCTGCCGGGATGTAGCCGGAGTGGATGGCCGCGGTGGCCGGGCCGAAGGGTGCTGCGGGGCGTTCCGGGGTGGTGGTGCTCATGGCGGGGCTCCTGGTCCAGTCGCTGGTGGTGGGAAACGGTGATTCGATGCCGTGCCGGCCGGAACCGGCACGGCATCGAATCGCAGGGGATCAGGCCCCGGTGACGCCGACGGGTTCGCCGGCGGTGAGGCCGGTCCGGGCGGCGCGGGCCGCGGCGACCAGATGGCGCAGGGACTCCTCGGTTTCGGTGTAGCCGCGGGTCTTCAGCCCGCAGTCCGGGTTGATCCACAGCCGGGAGGCATCCAGCCCCTGCAGGGCGGTGCCGATGAGACCGGCGATCTCCTCCTCGGTGGGCACCCGCGGGGAGTGGATGTCGTAGACACCGGGACCGATGCCGCGGCGGTAGCCGAAACCGGCCAGGTCGGCGACGACTTCCAGCCGGGAGCGGGCCGCCTCCAGGCTGGTGACGTCGGCGTCGAGGCCGTCGATGGCGCTGATGACCTCACCGAACTCCGAATAGCACAGGTGGGTGTGGATCTGCGTGGCCTGGCGCACCCCCGAGGTGGCCAGCCGGAAGGCGGAGACCGCCCACGCCAGGTAGGCGTCCTGGTCACTGGCCCGCAGCGGTAGCAGTTCACGCAGGGCCGGCTCGTCGACCTGGATGATCGCCGTGCCGGCAGCCTCCAGGTCGGCGATCTCCTCGCGCAGGGCCAAGGCGACCTGGTTCGCTGTTTCTGCCAACGGTTGATCGTCGCGGACGAAGGACCACGCCAGGATCGTCACCGGCCCGGTGAGCATGCCCTTGACGGGGTGCGCCGTCAACGATTGGGCGTAGCTGGTCCACTCCACGGTGATGGCCTTCGGCCGGGTCACGTCCCCCCACAAGATGGAGGGCCGGGTGCACCGCGAGCCGTAGGACTGGACCCACCCGTGCTCGGTGGCCGAGAAGCCGTCCATGTTCTCGGCGAAGTACTGGACCATGTCATTGCGTTCGGCTTCGCCGTGCACCAATACGTCGAGCCCGATATCCTCCTGCAGTTCGATCACCCGGGCGATCTCTGCCCGCAGGAACTGCTGGTATTCAGATTCGCTCAGTGTTCCCTTGCGCACCGCCGCCCGGGCTGTGCGGACCTCGGTGGTCTGCGGGAAGGAACCGATGGTGGTCGTTGGCAGCAGCGGCAGTGACAACCGTTCGCGTTGCGCCTGGGCACGTTCGTCGGCATCACCGCGTTCGAAGTCGGTCGGCGCCAGCGCTGAGGTACGCGCCTTCACGGCGTCGAGGTGAACCCCCGTGCCTTGGGCGCGGGCGGTACGGGCCGCGGTGGCTGCCTCGAGCTGCGTCCGGATGGCTTCGGCCCCTTCGGCCAACCCACGGGCCAGGGTCAACACCTCGCTGGTCTTCTCATCGGCGAAGGCCAGCCAGTCGGCCACCCCTGCGGGCAGGGAGGATTCCACGTCGAGGCGATGCGGGACGTGGAACAACGAGGTGGTGGTGGCCACCGCGGGCACCGTGGTGGTGTTTGCCAGGGTCTGCAGCGTGGTCAGCGAGGCCGACAGGTCGTTGCGCCAGATGTTCCTGCCGTCGACGATTCCGGCCACGAACCGGGTTCCGAAGGCCCCGATGCGCAGCAGCGTCTCCGCCTGGGGCTGCGCCCCGCGCTGGAGATCCGCGTGGACCGCTTCGACCCCGAGTTCGGCCAGCACCCCCAGGATCTCCCCCGGGGTGTCCCGGTCTCCGGCGGTGCCGTAGCCGGTGGTCACCAGCAGGGCGGGGCGGCGCCCCCCGTAGTAGGAGGTTCCGGCGTCGTCCGCTGCCAGCAGTGAGCGGTAGGCGCGTTCGGCGATATCGGCGTGGGCGGCCCCGCGGTCGGTGACCAGGCCCGGCTCGTCCAGCTGCACCCAATCGGCTCCGGCATCGGCCAGGGCAGCGAGGATCCCCCGATAGGCGGCGACCACGTCATCCAGGCGTTCCAACGGGTCAAAGCCTGCTGGTGCGCCGTCCTCGGCTTTGGCCAGGAGCAGGTAAGTGACCGGGCCGACGAGGACCGGGCGCAGTGTCCTGCCGGCGCCTCGGTGTTCGGAGATCAGGGTGGTCAGGGCGTGGGCCAGCGGGGCGAAGGTCGTCCTCGGACCGATTTCGGGGACGAGGTAGTGGTAGTTGGTATCGAACCATTTGGTCATTTCCAGTGGCTGGCGTTCGGCATCCCCGCGGGCCAGGGTGAAGTAGCCGGCCGTATCGATGGAGCCGTCCGGGCCGGCCAGATCGGCAAAACGGGAGGGCAACGCCCCCAGTGCCACGGTGGCGTCCAGGACCTGGTCGTAGAGGGAGAAGTCCGCGGGGATGGAGGAGTCGGTGGCGGATAGGCCCAGTTCGGTCAGCCGGGAGATGGTGTTTTCCTGGAGCTCTCGGCTGGCTGACTGCAGGCCGGCCGTGTCGAGGTTTCCTGCCCAGTGGGCGTCGAGTGCCTTCTTCAATTCGCGGTTCGGGCCGATGCGCGGGTAGCCGAGGATCGTTGCTGCGGGGAAGTGAGGGGTGCTCATGGTGGTGCTCCTGTCGGTAGTGGTCATTCCGTAGGTGGTTCGATGGGATTGGATGGGTGGCGAAGTAGCTCAGGCCGGTACTGCCGTGAGTCGGCCGGGGCGCGGGGCGGGGTCCCCGAATCGGCCGGTGAGGCCCAGGCGTCCGACGACGTCCAGCGGGCCGCGGTGGTCGTTGAAGGTGTACAGGTGCAAGCCGGGGGCCCCGTCGTTCAGGGCGTTGCGCCCCAGGTCGACGGCGGCTTCCACCCCGATGCGGCGGCGTTCATCGGCGTCGCGCGCGGTTTCCAGTCGGTGGGCCAGCACCGGATCCGGTTCGATTCCGGCCAGCCCACTGAGCCGGGTCAGCCGCCGCACGGAGTCGAAAGCGATGAGGCCCGGAACGATGGGAATGCGCACCCCGGCATCCCGGGCGGATTGCAGCAGGCGGGCATAGTCGCTGGGGCGGAAATACACCTGGCTGATGGCGAAATCGGCCCCCGACCGTTCCTTGGCCAGCAGCACCTCGACGTCGTGTTCAAAGGAGGGCGATTCGGGATGGCGTTGTGGGTAGGCGGCGACACCCACGGAGAGCCGTCCGGCACAGAGCGCCGCCGAATGGCGGCTTTCCACGTCACGGATGAGTTCGATCAGATGCCGGGCGAACGGCAGGTCACCCCGCGAGGTGGCCCGGTCCACCGGCAGGTCCCCGCGCAGGGCCAGGACGCCTCGGACCCCCGATCCGATGAGGCGTTCGATCAGGGAGGTCAACGACGCCCGGCTCTCTCCGACACAGGTCAGATGGGCCAGGGGACGCAACCTGGTGTTCGAGGCCAGGTGGCCGACGAGTTCCAGGGTGGCTTCGCGACGCTGAGGCGCCCCGCTGTAGGTCACCGCGACGTAGTCGGGCCGGGCCTGCGCCAATTCGCCGATGGTCTTCACGACCTTTGGAACCGCCGAATTGTCCAGCGGTGGGTAGAGCTCGAAGGACAGGGCCGGTGGGGCCGCGCCGTTGCTGTCATGGGGCATGGTTCTCCTCGCAATATCGGTGCGAGGGAGCGCACCGGCCTGCGCCGGATCGACCCCTGAACCGGAGCAGGGACAGGCCCTGGCTCCGGTGGGTTCGCGAATGCGTCTCCATCGCTTCTGGCGGGAGCACCGGCCGCCGTTTTCCCCGGATCCCGGGGTGGCGGTGGTTGCTGCGGCGTCGTCGATCCAGATCTCTCGGCCGCTCTTGATGGGTGGGTGGAACCATCTAACGCAGCCCGGATGTGCTCCGGCAAGCGGCGTCGTCACCGCCGCGTCATGATCGTGAATATGACCAGATGTTGCGCGGAATCGGCCTCCGAACCCGTCACGAAGGGCCCTCGGGGCGTCATATGACGCCACCATGACGGGAGACCGGGGGTAGGCGGTGGCGGCAAGGGCCGATGAGCCCTACCCTCGACCGGAACCGGTTCCTGCCTCGCCGTCGTCGGGGGTCCACCGCAGCGCCGGCATTCCCGGTAACGTGGAGCAGGTGAAAAATGCTTCCCCACCCATCCGTGTTCTGGCAGCTTGGCTGGCCGCGTTGATGGTCCTTGCCGTTGCAGCGGTCATCACCATCACCTGGGTGAACCAGAAGGTCTTCAGCCCCGAGCAACAGGTGAGCAAGTACTTCTCGCTGCTCCAGCAGGGCGAAGGCGGTCAGGCGTTGGGCCTCCTGGATCCCGAAGCCCCACCAGGCAATGCCCTGCTGCTCGACGGCGAGGCGTTGAAGTCATCCGTGGAGCCGATCCAGGACTTCCAGGTCGAAGATGCCCGTGAGGTCACCGACGGCAAGGTGGAGGTCCCCACCACGTATACGGTGGGCGAGCAGAAACACCAGACGGTGTTCCATCTGACCCGCAGCGGCAGGGATTGGCTGTTCTTCGACCGGTGGCATTTCGCGGCGACGGATCTGCCAGAGGTCACGGTCTCTGCGGATACCACCAACCAGGTCCTGGTCAACGGCGAGGATGCCCCGCTGGCCAAGGGCACCGCCACGCTTCCGGTCTTCCTGCCGGCCGTGATCGAAGCCAGCTACCGGGAAAAGTACTTCCAGGGGGCCAAACGCCAGGTGGTCATCGATTCCCCCTCCGCTGCAGGGACCGATGGATTGGAACTGACGACCAAGCCGACGGAAGAGCTGGTGCAGGAAATTGATGATCAGCTGCATCAGTATCTTGACGACTGCGCGGCCCAGCAGGTCCTCAAACCTGCCGGCTGCCCGCTCAGCTACAACACCGAATCACGGGTGGCCGGTGACTCGATCCATTGGAAGATCACCGATTATCCCGAGGTCAAGATCGGCCCCTACGACGGCGGGTGGGTCCTGCGTTCGCTGAAGGTCGGCACCTCGCTGAATCTGGTCGAACAGAATCTGATGACCGGGGCCAAAAGCGGGAACACGGTCCGTCATGACTTTGGTTTCACCGCCAAGCTGGAAGTCTCCGGCGATTCGGTCACCGTCACCCCCGTCGTCGGGGACTGATCGGCGCTATCTCGTCGGTTTCCCGCTGCTCGTCGGCGCCACTCCACCGCGGCTGCCATGGGGGCCTTCGGGTTCTTCAACGGTAGCGAAAACTGGTGCATTCAGTTTCCCTCTGCGCACGTGCTGCAACGCCCAGAGACCGGCGAGCAAGGCGATGATTCCGCCCGCGGCGATCGACCACCGGGCACCGAACTCGGTGCCGAGCCAGCCCACCAGCGGGGCGCCGATCGGGGTACCGCCTTGGATGACCATCACGTAGATGGCCAGCACCCGGCCGCGGAATCGCGGTTCGACGGAGAGCTGGATCGAGGTGTTGCAACTGTTCAGGAACGTCAGGGATGCCAACCCCACGGGAACCAACGCGATGGCGTACAACCAGAAGGTCGGCATGACCGAGGCCGCCGTGGTGAAGATGCCGAAGAGGATCGCCCCGCCGATCAGGTAGCGCAACCGGAACCGGCCCCGGCGGGCTGCCAACAGGGCGCCGGCCAGTGTGCCGACGGCCATGACCGAACCCAACAGCCCGTACTCCCCCGGGCCTACCCCGTAGACGCCGGTGGCCATCATCGCGTTGGTGATCTGGAAGTTCAGCCCGAAGGTGCCGATCAGGGCAGCCAGGATCAGGATCATCACCAGGTCGGGACGGCTACGAACATATTGCAGCCCTTCACGAATCTGCCGTTTCCCGCGGACCGCCGGTTTGGGGGTATATAGCAGTTCGGGCTTCATCTTCCAGATCGAGAACAGGACGGCGGCGAAGCTGGCGGCGTTGATCAGGAACGCCGGGGCGGTACCCACCGCGGCGATGACCAGTCCGGCGACGCCTGGCCCCGCCAACCGGGCCAGGTTGAAGGAGGCGCTGTTCAACGCCACGGCGTTGGGGACGTCGTCGGGTCCGACGATCTCCGAGACGAAGGCCTGCCGGGCCGGGGCGTCGAAGGCGCTGGCGATCCCGAGCACGAAGGCCAGGGTGTAGACATGCCACAGCTGCGCCGTTTCGGTGAGTACGAGCAGCCCCATCGCCAGGGCACAGAGGCCCATGATGGTCTGGGTGATCAGCAGTAGCCTGCGTTTGTTGTACCGGTCGGCCACCAGCCCCGCGTAGGGACCCAGGAACAGGATCGGCACGAACTGCAGGCCCGTGGTGATCCCTGCTGCCGTTCCGGAGTTGTCGGTGAGGATGGTGAGCACCAGCCAGTCCTGGGCCACGCGTTGCATCCAGGTGCCGATGTTCGACACCAGCGCGCCGGAGACCCAGAGCCGGTAGTTCGGCGATCCGAGGGCCTTGAACATTCTGCTCAAGAGGCGTTCATCTCCTTGAGCAGCTCGGCGGCACGGCTCAGCACGGCACGGTCGGCGGGGTCCAGGTCGGCGACGTGCCGAGAGAGCCAGGCGGTGCGTTGGCCACGGACGTCTTCCACGATGCCCCGGCCTGCTTCGGTGATGGCAATGAGGACCTGTCTGCCGTCCTCGGGGTTGGCCCGTCGTTCCACATAGCCTTGTTCCTCGAGTGCCTTGGCGATCCGGGTCATCGAGGGCGCTTGGACGCGTTCACGTTCGGCCAGTTGGCCCAGGGTGCGCGGTTCCTTCCACAGGCAGATCAGGACCGAATACTGTCCTGCGGTGACGGCCCCTCCCCCGACATCGACCCGGAGCCGACGCGATACACGCATGATCGCGACCCGCAGGTGGACTGCGAGATCGTCATCGACGACAGGTTCGGGGTTCTTCGGGGACACTGGGCTCCTGGTCTCGCCTCCGGGCGGATGGACGTCGTCCACCCCGGAGAATTAGTTGCTTAGCACTGCTAACCATACTCCGATGGTTTCGCCATCGCCATGGTCCCCGTCACGAGCACGGGAGCGCTCCGTCATGGGACGCTCCCGCAATCGCTCAGTCCAGTCCGCGCAGGTCCAACGTCAGCTCGGCATCGCCGTCCTGGCTCAGGATGACGGGGATCCCCCAGTCCTGCTGGTAGAGGTGGCAGGCCGCGTGATCGGGGATCGGCCCACCGGCTTCGCCATCACAGGCCGCAGCGCGGGCCGTGATGTGCAGGACGCCCTCGGGGACCTCCGGGTTCAATTCCAGACTCCGCTGCAGCCCGGTGGAGGTCCCGCCCCCGGAGAGCAGCAGTTCCTCCGGCGAGGAGGAGATCTTCAGTTGGGTGGGATCCCCCCACCGGTCATCGAGCTTCTGCCCCGTGGGAGCCGAGAAGCGCACACTGATCTGGTGTCCCCCCGGGGCGACAGGAGTCTGCGGGCGTTGGGTCTGCGAGGCGCCTTCGTCGACATTGAGCGCTTCCTTGGGCAGCGGCAGCCGCACCAACCGGTGCTGGTTGGTCTCGACCACCAACAGGACGGGGTCCCCGTCGACCGAGGTGTCCAGCAGCACGTCCGAGGGCTCGGCGAGGTCGCGAGCCAGGGTGGTGACCGTCGACGTGACGGGGTCATAGCGGCGCACCGCACCGTTGTAGGTATCGGCCACGGCCACCGAGCCGTCCGGCAGCACGGCCACCCCCAAGGGGTGTTGCAGGCGTGCCTCGGCCGCCTGTCCGTCGCGGAAACCGAAGTCAAAAAGCCCGGTGCCGATGGCCGTCTCGACGGCGCCGACGGATCCTGCCTCGTTCACACGCAGCACGCGCAGTGCCGAGGTCTCGGAGTCCGCCACCCAGATCTCACCTGCTGGCCCTTCGGCCAACCCCGAGCTCTGGGCGAACCACGACTGCCCGGGGTCCCCGTCTTCCAGACCCTCGAGCCCGGTGCCGGCGAAGACGTCCACGGCTCCGGTGATCGGGTCGAAGGCGAAGATCTGGTGGGTTCCGGCCATGGCGATAATGACGCGGGAGGACGTTGACGACCAGAGCACGTCCCAAGGCGAGGACAGTGAGGTGTTCAGCGGGTCGGCCCCCAGATCATGGATCCAGGCATCGGGATCGTTCGCCGCCTCCCCTGCCGCCCGCGCCTGCTCGGCGTCGAGGAGGCGTTGGACGCCGTTGCCGGCGATGGTGGTGACGTTCCCGGTGGCCAGGTCCACCCCGCGCAGCCGGTGGTTGACCGTATCGGCGACGATCAGGTCATAGCCGACCCGCCCTGCCACGCCAGCGGGCACTAGGGCCAGGCCCTGGGGTTCGTTGAAGGCAGCCGTCTGGGCCGTGCCGTCGGCATGGCCGCGTTCCCCCGAGCCGATGGTACGGATGACCGTCTTCAGGTCGGCATCGAGTTGGACGATCCGGTGGTGACCGGTGTCCCCGACCAGGAAGGTCCCATCGGGCAAGGTCAGCACCTTGCCCGGGAAGCGCAGATTTCCTTCGCGGGGTGCGGGGGCTACGTACGGGCCGTCGCCGCGGTTCAGCGTTCCCTGGGCCTCGTGTTCGGCCACGAGTTCTTCGATGAGCGATTCCAGGCCCGCGGCGTGCCCCTCCCCCGAGAGGTGGGCGGCCACGTAGCCCTCGGGGTCAAGGACCACCAGGGTCGGCCAGGCACGGGCCGAATAGGCCTGCCAGGTCTCCAACTCAGGGTCATCCAGAACAGGGTGGGCGATTTCGTACCGCTCCACGGCCGAGGCCAGGGCCACGGGATCGGCCTCGTGTTCGAACTTCGGGGAGTGCACGCCGACGATGACCAGCAGATCCCGGTACTTCTCCTCCAGCGGGCGCAGTTCGTCGATCACATGCAGGCAATTAATACAGCAAAAGGTCCAGAAATCGAGGATGACGATCTTGCCGCGGAGTTCCTTCAGTCCCAGTTCCTTGCCCCCGGTATTGAGCCAGTTGCGGCCCACGAGCTCTGAGCCCCGCACCCGGTAGGCGGCACGGACTGAATCGGTGGTGGAATCTGCACTCATATAACGGCTCCCGTTGGTAGTCGGCTGACAGAGGGTCTCAACCCCAGTATGGCTTCAGTTGTTCCCCGGTGCAGGGTCGATGACGGCTCACGACGACGGATCCGCCGCGGCCGCTGCTTGGAGGTCCGTGCGGGGGGGCGATTCAGCCCAGTTCGTCCAGGGTGGCGCTCAGGATCCCCTCGGCCATCGTGGCGAACTTCGGATCGTCGATCCCGCTGGTCCCGATGAACGAAACCATGGCCATCTGGCCGGCCCGTTCGCCGATGAGGACCAGTGCCTGCTGTTCCAGGTCGCTGCCCTTCGAGGCCCTGCTCCACAGCAAGGCCGATTCCACCGCGGACTTCGCCCCCATTTTGGGGGTGCTGCTGCGGAGGGGGACCTCGGTGTCGGAAATTTGCAGGGTCACATCGGAGCAGTTTCCGAGCATTTGCTCCACGGTGGCGTAGTGCTTGCGGAGTTGCCCCCGGTCGGCAACCCGGGCGACTTCGATGGACCCCGTGGCTTCGACGCCCTCCGCGGCGAAGTCGGTCCGCGCCGGGTCCTGGCCGCCTTGGGCCGGTGACCAGTTCAGCTGCTTGACGGCATCCAGACAGGCGGCCGGATGGACGGTGGCCCCTTCCAGGGTGTCCTGAGGCGCCGCGGCCAGGGACTCCAGGTCGGCGTCGGAGGCCACCGCGGAAAGCGTGAAGTTATAGGAGGCAGCACGTTCTATGCCGGCCGCCACCGCCTCGGCAGCGGGGCCCGACGGCGTCGGCTGCGACGCGGCGGCAGGAGGTCCCGCGCTTCCGTGGGGGTCCGCCGAGGGTTCGGACTGTTCCCCGGCGTCGGAGGAGCAGCTGGTCACCGCGATGATGATGGCGACGATGAGAACAGCCAACGCCAACCAGCGGGCGACGACCAGCGCCGTCTTCTGGGCGCGGACTCCCGGCGGTGGCGTCCCCCCGGATGACTTACCTGCCACTGGCGTCGTACCTCCGGTCCTGTTCCTTCAGCTGCGCGAACATTTCGTTATAGGCCACCAGGTCGGCTTCATTATTCCGTTCAGCCTGTCGGTCTCGACGCACCGCTTCCCGGGAGTCGGATCTGTTCCACGTGACGACCACCCCCAGGGCCAACATCAACGTGGGCACCTCGCCGATCCCCCACATGGCCCCGGCACCGAGCTTTTGGTCGGCCAGGGCAGTTCCACCCCAGTCGCGGCCCATGTTGCCGAACCAGCTGGCCTGCATCAGCGATTCGCTGCCCATGATGGAAACACCATAGAAGGCGTGGAAACTCATCGTCGCCAACAGGATGACCAACCGCATCGGGTAGGGCGCGCGGCGCGGCAGCGGATCGCCGTCGATCATGTTCAGCGCGAAAATGTATCCGGTAAGCAGGAAGTGCAGATTCATCAGTTCGTGGCCGGTGTGCTCGGCCAACGCGAAGCGGAAGGCGTCGGTCGCGTAGAACAACACGATCGACCCGGCGAAGTTCGCCGCGGCGAACAACGGGTGGGTCACGAGTTTGGAGAACCACGAGTGGATCCCGGCGAGCAGCCATTCACGGGGCCCACGGGTCCCGTCGGTGCGTGCTGGGATGGCCTTCAGCGCCAACGTCATGGGTGTGCCCAGGACCAGGAAGAACGGGGCAACCATGGTCAGCGCCATATGCCCGACCATATGCATGGAGAACAGGACGACGCCGTAGACGGCAGGCGCCCCGGAAGTGATGTAGAACAGGGCGATCAGCCCCACGAACCAGGCCACGGTGCGCATCACCGACCAGGAATCACCGCGACGGCGCAGCGTGCGGATGCCTTGGAGGTAGGCGATGGCCAGGAAGATGACGACCGCGATCCAGAGCCAGTCCATGCGCCAGACGGTCAGCCAGCTGGATCCGGTCAGTTCCGGGGGCAGGTCGTAGCCGGTGAGGATGCGGGCAGGGGTCGCCTCCGGGGGCAGTTCCTCGGGGACCGGAGGGGCCGTCCGTGAGAGGGCCGTCGCCACGGCCATGATTGCTGCCATGACGATCATTTCGCCGGCGACGATCCGCCAGGCGGTGGTGGTGGCACTGATTTTTCCGGCCATCAGCTTCGGGATGACCCAGCGTCGGTGCCCCAGGCCCATCACCCCCAACACCAGGGTCAGGACAGCCTTGGTGAGCACCAGGCCTCCGTAGCCGCTGAGCAGCTGCGACCAGTGGTCCATCCGCACGGTGGCGCTCACTACTCCGGAGGCGAAGACCACGAAGAAGGCCAGGGTCGCCAGGGCCGAGAAGCGCTGCAGAACGACGCCGGCCAGAACCGGCCGGGTGGAGGAGAACTTCCCGGGGGCCCCCGCGTGGAGCAGCGGGGCTACGCAGGCCAGGACGACGATGCCGCCAACCCAAATACACAGGCCGAGCAGGTGCAGCAGGATCCCGTTGACGGCGCCCCAGTGATCGTCGCCTCCGGCGGCGTGGCCGATCAAGGACAACGGGATGATCCCGAAGAGCGAGAAGACGGCGCTCAAGCCCACCCCGACAGGGGACCGGACCACGAAGGCCAGGGAACTGACCACGGCGGCGATGACGATCATCCAGGCCCAGGCCTGCCCCAATGAGATGTTGAGGATGTAGTCCTTCATCGAGTCCGTGTAGGCGGCATCCGCCGACAGCGGCAGACCTGACACATCGGAGAAGGTCAGGATCAGGACGGCCACCGCGGCGAGGGTCCACACCATGGCCGCACCGGCAGCAATATTCATGGTGCGGGCAAAAGCTGGGTGGACCTCCCCGCCATCGGTCCCAGGGGAGCCTTTGCGGGCCCGGTGCGGTTTGGTTGAACGGGGCAGGACGGTGGCCGCAAAGACCAACGCGCCGACGGTGATGGCCATGGCGCTGTGGTGGATCAGCGTGGCAAACGGGAGGGCCCAGCGGGTAAAGGCTCCCGGGTCCGAGAGTTCGGTACCCTGAGCCGCTCCGGAGAATTGCAGGGCCAGCACGAGGACGAGAGCGCCGATCGGGATCGCCGGCAACACCAGTTCCGGGCGCCACGTCGGGGAGGGCCGGCGCTTTGGCCCACCCGAGCCGACACCGGACGTCTTCTCCGGTAGTACGCTCTGGCTCATCGTTGCCTCTCTGTCAGCATGGCTTCATTCTCTCACCTTCGGTCGTGCCCACGCTGCCGTCGTGGCCCGGCTCACCCTCGCTGGGGACACCCCTCATGCGAAGAACGTTTCCCCGACGAACCCGCCCTCGGCGCACCCCGGGGGGATGGCGTAGACGGCCGAACCGATCGGGGTCGTCCATTCGTTGAGCATGTCCGACTCGTCCAGTCGACGCTGGATCGGCAGGAACTGCCGGTCAATGTCGGCCTGGTAGGAGGCGAAGAGTAGACCCGAGCCGGGCATCCCATGGGAGTCCGGGGCGCCGTCGTCGTAGTTGTAGGCTCGCCGGATGATCTTCTCCCCGGGTTTCTGCGCCGTGGCCCGGGCGACGTGGCTTTGCGGGGAAATGACCTTCAGGCCCCCGTCGTCGGTGGCCGCCAGATTCGGCACATCGTGTTCCTTGCTTCCGGTCAGTGGGGCACCCGAACTCTGGTGCCTGCCCAAGGCAAAATCACGTCCCGGTCGGTCCACCCGATCCCATTCGTCCAGGTCCATGGCGATCCGGCGCAGTACCAGCGATGTGCCCCCCGGTATCCAGGCAGGGATCCTGTCCCCACCCCAGAGCGCCTGCTCCCGGGCCTGCCGTAGCGGGTTGCCGGTGCCATCGAGCTGACCGAAGAGGTTGCGCACGGTCGCCCCGGTCGGGGCCGAACCGTAGGCGCTCCGGAACCCTCCCTGGGCCCACCGGAAGCGGGTGAAGGAGCGGGCATCCTTGAGCAGCATCCGTTGTGCGTGGGCCACGGCCAGCGGGTCATCCGAGCAAATCTGCAATAACAGATCAGTTTGCCCGTATTTCCCGGTGAGCTGGTCGATTCCGAAGGCCGGCAGGGGCCGCAACCATGCGGGCTTCTTCTTCGGGGCTACGGCGTCCAGCAGTCCGGGGCCGAAGCCGAAGGTGATAGTCAAATTCGACGGGGAGACCGCCAGCTCCGGTTCACTATCCGCCAGCGGCGGGCGCCCGGCACATAGCCGGGACGCGTCGTCGCTGAGCAGGCGTAGGAGTCGGCGGATATCGTCGGCCGGTGGATGTTTCCGACCGTCGGGGGCCAGCAGGTCCAACCCCACGAACCCCGCATGGGCCTGCGCGGTGGTATCGATCCCTGCCTGCCGGTCCCCATGAAACTCGACGACCGACGTCGCGTTTGCCCCGTCCTCGTCGCGGCCCGTCACCGGTTCCGGGGCTTCCCCCGAAGCCAGCGCAGTTGCCGTTCCACCGGCCCCCGCTGCGGCACCAACAGCGGCGCCTGCGGCTCCGAAAAGGAAGCTCCGTCGGCGCGGATGGCGCGCGGTGACGGGACATCCTTCCTCGGGGTTTGTGTTGCGGGGCACCACTACTTCTGCTCGCTGTAGGATTCGTCGGCACCGCTGTAGTCCTTCGTGGTGAAGGGCACGACCGCCGTGGAGCCGTCGGCGTACGTCAGCGTGATGTCCACGGGGTCTCCGGCCTTGAGCTCGTTCTTGAGCTTCATCAGCATGATGTGGTCCCCGCCGGGTGCCAGCTCAGCGCTCTCCCCCGCAGGAATACTGATGCCGCCCTCCTTCTCCTGCATCGACGTCGAGCCCGAGGTCCCTGCCATTTCGTGCAGTTGGACCATCCCTGCCTCGTCGCTCTGGGCCTTGACCAGCACCGCCTCGGAATCTGAGGTATTGGTCAGGGTTCCGAAGGAGCCACTCATGTCGGCGTCGGTGGCCTTGGTCCAGGCGTCCTGGACCTTCACAGCCCGTGCCTGATCGCTGGCGGTCTGCGCGGATGAGGAGGAGCCGGCATCTGCGGCATTGTCGGCGTTCGCGGCGCAACCAGCCAAGGCCAGTGAAGCTGCGGCCACGAGGGCGGCGGCTGCGGTGGAGCGAGGGGCGGAAAGGGTGATGTTCATGTCGAAGTCCTTGGGGTTATGGCGCAGGAGCGCCTGAAGCTGTGGTGGATGGCCCTCGCGGGCCCCGACGGGGCGACGCAGGGCAGGCGGTGCCGTGGCAGGGGCACCCGGGGTGTTCCGGTGCGTGCAGGTCCTGTTGGGTGTTCCTCGGCTGGGGCTGAGCTAGCGGCCGGAACCTGACTGGCGGCGCACCTTGGCGAACACGACGCCGGCTGCGGCGATGACCGCAACGGCGATGATGATCCAGATCAGGGCGGTCGGCAGGCCGTCGGTGCCAGTTGACTGGGCATCCGGGGCCTGGGTTGCGGAGTCATCCTGCGCCGCGGGTGCCGACGAGGCGGCGTTCGCCGTCGTCTGGGCAGCCGCGGAGGAGGATTCTGCTGCCGGCGCGGAGGCAGGTGCCGACGACTTGCCTTGTTCGCCCTTGACGGTGAAGGTCAGCGCCTCGTTATTGGCGCTGGTGCCCTCAATGGGGTGCCCATCGCTGGAGACGGCTCGCCAGGTGAGCGTGTACTCCCCGGCAGGCAGCGCTTCACCGAAGTCGATGGTGAGCACATTGCGGCTGATCGAAGTTTCGGCGTCGTACTTCTTACCCTCGGCATCGGCGAGGCTGACCTCTGTGCCGATGGACTTGAGTTCGCCACTGAAGTTCAGATCCACTGATTTCAGCGGTGCGGTGACCGTCGCCCCATTCTTTGGTGTGGAGCCGATCAGCGAATCATGGGCCAGTGCGGCGGGTGCGGTGCTCAGTCCCAGCGCAAGCAGCAGGGCCGCGGCCGCAGCGGCCAGCACGGCGCGGAGGGCTCCTGGCCGTTGGAGGAGCATGGCCTGGGGCGTGCGAGAGGTGGTGTGTTCGTTGTTCATATGTTGTCCTTTGGTATCCCCCGCCGTGCGGGGGCCTGCATTCGACGTCTCTAGGATGCGAAGGCGGGAAGGACGGGCGGGCCCCGGTGACGCAACGCGCGCAAGGGGACGCCCAGGTCCGGAAGACCGGGGGCCTGGACGCGGACCAGACGTGGCGGCGCGGACCTGACGATGGGGTGCCGGGGACGCAGAATTCTGCGCGGGACGGCCAACCCGAGCACCTGAATCAGGGCCAGGGCCGCCAGGGCGCCTTTGCGCAGAACCAGAATGGTCAGGACTGCGGCAGCAACGTGGGCGAACCACATGGCCAGTCCCATGCTGGAGCCGTGCACTGCCGGGGTCACCGCCCCGGAGAGCAGGGCGTTGGGGTCGACGGTGATCAGATGGCCCGCGTGGGCCCCGGTGCCGCCGGCGGAGAGCAGATGCTGGCCATCGCCACCGTGGTGACCACCGAGCATCCCGAAGGCCGCATGATAGATCCCCTGGCTGATCAGCACGGCAGCCGTGGTGCGCCAGAGAGAAAGGGCACGACCCGCCAAGGCGGTGCACACGGCACCGGACAGGACGAGGATGAGCGTCAGCAACGCTGGTTCGGGCAGCGCACCTCCGGCCACCGTATGTGAAGCGGCGGCCAGTGTTGTGGCGGCCAGGGCACCGAGCCATCCACGCACTAGGCGCAGGCTTCGATACTCCACGACGGCTCCCCTGAAATGGGCACTGACTGCCCCTGATGATCCATCAGGGATTCTACGCCATGTAGAAGCTTCTGCCGAAGCGGGCCACCCTGAACCAACAGAGGGCCCGTTCCACCACTTGGTGAAACGGGCCCTCGTGACCGCTGGTGCGGGAACTACTTCTTGGAGACGGCAGCCTTCAGCTTCGAGCCGGCGGTCAGCTTCACGGAGTGCCCTGCCGGGATCTGGATGGTTTCGCCGGTCTGCGGGTTGCGGCCGGTGCGGGCGGCACGGTCGGTGCGCTCGACGGCGAGCCAGCCCGGGATGGACACCTTCTCGCCCTGGGAAACCTGCTCGACGAAGGTGTCGAACACTGAATCCAGCACGGCGTTCACGGCGACCTGCGAGTTGCCGGTCTTCTCGGCGACGACTGCAACGAGTTCACTACGATTCAAAGCCAATGTATTTCCTCCTGGACTAATTCGTGCCCGCCCGTTTCCGGCCGGGTTGCCCTGCGGTTGCGGGGACTACTGTGAAGGAAACTATCAGGCCTCACTGACGGACACGCCCAGTTTTAGGGCGTTTGGCCGGAATTTTTTGAATATTCCCTGCAAATTGGCGGTTTTTGGGTCATAACCGGGCATTTTCCCTCTGGCTCCCCCTCGGCGCGGGGTGTGCGGATCGGTGCCGCGAAAGCCTTGAGGGACACCGCGGCGGCTCGGTACGCTGGAGTCGACGAACATTCGGATCCAAGGCGGTGCCCGCGATGAGGCCAGAACCATCCTCCTCCCATGATGCCGCCCGGCTGCAGGCTGCCCGCTACCGGGACGCCCAGGACGCAGCACTGGAAACCACCCCCGTGGACGAGTACGAACGCCGATCGGGACAGCTGTTCAGGGCCAAAGCCGAACGGGCGGGTATCGACGTCCAAGGCGCCCCGGAAGCGCCGCCGACCTTCCATGCGGCCGATGTCGCCGGAGAGGTCGCCACGCCCAGCATCGACCGGGCCATCGCCCGGGGCGACTTCGATAACCTCGCCTACACCGGCAAACCGCTTCCCTCACTGGATTCCAGCGACCCCGACTGGTGGATGAAGTCGCTCATGCAACGTGAGCGGATCAGCGGTGTCGGACCGCCGGCCCTGCTGCTGCGGACCGAGGACGCCGCGTTGGATGCCACCCTCGATGCCTTGCCCGGGGAGTTCGCCGTCCGCGAGATGGTCGCCGATTTCAACTCCCGCATCCACGAGGCCCGGCGCCAGTTGTTGGGTGGGCCCCCGGTCATCACCGATCCCCGGGATCCGGAGGAGGAGGTCCGTCGCTGGCGTGAACGCCGGGCAACCGACGGGCCACCGGTCGCCCCGGCACCGTGCACCGACCCACCCGGCAGCGGGGGACAATTCCGCCGGGTCTGGGCCTGGCTCTGGTCGCCGTCGAGCTAGCTCGAACGAAAGGACCCCGGACGCCCCGGCGGTGCAGGAGGCTCTTCGGGCATGAAAAAACCCGGGGCCCCTTCTGTTGCCAGAAGGGGCCCCGGGGAAAATCGCTGGCGTTTACCAGGACGACTTGGTGATGCCCGGAAGTTCGCCACGGTGGGCCATGTCGCGGAAGCGAACACGGGAGATGCCGAACTTCTGGAACGTACCGCGCGGGCGGCCGTCGATGGAGTCGCGGTTACGCACGCGAACCGGCGACGCGTTGCGGGGCAGCTTCTGCAGGCCCAGACGGGCCTCTTCGCGTGCCTCGTCGGTAGCGTTTTCGTTGATCAGGGTCTTCTTGAGCTCGGCACGCTTCGCGGCGTAGCGCTCCACGATGACCTTGCGCTGCTCGTTGCGAGCAATCTTGGACTTCTTAGCCATGTGTTTAGCGCTCCTCTCGGAAATCGACGTGCTTGCGAACCACCGGGTCGTACTTCTTCATGACCAGACGGTCAGGGTTGTTACGACGGTTCTTGCGGGTCACGTACGTGAACCCGGTACCGGCAGTCGACTTGAGCTTGATGATGGGGCGTACATCCTGGACTCTTGCCATGTTAGAGCTTCACACCTTTCGCCAGCAGGTCAGCGACAACGCGGTCGATGCCACGGGCATCGATGGTCCGAATGCCCTTGACCGACAAGGTCAGCGTGACATTACGGCGCAGGGACGGAACCCAGTAGCGCTTCTTCTGGATGTTCGGGTCGAACCGACGCTTCGTGCGACGGTGCGAGTGGGAGATGCTGTGTCCGAAGCCCGGAACTGCACCTGTCACCTGGCATACAGCTGCCATGATCACTCCTCAGTAGTAGTAAATATTGGCGGTACTCGATAAAACAGATCACAGCGCGGTGTTGCTGCCTCTGAACCTGCGTTGAAGAGTCCCGCCACCAGTTGTGACACCGTGTATTACTGCGACGTGCGAAGGTAACCAGGCTGGGTGAGAACCAACCGAAGCGCCTTACTTGCGCGAAAGACGGTGAATACAGCGTCCAGGTTGAGCATTTTTCCCTACTCGGTCGGGACGCGTTATTCGGTTTACGGGCAACCACGCGATCATCATGATCGGCCCTCACGGAGCACACCACAACGAACACGTGACTTAACGCTTTAACATCTTAGAACGCCGAACGGCAGATCACAAACTGCAGGGTACGACGCCGGCACTCCTCCCCTGCCTCGACGCGCCGCTGGCGACCTGGCGTTCGCCGCTCAGCAATCACCGGCACGGATCAGCGGAAGATCCAGTGCTCAGGATCCATCCCGGCGACCAGTTTTCTCCCGATCCGCGTGAGGTCTTTGACGTCCTGTCCGCTCAGCCCGTCGAAGACCAGCCGTCGCACCGACGCCACATGCTCGGGAGCCAATTCACGCAGCATGTCCAGGCCCGCCTCGGGCAGGTGGGCGACGGTGACCCGGGCGTCATCGGCACTTGGGGAGCGTTCGACCCAGCCCCGGGCTTCGAGCTTCTTCACCACATGGCTCAACCGCGACAGTGAGGCGTTGGTTCGACCAGCCAGTTCACTCATCGGCAGCAGCCGCCCCTCGGACTCCGAAAGCATCGCCAGCACGTGGTAGTCGAAGAGCGTGATGCGCCCCTGCCGGTGCAGTTCGGTATCGAGCAGGCTCGGCAGTTGCGTCGACAGGGCCATCAGGGCCAGCCAGCATTCGCGTTCCTGGGCTGAGAGCCAACGGGGAGGGGTCATGGAAACCATGATGACACATGAACGTTCAGCTAAATCCATGGGTGTGCCCTCCAGTGGATGACCCCCTCTTGAACCGGCGGCGTAGCCTTGAGGGACAGCGTGTGGGCCACCGTCCCGCGGCAGGCCCCGGTGCTTGATACCGCGCGGCCTGCGGCACGCCGAGGTCTGAGGGAGTGTCCATGGACGCCACCGATTCCAGCAGCACGATCGACGAAAAAACCGCCCGCGCCGTGGCCGAAGCAGCCCGCGATACCGGTGATGCCCGCCCGAGTTTCGCCCAGGGGTTGTATCTGGGTAAAACCGATTTCGGGCTCATCCATCCACATCCACGGCCTTCTGCCGACGAAACGGAACGCGGTGAGGCCTTCCTGGAGAAGCTGCGCGCCGCCGTCGTGCATTTCGACGGGGGCCGGATCGAGCGCGATGCCCGCATCCCCGACGAGTACGTCGCCATCCTGGCCGAGCTGGGGGTCTTCGGGATGAAGATCCCCACCGGTTATGGCGGCCTGGGCCTGTCCTTGGCGTACTACGGCCGGGCCCTGATGCTGCTGGGATCCATCAGTCCCAGCATCGGTGCCCTGGTCTCGGCCCACCAGTCCATCGGGGTCCCCGAACCGGTCAAAATGTTCGGCACCACGGAACAGAAGGAACGTTTTTTGCCGCGCTGCGCCGCAGGGGCCATCACCGCCTTCCTCCTCACGGAGAACGACGTCGGTTCGGACCCCGCCCGTCTGGGAACGACGGCGACCCTCTCGGAAGACGGCCGGTCCTATGTCCTCGAGGGGGCGAAATTGTGGACGACGAACGGGGCGGTGGCCGACCTGGTGGTGGTCATGGCCCGGGTACTCCCCCACCCTGGCGCCGACGGCAAACAGGAGCGCGGTGGCGTCAGCGCCTTCGTCGTCGAGGCCGACAGCGAGGGCCTGGTGGTGGAGAACCGCAATGCCTTCATGGGCCTGCGCGGCATCGAAAACGGGGTCACGCGCTTCCACGGGGTCAGGGTTCCGGCGGCCAACCTGCTCGGGCGTGAAGGCCAGGGGCTGAAGATCGCGTTGAGTACGTTGAACACCGGGCGCCTGTCGATCCCGGCGATGTGCGCGGGAGCCGGGAAGTGGAGCCTGAAGATCGCCAGGCAATGGTCCAAGGCCCGGGTGCAGTGGGGCCTGCCGGTGGGCGAGCACGAGGCGGTCTCGAAGAAGATTGCTTTCATCGCCGCCACCTCCTTCGCCGTGGAATCGGTGTTCGAGCTCTCCGCCGCGCTGGCTGACGCGGGGATGAAGGACGTGCGGATCGAGGCTGCCCTAGCGAAGTTGTTCTGCAGCGAGATGGCCTCCCAGATGGCCGATGAGCTGCTGCAGATCCGTGGCGGCCGCGGCTACGAGACCGCCGACTCGCTGGCCGCACGCGGCGAGCGCGCCGTGGCCGTCGAACAGCTCGTACGTGACCTGCGCATCAACCGGATCTTCGAGGGCTCCACCGAGATCATGCACCTGTTGATCGCCCGGGAGGCGGTGGACGCCCACCTCAAGGCCGCCGGAGACTTGGCCAGCCGTGATGCCACGACCCAGGAGAAGCTCCGGGCGGCGGCCGGGGCCACCAGCTTCTACGCCAAATGGTTGCCGACCCTGGCCACGGGGCCGGGGCTGCTGCCGACCTCGTACTCCGGGGCCGGGAAGCTGGCGGGTCATTTGCGCTATGTGGAGCGGGCCTCCCGCCGGCTCGCCCGGCATACCTTCGCCGGAATGGCCCGCTGGCAGGCGGGGCTGGAGACCAAACAGGCCTTCCTGGGCCGGGTGGTGGACATCGGCACCGAACTCTTCGCCATGTCGGCCTGCGTATCCCGGGCCGAGCTTCTGCGCGACATCGAACCGGAACGGGCGGAGGGCGCCACGCAGCTCGCCGACGCCTTCTGCCGGCAATCCCGGGGCCGCGTGGAGAAGTTATTCGATGACCTGTGGGAGAACACCGACGCCACGGACGCCGTGCTGGCCAAACGCGTCCTGGCCGGGAACTACGAATGGGCGGAGGAGGGGGTCATCGACCAGTCCGAGGGCACCGGCCCGTGGATCGCCGACTGGTCCGATCCCGGAGAACACCGCCCGGATCTGCGCCACCCCTACGGGAGCAGCTGAGCCTGGCGGATCAGGCCGTGGACAGCGAGTGCAGCAGATACCCGTAGTCCAGGCCGGTCCGGCCGGGATGTGCTGCGATATGGGCGTCGGCGACCTCGGCCGGGAATTCCAAACGCAGGACGGCGTCCCGGTCGGCAGTGGTCTCGAAGCTCCAGCTGCTCATCACCTCGAGGGTGGTGGCACCCTGTGTAGCCCACCACTCACGAATGAAGTCCCCGCTGCCCTGGTAGGTCTGAGCAGGGTCGGAGGCGCGCAGCAGCTCGGCGAATTCGCCGTGGGTCTGGTCGTTGTCGATCACCACCAGGGTCCCGCCCGGCTTCAGTGCGCGCAGGGCCTCGCATAGACCGGGGAGGCAGTCGTTGGTCGGGGTCGGGAAGAAGTAGGCGAACCGGGCATGGATGACGTCCACGCTGGCATCCTCCAAGGGAAGGTGTTCGGCCGACCCATGCAGGACCTGGACGTTGGCCAGCTCTTCGCGCCGGACCCGGTGTCGGGCCAATTCGAGCAAGCCCGGATCGGGTTCCACGCCGATGACCGCCCCTGCTGTCTTCGCGTAGTGGGTGAGCCAGAATCCGCTGCCGCAGCCTAGGTCCACGATGGTGTGCCCCGAGAGTTCGGCGGTTTCCCGGAGGGCTTGCCACAGGGTGCCTTCATGGTCGATGGCCTGGTTCTCGATTTCATACAACCCGGGGTCCCCTGCCTGATTCGGGGCAGGAGTGAAGTCCGGCAGCTGTGTTTTGTCCATCTGCCCAGCGTATGCGCGTCACACGCCCACCCCCACTCCTGGGTCAAGTCGACCGTTGCATCGACCAATGAAATCCGCCGCCCCCTCACCGGACAAGTCACCGGACGGGCCTTACGGAACGATGGCGGCTCAGTGCTCTGGGCAACTCATATTTTGAGCGGGTGTGTCCGGTGGGGGACCGGCATACGGGACCAGTCTGGCGGGGTCCTAAATTCTGTCGTTGGTAACATCGCGGCATGGCCAACGTTGTCCTTGTGCACGGAACGACACAGTCTGCGGCGGGCTTTCGCCGTCTGATCACCTCGCTCGAACATCGAGGTCATCGGACCGTCGCCGTGGATGTGCCCAGTGGGGCGGCTACTACCGCCGAAGAGTATGCCCGGCTACTCGCGGCACAGATTCCTGCCGGCTTCGACCATCCGCTTATCGCGGCGCACTCGGCGGCAGGACTCCTGATGCCAGCGTTGGCCCGCGAGCTGGATGCAAACCACCAAGTGTGGTTAGCGGCTGCGGTCGCCGACTATGTCGGAAGACGCAGCCTGCTCGCCGAAATCAAGCAAAGCCCACTGGATGTTTTCAACACCGAATGGGTGGGTATTGACCCGACCAGCGACCCAGTCTTGGCCGCGTACTTCCTGTTCCATGATGCGAACCTTGCCACCTTGAAGGAAGCCCTGCTGACCATCGCGCCTTGCGACTTATCTGCTGTCTATGCTGAGACCCCGCCCGAGGATCCGGCACGTATTTCCTCCACTTACGTGCTGCCCACCGGAGACCGCACGTTGTCCACAACGTGGATGCGGCGGGTCGCAAGGCAGCGATTGCGTTGCGAGCCCATCGAAATCGCTGCGGCGGCGCACAACTTTTACGCCGCCAGGTCCGAGGATGTAGCTGCCATCATCGATGAAGTGGCAAAGACACTTTGATCCAAAGGGCGCGGCATGAGGGTACCGTCCAACGTTACGATCCCGCCTTCACGGCGTTGACGTCCCGTTGAAGATTCCCTATCAGAAGCATCTCCTGAGAGGTCTTCACAGGACATGATTTCTACCGTTCGTACTCAAACCTCTTTACGAGCAGTTCTTCTGCAGGCTCAAATCCATGCCTGGCATAGAAGGTCTGTGATTCGTCTGAAGGTGACAGGACGATACGGGCCGCGTTGATGCCCTGTGAGAACTGGATCGCGGCTTCCATGAGACGGCCGCCAACTCCTCCGTTGCGGTAGTCCTCAGCAACAAAAGCATTTCCGAGATAAACCCAGCACGATGATTTCTTTCCGGGCTTCGGCATCCGTTCGAACACCATCAAATTCAGCATTCCGATCAGTTTCCCGTCTAGGTCTGCAACGAACATCGTGCGGGGGTTGTTCGCCTCCCAGCTGAGGTAGTCGCTCGCAAAATCCGGATCCTCGATCGGCTCGATTGTCTGCTCCGCTACCCATTCAGTACGCATCTTGATGAGATCTGACGTATCTGTCGGGAGTGACTGGCGGACGATGAGCATCCGTGCACTCTACACAATTACCGTCCGAATCGAGCCCGTTTATGAGGCAAGAAGTGTCCGGTAAAGGTTTCCCAAACGGGAGCCTACCTCCGTGCAGACCCCCGGAAACTCTGGGAAGGCGATCCTCACAAACCAAACAGTTACCCGCGAGCGTGAGGGACAATTGGCGCATGTCAGAAAGATTCGAGTGGGAGCCCGACCTCGCGCGGGGCGAGTGGCTTCGCACAATGGAAGCCGAGTCGTTCGGCAGCCTCCTGTCTGTGGTGCCCCGCGGTTTCGAGGCCTACGCGCGCGTTTTCCATCCCGTCGAACGTGACCGCCCGCGCGAGACGAAGACCTGGCTGGGCCTCGATGAGAGTGCATTCTTCGAGGGTGTCCAGGATATTGGGGCGTCGCTCGAAACAGAGCGCGCCACGTGGGCGGACGCTGCGTCCTCGTTCAAGACCACCATGCACGCAGAGGCGCAATACGCGAGTCTTTTGCGGCGGGAATACGGCCATGCTGGTGGCGCCATCGCCGCAGACGGCTGGCGCTATGGTGACTCGTTCGAGGGATGCCTTGACGTCGACTCCCTCGCGGCAGCAGCCCAGGTGCTTGCACGCCACACATCGACTCCGGATTCCGGTATCGCCGCCATCTGGGAGGGATGGGGCGGCCTGGTGAGTTCGGCCGGAGTTGGCCACTATATGGTCGAGGAGCATGAAGGGATGCCCGTCCGCTACACCGACGAGGCGCCCTTACCCCTTGCCGAGCAATCGCTTCGCGTTCGACTGGCGAAGGCCGCGCGACACTGGATGGCGAGGATGAGGTCGTTGAAGGAAGCTCTTCCGCGGCGCCAGCCAAAACCAGGATCCGGGCTACTTGCCCGTGAGATCGCCACCGGCAAGCCGTTCGAATTACATGGCGACACGGGACGGAGCTACATCCTGTTCGAGGCGGGCGCGGATGACTTCGCGGATGCTGCATGGCCCACCCACGCACCGTGGGTGGATGAATACATGGGGGCGCAGTCGCCCAGTATCTTGTGGCCCGACGATCACTCGTGGGTCCTGGCCACCGAAATCGATTTCGATTCGACGCTCATCGCGGGAACGGCGGGGCTCATCCGCGAGCTCGAACGGACGCCAGGGCTCGAGGTGCTACCGATCCACGCCGGCGCCGGCCTGTCCTGTGAGGGCGATGCGATCAATCGTCCCCAGTGATGCCGCGCGCCGGGGACTCCGAGTCCAGTCTCACTAAAAACGGGCGGATAGGCCTACGAACAGGTAGATCCGCCGCTCCCGCATGCCCTCACGGATACAGCCGTCGGTCGACTCGATCGCGAGATGCAAACGATTCTCATTTAGTATAAGCTGTGAGGGTTTCCATCAGCTCCCCTGAAAGGTCGCCCATGCATTTGCGCTTTGCCGTCGCCCCCGTCCTCCTAATCGGACTAGGACTGTCAGCCTGCTCGGGCACGGCTACCGGCGATGATACTGAAACCTTGACAGTGGTCACTTCCACGAGCGCCTACGCAGACATCGTCAGCCAGGTCGCTGGCGATGCGGTGCAGGTCGATTCGATCATCAACAAGCCCTCCCAGGACCCGCACTCCTATGAGGCAACGCCTCAGGACAAGCTCACCCTCTCCCACGCGGACCTCGTCGTGGAAAACGGTGGCGGCTACGACGCCTTCATCGATCCGCTGACCAAAGATCTGGGAATCAAGGATGAGCAGATCGTCACCGCCGTCGACTATTCAGAGACGGCCCACGCAGCAGAACACGACACGGAAGCGGAGGCCGACCCAAAGGATCACGACGGACATGACCACTCCAGCTTCAACGAACACGTCTGGTACGACCTCCCGACCGCCTCTGCCGTAGCCATGGAAGTCGCCGATCGGCTGGGCGAGCTGAAACCGGAAGAGGCAGAAACCTTCACCGCCAATGCCCAGGAGTTCGACACGAAGATCGACACCTTGGACCAACGTCTCGGGAAACTATCCACCGAGGCAAAAGGTCACCAGTACGCCATGACCGAACCGGTGCCCTTCTACCTGCTGGAGCAAGCCGGCCTCTCGGATGGGACTCCCGCAGGCTTCAGCGGCGCCATCGAGGAGGGCAACGACGTTTCCCCGCTGATCCTCAACGCCTTGGACAAGAAACTCTCTTCGGGAGACATCGCCCTGCTGGCCTACAACCCCCAGACCAGTAGCCCGCAAACCCAGAGCGTCCGCTCCCAGGCCGAGAAGGCGGGAGTTCCCGTGGTCGAGTTCAGCGAGACCCTCCCCCAGGACACCGACTATCTCGGATGGATGAGCTCGAATATCGACGCCATCCAGAAGGCCCTGAAGAACTAGCCGTCGGGGACCGCAAAAAAGATCCGCAGCCGAAGCCCCAGGCTTCCACTGCGGATCTTTTTTCCGCTTCGGTTCAGGCTGCTTCGGCCTTGGGCCAGCGCAACAGGGCGGCGATACCTGCCCCGTTGGGAAGCACGCCGGCCGGGACATAGCGGATCGAGGCATCGGTCATGGCTACCGCACGCAGCAGGACCTCGGGCGCTGGCCATGAACCCAGCGCATCGGAACCTTCGATATCGGCCCCTTCGGAGGCGAGCCACGGCTCCGCTTCGAGCGCCAGCAGGGAATGGTCGTCTTGGAATTCGGCGACGACGACCGTGGCGGCTTGCCCCTGTTGCAAGGCCCAGACGACCTCTGCGAAACCGAGTACCGCCCCGGGCTGGGTGGCGTTGGCCTGGTTGGTGATGCGTTCGGAAAGTTCGCGAATATCCTCGGCCAACAGTGCGGCAACGTGGGCTTCGATATCCTTCTCCACGGCAGAGGAATCGGCGCCCCCGGTCCGGGTGTGCTGATCAAGGGTCACCGCCAGGGCCCGTGTCGGCTCGGCAAGTTGGGACAAGACCAGCTCCCTGGCCTTCGTATCCCCGGAGAGGACCACGAGCCGGGCCCGGGTGTCTCGGGCTATCTCGTCGATCAGCCGGGCGATCTCATCGGCGTTCCGACGCCAAATCTCCGCCGTCTGGTGTTGGTTCTTCGATTCTTCGTACCTGCCGGGGACCCGGCGGGCGTGATGGGCTTCGTCGCGATCCCCGGCAATCCGGTATTCCTCGGCGACACCGGCAACTGCCGAATGGCGCAGCCGCACTTCTCCCCCATCGCGGCCGACTTCGGCGACCAGATAGGGGAACTGTCCGCCGTGGGCGCGTGCCAGCGGGACGAGGTTGGGGAACTCGCTGCAGTCAACCTGCGGCGCTTCGGTCTTCACGCCTTGGACCAGCTCGTCGAGGACGACCTGTCCGTCGCAGACGGCAACGAAACGTGAGACCGGGGCAGGCCTGCCTTCGGCCGGGCGCAGTGCCGAACGCATCGCTTCTATGTCGGGGGCGCTGGCCTGTTGGCTTTTCAAAAGTTGGGCAACTGTATCGGGCAGGGCATCGGCAGCTTCATGGGCTGCCGTCGTGCCGAGCGAGGCGTCTACGAAGGCCGTGCACCACGGACCTTCTTGTCGAAATAACGTGGCATCAATTCCGCTGGAACCTGCCCTATTTGCCATGGGGAAACTCCTTCCCACGCGACGCCTTCGCCGCGTGACTACTGGGTCCGTGAGCCCACCGTAGCATCGCCGAGACGCGGCGAACAGAGCCCGTTTTTTCGCATGGACAGCCCTCAGCGCACCCCTAGATACCCAGCACTGCCTTCGCGATCAGGAAGTACAGGATCAGGCCGGCGGCGTCCACGAAAGTGGTAATGAAGGGGTTGGAGAACACCGCAGGGTCGGCCTTGATGGCCTTGCCCAGCAGGGGCATGATCCCGCCGACCGTTGCCGCCATCGTGCAGACCCCGCCTAGCGTCAAACCGATCACCCACCCAATATCGGGACTGTAGATCAACGCCGCGATGACGAAGCCCAGCGCCCCCAGCAGCAAACCGAGCATGGCACCCACCCGGATTTCCCGCGCGAAAACGCGCAGGATGTCACGGGTACGAACATCCCCCAGAGCCAAAGCACGAGTCACCGTGGTGGCAGCCTGGTTGCCGGTGTTGCCGCCGGTGCCGATCAGCAGCGGGATGAACGACGTCAGCACAACCACTTCGGCCAGGGTCGCCTCGAATTCGTGGAGGACCCGGACGGTGAGCGTGGCACCAACGGCCAGGACCAGCAGCCACACCACCCGGGATTTCACGATCTCCCAGATCGGGGTGGAGAGGTAGGGCCGGCGCAACGGCTCGGTACCACCGCTGCGGGCCGCGTCCTCGGATTCGGCGGCCTCAATGATCCGCAACGCATCGTCGACGGTCAGGATGCCCAGTAGCCGGTTTTCGGTATCAACCACCGGCAGCGCCAGCACCTGCAGGTCGGCGCAGCGCCGGGCAGCGGTTTCCTCGTCCACGGTGGCCCGCACGGATTCCGCATCCACCATGATCTCGCCGACCGTTTTCAGCGGATCGGCACGCAGCAGGTCACGCAGGCTGATGATCCCCACCAGGGTCCGGCCGGCATCGGTGACGGGCAGGGTGTAGATGGTCTCGGCGTCGTCCAGACCCCTGCGGACCTTTTCCAACGCCTGATCCACGGTGGTCCAGGGGTGGGCGCTGATGAATTCGGGGCTCATGCTGCGCCCGATCGATCCCTGCCCGTATCCGAGGATGGCGTCGGTCAGGGCCCGCTCCCGGCTGGACAGACCCAGCAGAAGTCGACGGGCCACCACCGAGGGAAGTTCGTCGAGCAGGCCCACCCGGTCGTCCGGGCTCAGGTTGTCGAAGACCTCGGCGACATCGGAGTCTTGCAAGCCCTGGATGAGCTCGGATTGCAGTGTCGGGTCCAGCCGTTCAAACACGGCCAGGGCCCGCTCCTTGTCGAGCAGCCGGTACAGTACCGCCCGGTCGCGGTCGTTCAGCCGTTCCAGTTCGTCGAGTGTTTTCGAAATAGGCAGGCGGGCCACCAGCCCACCGGCTGCCGCTAGATCATCGCGATTGAGGGCCTGCTTCAGGGCCTCAAGGGTGTCATCGATTTCGATGGTGTCTTCGGGGTTCATAATCCGGGTTCCCTCCGGTACGCGCCCCGTGAGGGGCGCTAGCTGATGACTGCGCGCGGCGCAGCGGAATACCGACGAACCACAAGGAACGACGGCGAGGTGTGTGGACCCGCGGCGGGCGCGGGTTCTCGACTTGGTCCGTCGTCCATCTGCGGGTCACCTCCCGATTCGGCAAGCCATACGCGGGCACGGGCCATCAGCCCGGCAGGCGTCGATCAGCGAAGCACGCCGATCACGACGGCTCCAAGGCCCACCCTATTCCGAACCCGCGAGCTACACCAAAGCGGTAGCGATCCAATAGCGGCGTTTGGAGTGGCCCGGAAGCAGTTCAACGGTATCTTCGTGGATGCCACCAGCGCGTTCGATGACGGCGGCAGAGGCATGGTTGGTTTCGTCACAGGTCACCAGCACCTGGTCGATCCCCAACTCAGCGGCCCGGCCCAGTGCCGCGGCCAACAGGACTCCCGCGTAACCGCGGCCGCGGAAACCGGGGCGGACGCCAAACCCGATATGGCCGCCGATGGTAGCGAGCATCGGGGTCAGTTCGTGCCGCAGCGAGACCCGGCCCAGCAGCAGGCCAGCGTCCTCGGCCACGAGGAAGGTGTGGGGCACCCGTCCGGGCGCCAGACCCTCGCCGCGCTCCCCCGCCTCCAATCCGGCAAGGTACCCGGCAAAGTCCTCTCCGGCGTCGTAGTCCAGCAAGAAGTCGAACCCCTCGAGGGACATTTCTCCGTGGGCGACCAGCGCCTGCTCCTCATCGGCTGCCGAGAGACGGCGCAGCACGGGGGAAGGTCCTAGCACTCCACCACGTTCACTGCGAGGCCACCCATGGCGGTTTCCTTGTACTTATCGCTCATATCCTTACCGGTTTCGCGCATGGTCACGATGACTTCATCCAAGGAGACCCGGTGTTCGCCATCGCCCATCAATGCCATCTTGGCTGCGTTGACGGCCTTGGAAGCGCCGATGGCATTGCGTTCGATGCAGGGGATCTGTACGAGTCCGCCGATCGGGTCGCAGGTCAGCCCGAGGTTGTGTTCCATGGCGATCTCGGCGGCGTTCTCCACCTGGGCGGGGCTACCGCCGAGCACCTCCGCGAGTCCGGCGGCGGCCATGGAGGAGGCCGAACCGACCTCGCCCTGGCAGCCGACCTCGGCACCTGAAATGGAGGCCTGTTCCTTATAGAGCACGCCCACTGCGGCGGCGGCGAGGAGGAAGCGCACGATGATCTCTTCCTTGTCCTCACCGGTGGCGTAGTCGATGCCTGGCAGGTAATGCGTGGCGTAGAACATGACTGCGGGGATGATGCCTGCCGCCCCGTTGGTCGGGGCGGTCACCACGCGGCCGCCGGTGGCGTTCTCCTCGTTGACGGCCAGGGCGACGAGGTTAACCCATTCCTGCCAGTAGCGCGGGTCGCGGTCCTTGTCCTCCTTGCTCAGGCGCTCATGCCAGTCGGGGGCACGACGGCGGACCTTCAGCCCGCCGGGTAGCAGTCCTTCGCGGGCGATGGCCGAATCCTTGCACTGCTCCATCACCTCCCAAATATGCAGCAGGCCGGCACGGATCTCCTCGCGGGACCTGTAGGTCAGCTCGTTGGCGAGCATGACGTCGGCGATGCCCATTTCGCTGGCGTGGCAGTGCTCGAGCAGTCGAGCAGCGGTGGTGAAGGGGTAGGGGATCTCTTCATTGACTTCGTCGAGTTCGGCCGCGGCGGCTTCCTCATCGCCATCACGGACGATGAATCCACCGCCCACCGAATAATAGGTCTCATCCAACAGGACACCGCCGGAGGCATCCAGGGCCTGGAAGCGGATGCCATTGGTGTGGCGGGGCAGGATGGTCAGCGGGCGCTGGACCATGTCCTCGACCGAATAGGACAAGTCCTTCCGGGCCCCGAGCTCGGCAGCCAGACGCAGGGTGCCCGATGCCGCGATGTCCTCCAGGCGTTCCTCGACCTGCTCGGGCAGAATCCGATCGGGTTCGAAGCCCTCCAGTCCCAGCAGGACTGCGGTGAACGTGCCATGGCCCTTGCCGGTGGCGGCGAGGGAACCGTAGACGTCGACCTGTAGGTCAGCGGTGGCTTCAGCCAGTTGGCCTTCCACGAGCCCCGCAGCGAAACGCTGCGCAGCCCGCATGGGACCGACGGTATGGGAGCTCGAGGGGCCGATGCCGATCGAGAAGAGGTCGAAAACGCTGATGGCCATGGTGTTCATTCCTTTGCACGAGGTGGGTGCTGTCATGCGTCGGGCCCGGGGTTTTTCGCCCCGGGCCCGACGACGCCCCGAGGGGCTGGAGGCGACTCAGCAGAGCGGGGCCAACTCCGGGTAGAGCGGGTGGGCGG